>CAYOXI010000091.1:4657-7076 GCA_964407855.1 uncultured Chromatiaceae bacterium
ACAGCATCAGGATGCCCAGCGCGGCGCACCAACCGTACTCGTATCGCCGGTTCACGTGCTGCCCTCCGCACGGGCCGTCTTGGTGCCGGTGGCGACCCGGCGGCGCAGTTCCGCTATCCACTGATCCACCTCCCCACCTGCCTGCGCAGAATCATCCAGTACCCGATAGCGCTCGTAGTTCTCGAGCGCGAGATCCGGTCGCTGCAGGTAGATTTCGTAGAGCATCGCCAGGTTGAAGTGCGCCAGCGCATAGCCCGGCTCCCGGGCAATGGCCTGCTGGTACGCGCGTTCCGCCTCGGGGAAGCTGCCCTGCTGACGATGGATGATGCCGAGCTCATTCCAGACGGCGCCACAGCGGTTGCATACCCTGGTGGCCTGCTCCAGCAGCGACTGGGCTGCCGCTTCATCGCCGGCACTGGCCCGCACCCGGGCGAGATTGAACAGCGGCCCCGCCAGGCCCGGCTGTTCGCGGGTGAGCCGCTCGAGTTCCGCCACGGCAGACGGTTCGCCGGCGCGCAGGCGGTCGAGCGTTGCCTGGTAGCGGGCCTGGACTTCCGGCGCCAGCTCACCGGCCGCTGCCGGGTTGGATCCGCGCTGGGGTGCCCCGCTGCAGCCGGTCAAGACCAGCGCGAGGACTGCGAGGATACTGCCGCGCATACCGCCCCTACTCCATCCAGGTTGCAACATCTTCGCTCCTCTCCGTTCGTGCGTAGCGACCGGGTGCCAGGACGCGCAGGCGGGCGAAGCTGGCCCGCACCCACTCGTCATAGACACCATCGGTTGCGCGGTCGGCGTTGACCCGGAACAGCTCAATAGCCTTTTCCTCCAGCGGGAAGGCCTGCTCCTCCAGCAGGACGTCGTACTGTTCGAGTTCGTCGGCATCGAGGTCGCGGGGCTTTTCGGAAGCCATCAGTGCCCGGCTGAATTCGTAATAGAGCTCGGCGGTCTCGAAGGTGGCCGCAGTCATCACCGGACCGACGCCGTAGGCTGCGGCACTGCCGTAGGCGGCCAGGGCCTGCTCCATCCGGGTCTTCTTGAGTCTCAGGCTGAGGTCCAGCGGCATCGTGAGGCTGACGGCCATGAAGCTGTCCCGGTAGGGGCGTGCCAGCTCGAGGGCCGCCATCGCGGCCAGCAGGCGGCTGCGATCATTGCGTTCGGCGCCGGCGGCACCGTCGGCCTGGACGATGGCCTGCAGCCAGCGCTGCCGGGTGTTCCAGTCGGCCTCGCGGCCCGCCAGTTCCGCCAGCCGGTGCCGCGCCTCGAGGGCCTCGGCATAGGGCGCGGGAAAGCGCTCGACGATGGTGGCGTAGAGCCGGGCTTCGGCTGCGGCATCCTGCGCACTGCCATGCAGCTCGGCGGCCTGCCAGAGAGCCGACCGCCGGACAGCGATGTCGGGGTCGCTGTCGGCAATGCGCTCATACTCCAGGGCGGCTTCACCATCACGCCCGTCCTCCTTAAGAGCCACCGCGAGCTTCGCCGTCACATCCTGGTTGAAGGCGTGCGCCGGGAACTCGCGCCGGAAGCGCTGGAGCAGATCCACGGACTGGGTCCAGCGCTCGTTGGTCAGCAGCAGCGTGGCGGCATCGAACAGCGCGTTGGGACGGATGTCCGAACCCGGCGCTGCCGCCGCGATGCGCAGGTAATTGCTGACCGCCTCGTCCACCTGGCCGCCGGCCTGGGCCATCTCGGCCTGGCGATAGATGGAGGCGGCCACCCGTCCCTCCACTTCCTGCCGCTGCGCGGGCGGAAGGTCGTAGCCCTGCAGGCGCTGGTAAGACTGCTCGGCTTCCGCAAAGCGACCCAGATCGAAGCGCGCATGGGCCAGCACGGTCCACGCCACGCGCTCAAGCTCCGCGGTGGCCGGTGGCTGCAGCGTGACCACCAGACCCGCCACCTGGACAGCACGCTCGAGCTGGCCGGCGGCAAACAGTTCCTCCGCGACCGTGGTCAGCACGGCGCCGGCCTGGGGATGCGACGGAAAGCTCGCGGCAAAGCGCAGCGCATGCTCCACATGCGCGTCGTGCCAGGCGACCTTCTCGGGGCCGGCCAGCTGGGCCTCGTGCTCGCGGGAGGCCAGCAGGGCCGCATAGCCTGCCTCCGGCGCCTTGCCGTAACCGGGATAGGTATAGGCGGCCCGGAGGTAGCTGTCCCGGGCCTCGGCAAAATTGCGGGACTCGAAGAGCAGTTCGCCGAGCAGGAAGCTGCGATCCGCCGACTCCGGATCTTCGGGGAAATACGCGAGGAACCGGCGGTACCAGCCGGCAGCCCGCTCGTAGTCCGCGGGCAGCCTGCTCGCCTGGGCCTCCGCATGGTCATGCGCAGCCAGGTCGCCCAGATGCGTCTTGAGCCGCGTGACCACCTCCGGATGATCGACCGAGGCACGTCCCGTCCAGTAGGGCGCATCCAGGCCATAGCTCGC
>CAYOXI010000092.1:0-6995 GCA_964407855.1 uncultured Chromatiaceae bacterium
CGTCCCGCTACTTCGCCGTGGGCCGCATCGCCCGGGACCAGGTCGAGGACTACGCCCGGCGCAAGAACCTGCCGGTGGTCACCGTGGAGCGCTGGCTCGCGTCGAACCTGGCCTACGACCCGGAGTAGGCGCGGGGACAGATCGGGGACAGGCTCGCTAGACCAGGAAGCCCAGATCCCGGGAAGGAAACGCGACCAGCCCCGGCACCACGGCGTCGATCTGCTGTTCCGTCAGGCCGAACCAGCGGAGCAGTGTCGCGGCATACTGGTCGACGGCGATCGTCGGCACGATGCGCCCACCACCGATGTCGTCGGGGCCATTGATCTCGAGCCGGGGCATTTCGCCGTAGATCGCGCGGCCTGCGACCGCGCCGCCCATCACGATCTGGTGACTCCCCCAGCCATGATCCGTGCCGTCACCGTTGCTCGTCAGCGTCCGGCCGAAGTCGGACATCGTGAACGTGGTGACGTCGTTCTCGACGCCGAGCTCCTCGAGCGCGGACTGGAAGGCGGCCAGGTTGCTGCTCACCTTGCCGAGCAGGTCAGGCTGCAATTCGTTCTGGAAATCGTGCGTGTCGAACCCGCCGGTGGCGACAATGAACACCTGCCGCCGCATGTTGAGCTGCCCGCGGGCACCGATCAGCCTCGCGACGATCGACAGCTGGCCACCCAGGTCGTCGGCCGGGAACACGGTGCCGATCGGCGGTGCCGCCGCGATGGCCGTGCTGACCCGGTTTGCGTAGAGCAGCGCGCGGTCGTTCACCTGTGCCAGGGCGCGGCCGTAGACACTGCCCTGGTTCGCCGCCAGCAGTCGCTCGAATGCCAGCCGCCGGCGCGGAGCGCCGGGAATGCCGTCGGCGATGTAGGCGTAGTCAACCACACCGCTGGGTGCCATTGCGTAGGCCAGCGCGCTCTCGGCAGCCTGCCACGGCAGGTTGCCGAGCAGTGATGCGTTCATCGGCATCAGCTGGTCGCCGAGTTCCTCCTCCAGGAGATCGCCGACCCGGCCGGCCCAGCCCGTCGTCGTCGTGCCCCGGCCCTTCAGCGTCTGCCATTGGTCCTGCTGGTCGTTGTGGGAGAAAAGTTGCGGCGGCAAAGGCACCGACTGCTCGATCACCTGCTGCTTGGTCGTCGGCTGGATCAGCGGCCCGATGTTGGCAACGAAACCGGCTCGCCCGGACTCAAACAGGTTCTGGAGCTCCGTGGCCGCCGGGTGCAGGCCAAAGTCATTGGCCCCCATCCCCATCGGTGCGATGGGCAGGAGCGAGGCCTGCGGGACAGCGAGGTTCTGGCGGGAAGCCGCGTAGACGTCGTACTCGGCCGTGCTGCGCGGGACCAGCAGGTTGAACGAGTCGTTGCCGCCGAGAAGGAACAGGCAGACCAGTGCCCGATCGCCCGTGAGCGCGGCCTCTGCGACAGGCAGGCGGCCAGCAGCGGCGATCGCGATCGTGCCCAGCAGCGAGGATCTCAGGAATGTCCGTCGAGGCATCCTCATGGAGTGCCCTCCAGCGCGAACTCGGGTGACATGAGGAAGAGATTGAGCACCTCGACCATGCGAAACAGCCGTTGATCCGTTGCGTTGTACTGCGCGGCAAGGGCCTCCGCTTCGGCGCGCAGCGTCGGCGAGACCACGCCGCCCGTGAGCCGCTGGGCAACGCGGGTGACGAGCCTGGCGGGCGTGTCGGCGTAGGACTCATCGCCGGACAGATCGATACGCACCAGTTCCGGTGGCAGGTCAGTACCGTAGTTGTTCCAGATGAATGCGTAGTTGCCGAGGATATTCGCGAGCAGGGCCACCGAGAACTCGGTCGAGATCTGCATCTCGGGCGCCACCAGCCCGCGCTCGACCAGTTCGCCGGGAGGAGCGTAGGACGGCTGGAAGAAGTTGAATACCGACGGGGCCGCAAGCGGCGCCTGTCCGATCAGGGCCAGCAAGCCCGGCGCGAGATAGCGACCGTTCGGCGCACTGGCGTCGTAAGCCCGCCAGAGCCGGGTGAGACGCAGCAGGGGCTCGCCGAGCTTGCCGGCGCTGTCGGCGGGCGGCGTGTCCCGCGCCTCCGGATCGAGAAGCATGGCGGGAATCACGGCGGCGAGGTCGCCACGGACGCCGCGGCCGTTGTCGTTGAATACCCGGGCGATGCGCTCCACATAGGCCGGGGAAGGGTTGCTCGTGACCAGGCGCTGGATGAGCTGCTTTGCGACGAACGGCCCGACGTTAGGGTGGTTGAAGATGTTGTCGAGGGCGGCTTCCAGATCCTGCTGCGCAGTGCCTCCGGCTGCCAGCACAGTACCGCCGAGCAGCTTCTTGGGCCCGGTGTCGTGGAACTCGTCGAAAGGCGCCATTGGTCGCAGGAAATCGAAGGATGGCGCGTAGAAGCCGGGCGAGCCACCGAAGGTCCAGCCCGTAAAGACGTGCGCAAACCCCTCGATGATGGACTGATCGTAGGTCGGTATCGGCTGCCCACTGCCGTCCAGACGCACAGTGCCGTCGAGGTTCAGCTCAACAAGCCCGATAGTGAACAGCTGCATGAGCTCCCGCGCGTAGTTCTCGTCGGGACGGATGTTGCGGCCGGGATCCGGCTTTTCGTTACCGAGCATGCTCAGGTAGTAGCCCATCGCGGGACTGAGGGTCACTTCTTCCATCAGCTGCCGGTAGTTGCCGAAGGCGTTCCCGGCCAGCAGGTCATGGTAGTGGGCAAGCGCCAGCGGGAAGTTGAACAAACCGCTGTTCTCCGACACGACGAACACCTGCGACAACGCAAAGGCCACGCGCTGGCGCAACTGGTCGGGCCCGGTCATCACGTTCTGGAAGAAGGCATCGTGGCGATCGATCTGTGCAACGCCCGCCGGGGGACCCGGCAGCGCCAGGAGGTACGGGAGCTGGCGCGACGGGGTCCGGCGGATCTCGCGGTCGATCCAGTCACGGTAGCCGAGCGCCTGCACATCCTGGATGTCCGCGGGCCGGGGACCAAAAGTTGTCTGGAGGAGAAAGTGGTGGGCTGCAGCCATGGTGAGGCCGTCGGGCGGGGCCGCACCACCGCCTCCACCGCCGCAACCCGCGACGACAATGGCCAGCAGGGCACCGGGCACCGCACAGTGGAGGTTCCTGGTTCCCGCCATCTGCACGCCTGACTCCCCGGCCGCGGAATGTTGCGGCCAGTATCCAGCAGACGGCAGGGCGGGTAAAGGGGCGGAATGTGAGGTCCGTCGCGCGGGGAGATACAGGTGAGAGCGTGCTGGTGCTGGGCTAGCATGGCCGCATGTTCACTGATGGCGTTGAAGAGATCGCGGTCAGGCGCAGCAAGCCCGTGCTGGCCTATCCCCTGGGCGATCCGCCCGCGGCCGGCCAGGCCCGGTTGATCGCGCCCGATCGGGCCTGATCTGCCCGGCCTGGCCACGGGGGAGGCAATTGCGCATGTCAATTGCCTGGTGGGGCGAGGACTTGCGCGCGCCGTGAAGGATGAGGCAGGCGTGGTGCGCTATGCACCAGCCTGACGTCCCCGGCACCGCCCGGTGAACGCCTGGTTGGTCTCAGGCCATGGGCTCGAGCAGCCGGTTGGCGATCCGGCTCAGGTGCGGACCGGCGCCCAGCGCGTCCAGGAACGAACCGAGCGTGCCGTAGGCCGCCCGGAGTTCGGTCAGCAGCGCCAGCATCGTGGTCCGTTCGGCCCGCAGCAGGGCTGACGTCAGCCCGGGGGTGAGGCCCAGGGCCGCCATCCGCTCCTCCCCGGTGCCGACGGCCCGCTGCTCCAGCCAGGCCACCATGTGGATCATGGCCGGGTGGGACCGGGCGTAGTCATCGGCCACGATGTCGTCGTCGACGCCAATACCGGCGAGGAGGAGCGCGGCGAGCACGCCGGTGCGGTCCTTGCCGGCCGCGCAGTGGAACACGACGGGTTCGGCAGCATCGAGGCTGTCGGCCACCAGCCCGAGCACCCGGGCGAAGCCCGGTCCGTTGTCGTCGAGCATGCGCCGGTAGTGGTGGAGCAGGAGATCGTCGACGCCCTCGGGGGGTGTACCGAACCGGCCAAGCGAGTCGACGACCGGCGCATGGACGTAGATGACGCCATTGCCGTCGAACCGTCCTTCGCGGTGGGTTTCCGCGGCGGTCCGCAGGTCGATGACCCGACGGACGCCGCGCCCGACGAGGTAACGCCGACCCTCGGGCGACGCCCGGTGCAGGCCATCGGCGCGGTACACGAGGCCCGGCCGGGTGCGGCGGCCGCCGACCGTGGCCAGGCCGCCCAGGTCGCGGAAGTTGAACACCCCGTCGATCGCCCTTTCGTCGCCCGGGGTCGCCGTGTCGTTCACCGCGCGTCCGGGGACTTCGAATCCCGTTCCCATGGCCCAATGATGGCACGGTCGCGGCCCCCCGGGTCCGTCGCGAAGCTGGCCGTGAACCCGCTGCGCCGCCAGGCCCACCAGTAGATCCCGTAGCTCGCGACCAGCAGCAGGCAGAAATTCCATTCGATGGTGTTCTGCAGCCGATGCTTGCCCGGGCGAATGTCCTCCGGCACCAGGTGGGTGACCGGAATGCCGGCGAGGCCGACGAGGATGAGCGCGATGGCGAGACCGAGCAGGGCCGGCACGATCCATCCCGGGAGGGACAACCGGCCCGCGCGGCGCAGGCGCGCCAGCCGGGACAGCAGGATCAGCTGGGCCAGGTAGCTCGCGCCGAAGTACACCGTCACGCCGAAGCGGCGCATCAGGTTGTAGAAATCCCCCCGCGAACCCAGGAACACGCTGTAGTGGATGAGGAAGACGGCCGCGACGTAACGGCCGCTCGAGCTGACCGAGGTGCAGCCTTCCAGGTAGGGCACGCACTAGGGGATGAGTCCCGCCGTGGCAGAGAGCACGTAGCAGACGTGGACGACCACGAGAGGCAGCAGGTCCGCCCAGAGGGGGAGGGGGGGCGACGGAAACGGCGCCGGCGGGCGCCGCCGGGTCGGGGTTAGGGCGGCTGTCCACCCGGGGATTGTAGAAAAAACGTGGCGGGCGAGGTGATTATCCCTACGATCCGGAGTAGGGCGGATCCCGGCGCCGGCGCGCCCCCACACCAAGGATTGCTGCCATCGCGGTGAGCATGAACCACCCTGCCGCCGGCAGCGGCACGACGGCGACGGACGCATAGGTTGTGCCGATCCGCAGCTCATCGATGAAGTTATTGTCGAGGCCCCGGATCGTGAACGTGATCGAGGAGATCCGCTCGAGGTCGATGTCCAGGCCCTCCACGGTGTACGAGTTCCCGGCGTTGGGATCGAGCGGGTCGAAGCTCGACGGGAGCATCGCAGCGAGCGTGGTGTCGTAGCTGACGAGTTGCAGCAGGTCGCCGCCAGGCGCTGCGCTGTTGAAGTAGCGCCCGATCAGCAACACGGTATTGCCGTCCGTGAAGGCGTTGTCGGTTCCGTCCGCAACGAGCTCACCGGTCGCCTGGGTACTCGCTGCGACCCGCAGGCCGCCGACACCGACGACCGGCTCGCCGAAGACGAGAAAATCTCCGGTAGCGTCGTCGGTCAGCGTGATGTTGGCGAAGTGGTTGCCGTTCAGGCGATCGTCGAGGGTCAGCAAGGCGCTCCAGTAGATCGTCTCGCCGGGCGCAATCCCGATCGGCTGCGCGAGGCTCACGCTGGCCCCGGCGGCGGTCACGCCGAGGGTATCGCTGATCCGCAGGCCCGACGCGGCGGGCGTGCCGTTGAGACTGCCGTAGTCGAGTGAGGGGCTGGTGACGGTCAGCTTCTGCTGGGGAGCGGTGCCCAGCGCGGTGAAATTTCCGCTCAGGTTCTGACCCGTGGCAGGCGTGCCGTCGAGAACGGTGCCAGCGGCATAGCCAAACGGCTCGTAGAGCAGCAGCACCGCGTGGGCGCCTTCCGGCGCTGCGAGGCCGCAGGCGCCCAGCAGCGTGGCTGCCCAGAGACTTTTCGATGCACGGATTCGCCGTCGACCTATTCGTCGGTCGCGCATCGCCGCTGCCTGCCGGGCTGCGCACCGTCCTCCAGAAGCCGTTGTCCTCACCGATGCTGGCAGCGCGATCGCCGCGAAGCTCAGGGCGACGACAATGGACCTGATGGCAACAGTCAGCATGGCAATGGCTCCGACAGTTGGTGGTCTCGGGGGTGGGTCATGCATGCCGCTCTTATCGGCGGTTCGGCGCCACGCAGGTGACCAACCCGGGCAGGCTTCCGCTGGGAGTATGCGTGACCGGGGTGAGCGATTCAAGCCCCTGACTGCAGCAGGCTATGTCTGGCTGACATACCGGTTCCGCCGGTGCTACCATGGTGTCACCTCTTCCCGGACCGGGCAGCAGCATGGCAACAACTTCCCTGAAGCTTCCTGACGACGTAAAACACCAGGCCATCGCCGCAGCAAAGCGCAGCGGGATCAGCCCCCATGCCTTCATGGTCGAGGCGATCCGTTCAGCTGCCGCCGCCGCTGATCGCCGTGCCGGGTTCGTTGCGGAGGCCGTCGCGGCGCGAAAGGCCCTGAAGAAGTCCGGCATCGGCTATCGGGCCGGTGAAGTTCACGCCTACCTCGATGCCCGGGTGCGGCGTAAACCCACATCGAAACCCAAGCCCGGGACTTGGCGGAAATAGTCTATGCGGGCCAGGCACTCGCTGGCCTGGACCGGCTGGCGGATTTTCTGCTGGAAACAGATCCGGCATCGGCGCGGCAAACGGCGGACCTGATCATCGAGGCCATCGAGGTACTGGCCAACCACCCTCTCGTCGGCAGGCTGGTTGAGCACGGGCTCCGGGAACTGATTATTTCCCGGGGTCGGTCGGGCTATGTGGCTCTGTACAGCTACGAGGAGGCAGAGGACGTGGTGCTGGTCCTTGCTCTCCGGCATCAGCGCGAAGCCGGCTTCGTGGCCGGACCCGGGACTTAGGGCTTCGCAGCCTGTCCCCGGCGCCGGCGCGCCCCCGCACCCAGGATTGCCCCCATCGCGGTGAGCATGAACCACCCGGCCGCCGGCAGTGGTACCGGGGCGACCGGCGGGGC
>CAYOXI010000093.1:0-6956 GCA_964407855.1 uncultured Chromatiaceae bacterium
GTTCCTTGGGATCACGGGTATAGCGGCCTTCCAGCCGGGCGGTAAAGCGCTCGAGGAAATCCCAGTCCACCGAGGCGAAGAAGGAAATGGATTCGTCCTCGGCTTCCAGCAGCTTGAAGCCGGTATCCATAAAGCCCGTGGAGATGCTGCCGTCCGGCAGCACCTGGCCAACCGGGGACCCCACCGGCTCGAAGCTCGGCCCGAAGACAAAGCTGCCGAAGGGGGCCAGGATGGAGTTGGGGGTGAGCGGCAGGCAGGGACAGAACAGGGCCAGGTCGTCGGGGGGCTGTCCCTGGACGAAGGGGCTGTCTTCTGCGGAATTGACGATGCGCGGATTGCCCACGAATTCAGTGGTCTTGGCCCTGAAGGCGTAGACCCCCGCAGACCAGCGCACGTCCTGGTCCTGGGGACTGGTGAAGCGGATCTCCTGGCTGATCTCGCGGGTTTCAACCCCGCCCTCGAAGTTGAGGACACCGGCGAAGAATACCTGCAGCGGGTCGCTCGTAAGGCACAACGGAGAGGCCGCAAAGCCATTGCAATAGACAAAAGGAACGTCGTAACCGAGACCCCGGCCGAAGTCCAGCACCGCCTCCTGGTCGGTATCGCTGTAGCCGGTCAGGAAGGACAGGGTGCCGTAATTCAGTTCCCAGTCCACATTCAGGCTTAAACGGATCACGTCCCGGTCCTCACCCACGGCGCCGGCAATCTTGGGGATGTTGTCGTCCGTCAGTTTCGGCACCTTGCCGCAGAAGTTGCCCAGGTTGCTGCCAGCCGGCGTGCCATCGTCAAACTGCAGCCGGGTGTTGTAGAGCGCGGTGTCCTCGCAGTTGGTGGAAATGGTCGTGGTGGCCGAGTCGTCGATCTTGTCGCTGGAGATATAGGCGGACAGGTAGGCCGTCAGGTTGTCGGTCGGCGTGAACAGCAGGCTGCCCTGTGTGGTCTTGTACTGGTAGCCACCCACATCCACATTGCTGAGGGGGTTGTCATAGGAGCCATCCCAGTCGTCGTAGAGCGCGGCCAGCCGGCCGCTCAGCAGGCCGGGAATCAGCGGGCCGCTGACGGAAGCCTTGCCGAGCAGCTTGCCGCGGTTGCCGATGGTGGTTTCGGCGGTCGCCTCGAAGATGTCCGAGGGCCGCTTGGTGACGTAATTGATCGCGCCGCTGAAGGCCGTGCGGCCGTAGAGGGCGCTCTGGGGGCCCTTGACGACCTCGATGCGCTCCACGTCGAGCTGGCTGAAGTTCAGCCCCTCCCGACCGGAAACATAGACACCATCGACGAAGATGGCCGCGTTATTCTCTGAATCGCGGATGTCCGTGGGCGCTATGCCCCGGATGAAGGGCACTGGCAGCGTTTCGCCGAGAGGGTTGAAGAACTGGAGACCGGGCGTGAAGTCAGCCACATCGGACAGGCTGGCAATGCCGGCTGCCTGGATCTCTGCCTCGCTGAAGGCGGTGATCGCCAGGGGTACGTCCTTGAGGTTCTCCTCGATCTTCCGCGTGGTGACCAGGATTTCCTCGATCTGGGCGGCGACCGGGCCTGCGACAAGCCCACCGACCAGTACGCCCGCCACGATTTTTCTTTTCATCACGACCAGTATCCCCCATCGTCAGTAGTTGGTGAACAATCAGTCACCAGCCGGTCAACTTGGCAATATCGCGCCCCACCCCGTGATTTAAAGGCCCCGATGAGCGAACCCCCGACGCCCCATCATGCCGAAAAAACCACTGCGCCGCACCGCCATATGCGGCCCTATCCGCCGACCGGGTACGCCTGGTATGTGGTGAGCCTGCTGGGCAACCTGACTAGCGGCCGGGCGTGAAGGCCTGCACCACGATGGCCTCCGCTTCGGCCGCGACGGTTGCCAGCTGGTCCGCTGCCGTCAGCTGGCTCGCCGCCCGCACCTGGTTGTGTGCGCTGCGGGTGGCGAAGCGCCGTGCATCCCAGCCGAAATAGCTTTCGTTCAGCGCATCCGCGCAGAAGCGGGCGGCCAGCTCCACGTAGATGGTCAGCGTCGCCGGCACGATGACCTGCCATTCTGCTCGCGTGATCCAGCCACGCGCCTCACCGGCATAGCCGGCAATCGCGGCCTCGAACAGCGGCAGGGAGAAGCCGCCGTACTGGTCATCCTCGCCCCGGGGATTGCACCAGGAGCGAAAGGCATCACCGAGTTCCAGCGGCAGGGGCATCCGGCCGAGGGTGTCCAGGTCGATGAAGCACAGCGCCCGGCCAGCGGGGTCGAAGAGCAGATTGTTGATCTTGGGGTCACCATGGACCACCCGCCCGGGGAGGTCCGGCAGCGGCGGCAGGGACCCGGCAAGCGCCAGTATCCGTCTGGCCAGAGGCTGGACGGCAGCGAATTGCGGATGGCCAGTGTGGCTGTCCAGCACCTTCTCCAGGGCCGCCAGATGCCGGGCCGTGTCGTGCACTGCCGGCCGGCGGTTGTGAAACGGTGCCGCGAAGTCCTCGAGCGCCCGGTGAAAGCGCGCCAGCAGCGCGCCGGCCTCCCGGGCCTGGGAAGGCTCCGCCAGCCGGTCGAGGCTCGCGCCCGGGATATGGGTCATCAGGCGCAAGACCTGTCCGCCCTCCGCCAGCCACAACTGACCCGCCCGCGTCGGCAGCAATTCGGGGGCAACCAGGCCCCGGGCGCGCAGGTGCCGGGTCACGGCCTGGATGTCCATGTTGATTTCGGGGGGGAAAACGGGGTGCAGCTGCTGCAGGACATAAGACCGGCCGGCGTGTGCCACGAGCCACGTGTGGTTGATCAGCCCGCTGCCCAGCGGCGTGACTGCGGCGCCGGAAAGGGACCAGGCGTCGAGCACGCCAGCCGGTGGCTGTATGATGGCGCTCATCGGACTTGCAAAGACTCCGCACCGGCTCCACTGTAGCTTGACAGTCTGACGCGGCCACAGATAGGGTTTTCAAATGGATACAGCAATTTCAACCGGCGCTCCGTCGCTCGATTTTTCGGCTGCCGCCGCCGCCAAGGTGGCGGAACTGATCGCCGAGGAAGGCAACCCCAATCTCAAGCTGCGGGTATTCATCCAGGGTGGCGGCTGCTCGGGCTTCCAGTACGGCTTCACTTTCGACGAGAATCTCGACGACGGCGATACCCAGGTGCGGAACGAGGGTGTCACCCTGCTGATCGACCCCATGAGCATCCAGTACCTCGCCGGTGCGGAGATAGACTACAAGAACGACCTCGAAGGGGCCCGGTTCGTGATCCGTAATCCCAACGCCGCCACGACCTGTGGCTGCGGCTCCAGCTTTTCGGTCTGACCCCGGTGAGCCTGTCTACCCGCGAGGTCATTGACGACCTGCTCCGGGACAACCGGGTCGTGCTCTTCATGAAGGGCAACCGGGGACAGCCCCAGTGCGGCTTCTCCGCCAAGGTGGTCTCCTCCCTCGACATGCTGCTCCCCGAGTACCTGACGGTAGACGTGCTCCAGCATCCGGACATCCGGGAAGGCATCAAGGCCTATGGCAACTGGCCGACGATTCCCCAGCTGTACATCAACGGCGAGCTGATCGGCGGCAGCGATATCGTCAACGAACTGTTCGCATCCGGCGAGCTGGGCGACGTGCTGGGCATACCCCCGCCGCCCGCCGGGCCGCCGCGCATCGAGCTTGATCCTGCCGCAACCGAGATCATGGGCAACGCGCTGCAGAGCCGCCCGGGCACGACCATCCACCTGAAGATCGATGCAGGCTTTGAGCATTCCATGTCGCTCGACCCGCCCCGGCCCGACGGCGTGGACGCAGTGGGCTCGCCGGTCGCCATCCAGCTGGATCGCTGGAGTGCGGCCCGGGCCGACGGCCTGCGGATAGCGGTCAGGGAGAGTCTCCAGGGCCAGGGCTTCAGCTTCGATAATCCCAATGCCCCACCGCCCGTCCTCCAGCTGACGGTGCAGGAACTCAAGGCCATGCTCGACCGGGGCGAAACCCCCCTGCTGTTCGACGTACGCGGAGATGAAGAGCGCGCCACGGCTGCGATCCCGGCTGCCCGGCCCTGGGACGAGGCCGCGATGGAAGCCATCGACGGACTCGCGCCCGATACGCCGATCATCTTCCACTGCCACCGGGGCGGCCGCAGCCAGAACGTGGCCGAGCGCTACCGACGCCGTGGTCATACCCGCATCTTCAACCTCGCCGGCGGGATCGACGCCTGGGCCCGGGAAATCGATCCGGCAGTGGCCCGCTACTAGCCTTAGCCAGTCCGGAACCGGACCCGGGCAGGACACCGCCTCACAGCGTGTCGTCGATCACCAGGATATCCAGCGGCAGCCCATCGTCCGCCGGTACCGCGCGTACCTCGTCCACCAGCACCACCGTCTGTACCCGGCCTGTGACCTCCCCGAGGTCGACGGTGGCGAGCACCGTCTTGGAGCCCGCCGTCGTGAATGTGACCGTGTACTCACCCGGCGCGATGCGCAGGTGACCCGTCTGGGCCCGCAGGGTCAGGCCCGCAATGGTGGCGTTCACGGTGGCGATGTCGGTCCCGGTAGTCAGCAGGTAGAGATCCACCGTCGCGCCGGCTGGCGCCGCGTCGATGACCCGTACCTTGCCGTGGAGGGCAACGACGCGGACGTCGTCCTGCAGGGCGAGGTCGTCGAAGGTGGCGGGGTCGCTGCCCCGCAGGCCTGTCGCCAGCAGCGTCGTCCGCTGGCCCTGGATCAGGGCGCGCGCCAGCGTGAAGGGGGGCGTCTCCGGAGTCGGGTCGGAAGTGAGCACGCCGCGGATCGTGTAGTTCGCCGGGGGAACCGGGATATAGCCTGTGAACTCGCGATAGTTCAGGCCGGTGGCGAGCGGAATCTCCGGATCCTCGGCCACCGACGGATCGGCGATCACATTCAGGGCCGGGGTATCGGGCGCCGCATGCACGACCCGGACATCGGAGGTCGTATCGGCGTCCTGGAGTTCGCCGTTGTTGAATCCGTCATTGACCAGCAGCGACACCGGAGACGGCCCGGTGGCGGTGTTGGGGACGATTACGAAAAGCAGATCACGTCCGGCGGCAACAGGCAGTGACGGCACCCGGTACAGCACCATGTCCGGATCGGCCGCAAGGCTGATCTCCAGGCTGTAGTCAGACGCCGGATCGATCAGCACCCGGCCGAAGGGGGCCTGCTGGTATTCGAGGGTGGTATCCACCGCCGGCACACTGCCGGGTGTGGCGGAAACCAGCGTGAAATTGACGGGCGGCGCGTCAGGGGCTGCGTGAAAGATCTCGACCCGGGCCCGGTCCGAGGGAATGCGCTCGAAAACATGTTCGATGGGCAGCAGCTCGACGCTGGCATCCGCGGCCTTGCCGATGACCAGCACGGTGCGCTGCAGGCCCGCCGCCAGCGGCCCCTCGGTTTCGGCGATGATGGCGTTGCCCTGGGGCAGCAGCGCCTCGATGCCGAGGCGGTAGCTGCGGGGCGTCAGGAACAGGTAGCCGGTGCCCGCCTTGTACTCCACCCCCGGGCGCAGGATGACCCCGTCCAGCAGCAGGTTGACCGGGGGTGCATCCGCCGAGGCATGGATGACGCGAATGGCGAGTTCATTCGAGACATCGCCGCTGCCCCCGCAACCGGCGAGCGCAAGGGACATGGCGCCGAGAGCGCCCCACAGGAGTCGTGTCATGGATAAACCTTCAAGCAGGGGCCCGGTCATCTGGCGCGCCGGCGGCGGTCTCAGGGGCCGGACGATAGTATACCCAACGACCGGGCGGGCTCTCCGGTAGCAACGCGACAGGCTTGCGGGGAATTGTCCACGGCGTTTCAATGACGGGGCGCAGTGCCACCGACTGCGCCGGGGGACCTGATCAACATGCAACAGCCGATCTGGACGGCAGCGCTGGCCGTCGTCGCGTGGGCCCTGGCCACGGCCGCCGCGGCACAGCCCGCTGCCGGGCAGCCCGCGGGCTCGCCGCCCGCCGCGGACCGCTACCTGCTGATCCACGCCGGGACGCTGCTCGCCGTGCCGGGCAAGCCGCCGGCCCGCGACATGACGGTGGTGGTCCGCAACGACCAGATCGCAGAGGTGCTCGGCGGCATACGTTCCCCGGAGGAAGCCGGCCTGCCGGCCGGTTCCGGCGTCGAGGTGATCGACCTCCGCGATCATTTTGTGCTGCCGGGCCTGATGGATGCCCATGTGCACCTGGAGCGGAAGCCCAGCTTTGCCCGCCGGCGGGTAGAGCGCGGCGACCGGGAGCCGCCGACGCCGGCCCAGGGCGCCGTCAATGCGATGGTGTATGCGCGGCGGAACCTGGCTGCCGGCTTCACGACGGTGAGGGATCTCGGGTCCAACGACCAGTCTGTCTTTGCCGTGCGCAATGCCATCAATGAGGGGCGCATGATCGGTCCCAGGATTCTGGTAGCGGGCTCATCGGTGGCGGTCACCGGCGGCCACGGCGACGGCATACCGATTGAACGCACAGCCGACGGCGCGGAGCGCCTGGCCAACGCCACCTGCGACGGCGTCGCCGAATGCCGTCAGGCAGTCCGTTTCCAGTACAAGCTGGGTGCCGACGTGATCAAGTTCACGGCGACCGGTGGCTTCGGCTCCAACACCGGCCTCGATCCACAGCTGTTTCCCGACGAAGTCGAGGCCATTGTCAGCACCGCACACCTGCTCGGCCTGAAGGCGACCGCGCACGCCTATTCCGCCGTCGCGATCAAGGACGCGATCCGTGCCGGCGTGGACTCCATCGAACACGGTTTCCTGCTCGATGACGAAGCCATCGCGATGATGAAGAAGGCCGGCGTGTGGCTGGTGCCCACCCTGTCGGCCAGCTATCCGCCGCCGATCTTCCGGATTCCCGACCCGCCCTCGGTGAAGCTGCGCAATGAGTACCGCGCCTTCGAGCGGGCCTACGAGGCCGGTGTGAGGATCGCCTTTGGCACCGATGCCGGCACCTTTACCCACGGCACCAACGCCAAGGAGTTCGAGCTGATGGTGGGCTTCGGCATGCGTCC
>CAYOXI010000094.1:0-6760 GCA_964407855.1 uncultured Chromatiaceae bacterium
GGCACCTGGCCTCGCGGGCGCTGCCGGCCGGGTCGAGGCCGCCGTCGCGGGGGCCCCCCAGGGCGAGCTGGAGTTGCGGTAACGGCGTCGGACGCCGCGGCCCGGGTCGGCGCGGCGGGCAACCGGCCAGCCCGGCGGCCGTGGCGGCCGGGATCCTGGGCTGGCAGACTCCGCTTCTGGGGTATTTGAAATGCCTATTCCCGTGGCGATCTGGGTGCCCGGCGTGCCGCACAGCAGGTCGCCTTCCCAGTGGCCAGGAACAGCGCGATCTTCGGCCTGCGCAGGGCGCTCACGAATCGAGACCGCATCGACGATTTGTCCGCCACCGGTGCCAACCTTGCCGCGATAGTGACGGCCGTAGCGCATGGAGCGCCCGCGGCGCAGGTGCGCGAGGAGCTCTTTCTTCAACGCACCGCGGGTCTGAATGAACAGCGTGCGGTAGATAGTTTCATGCGACACGCGCCTACTGTCATCGTTGCCCAATTCCCTGGCAAGCCAGCCTGCAATCTGCTGCGGCGACCAGTCTGAAGGGCCTGGGCACGCGTTCCAGAGAACAGGCACCGGCGGCACGGCGCTGGAAATAGAGAGCGTGTGGTATGTGAATAACACCCAATACTGTAATTTCCAGTCCGCCATCAATGTCGAGAACTCAGCACAGTATTGGCCGACAACCCTGACGATCACTGGGAACACGCTCTATTCCAGCAGTGGTGGATACCCGTCGATCCCGCCAGGCTATGCCTGGACTGTATCCGGCAACCCCACGTCGGGTTATCAGGCGCCGCCGCCGTGGAGCTTCAAGTAATTTGAAAGAACAAAGTTCACTGCGGTATGCGTCGGAGGTGCCCGATGCGGGTGGCAACTGCGAAATTGTACTTCTCAAGCATAAGCGATCAAATCGCCGGGCCTGATTCCCGGAAGCCTGCGGTCGAGATTGAAATGCCCTATGCTCTGTTTTAGGGCGAGCGGGCCCGATATTCACGCGAGCGTCAGCGCTATCGGTGATTGCCCAGATATCGTGTGAATAGCCGATACAATCGGGTACATTGGCTCGCCAGTCGGGCAATCAGTCATGAAGTCGCGTATCGCATACTTTGTCAATCGCTACCCCGCTGTCAGCCACAGTTTCATCCGGCGAGAGATCCACGGGCTGGAGGCGCTTGGCATGGAAGTCGAGCGCATTGCCCTGCGTGGTTGGGATGGTGAGCTGGTGGATGAGGTTGACCATGATGAACGGGCTGCCACCCATTACATCCTTGGACAGTCACAGTGGCGACTGCTCCAGCAGGTGTTCACGGTCTTTCGGGGGGCGCCCGACCGCTTTTTGAGTGCGCTTGGGCTGGCTTTGCGCATGGGCTGGCGGGGTACGCGGCCCATGCCCTATCACCTTGGCTATTTGATCGAGGCCTGTGCACTTCTGCAGCGTCTCCAGCAGGTGCAAGCGGCGCATGTGCATGCCCACTTCGGTACCAACTCAGCGGAAATTGTCATGCTGGCGAATGCACTTGGTGGGCCACCGTACAGTTTCACTGTGCATGGACCGGAAGAATTTGATTCGCCGGGACCTCTCGGGCTCGGCGAGAAGGTCCGTCGGTCGGCGTTTACGGTGGCCATCACCTCCTACGCACGGGCGCAGCTCTATCGCTGGGTGGAGCACGGGCACTGGCACAAGGTCAAGGTGGTGCATTGCGCGTTGGAGCCCGGATTCTTCACCGCACCCCCAGTGCCCGTACCGTCGGAGCCACGGTTCGTGTGCATTGGCCGTCTGAATGAGCAGAAGGGCCAGCTGCTGCTGCTCGAAGCCGCACGCATCCTGCATGGAAAGGGCATAGCATTCGAGATCGTACTCATCGGCAACGGCGAGTTGCGCAGCCAGCTGGATGACACCATCCGTCGCTATGGGCTGCAGCAGCAGGTGCACCTGGCCGGAGCGGTGAGCACGGAACAGATGCGAGCGGAGATCCAGCGCGCACGAGCCCTGGTATTGCCCAGCTTTGCCGAAGGCCTGCCAATGGTCATCATGGAGGTGATGGGTTTGCGCCGTCCGGTACTCACCACGTGGGTAGCGGGGATCCCCGAGCTGGTGCGGCACGGTACAGATGGCTGGCTGATTCCGCCGGGCTCGGTCGAGCACCTGGTACAGGGCATGGAGGCCGTTCTCGCCACCAGCACGGAAGATCTGCAGCGCATGGGTGATTCAGCCTGGTTACGCGCGCGTGAGCGGCATTCTCTGGATAATCAGGCGCGTGAGCTTGAGCGGCTGATTGCCGAGTCTGCGGCATTGCCAGTCACTCAGACGATCGCGGCATCCGTTGAGGTAAACAGCTAGCATGACCATTCTGGTGACTGGCGCAGCAGGGCTTATCGGCGTCAATCTCGTCACGCGCTTGCTGGCATCAGGCGAGCGTGTGGTAGGGCTCGACAATTTGTGCCGGGGCGCGCGCAGTAACATGAGGTCAGTCGAGGCGAACCCCGCGTTTGGCTTCGTGCAGGTGGACCTCGACGACCTGGGCGCTTACCGGACGGTGCTTGCACGCCTCCATCAGACCGAGCCGGTGACTGAGGTCTGGCACCTGGCGGCCAATTCTGATATCCCTGCTGGCGTCAGTGATCCCTCTGTGGACCTGCGCGACACTTTCATGACCACGTACAACACGCTGGTGTTAATGGCCGAATTCGGCATCCGGCGCCTCGCATTTGCATCCAGTTCGGCCGTGTATGGTGATCTCGGCGACCGCGCGCTGACCGAGGACGCCGGTCCGCTGTTCCCGATCTCAAACTACGGCGCAATGAAGCTGGCCTCGGAAGCCGCCATCAGCGCTGCTGCTGAAAGTGGACTTGAGCAGGTCTGGATTTTCCGATTCCCCAACGTGGTTGGGGTGCCCGCCACCCATGGCGTGATTCTGGATTTCGTGCGCAAGCTGCAGCAATCGCCCGACTGTCTGGAGGTGCTGGGTAATGGCACGCAGCAAAAGAGTTATCTGCATGTCGATGAACTCGTGGATGCGATGCTGTACATCCGTCACAAGACAGATGCCCGGCTGAACTACTTCAATGTCGGCACCGATGACCGGGGCGTTACGGTGCGTAGCATCGCCGAGCGGGTCGTCGCACAGGTCTCCCCCTCGGCAGGTATCAAATACGGCTCTGCTGACCGGGGCTGGGTCGGTGATGTGCCGAAGTTCCATTATTCAATTGCCAAACTGGAACAACTGGGCTGGCGGCCGCGGTTCGGCTCTGCCGAGGCCGTCGCTCTGGCGGTCGAGCAGATTGCCCGGCAGGAGGGCCCCACTTGATGCAGGCCGTCATTCTTGCCGGCGGAAAGGGAACCCGCCTGCAGGAGCGACTCGCCGGCCGCCCCAAACCACTGGTCGATGTTGGCGGCATGCCTTTGCTGGAACGGCAGATACGGCTGCTGCAGCGCTACGGCTTTTCCAGTGTGCGTGTGCTGGTGAATCACGCGGCGGACCAGGTCGTGGACTTCTGCGCCAGTCGCGGCAACTGGGGTCTGGATCTGAGGTGTATCGACGACGGCGCGCCGCGAGGCACGGCCGGCGCTGTGCTGGCCATACTCGATCATCTGGAGGAGCAGTTCCTCGTCATGTACGGGGATACGATGCTCGAAGTGGATCTCGCGCGTTTCGCGGCGTTTCATGCCGAGGATCCACGGGCTGCCGCCACGCTCTTTCTGCATCCTAATGATCACCCCTACGACTCCGACCTCGTCGATCTGGATGATGGCGGCCTGGTACAGGGTTTCCTGCCCTATCCGCATTCACCCGAACACTACTACCGCAACCTGGTCAATGCGGCGCTTTACTGGGTGCGCAAGTCGGCGCTGATACCGTGGCGTGCAGCGCCGGGCCCCCTCGATTTCGGCAGACAGTTGTTTCCGGACATGCTGGCCCGCGGTCTGCGTCTACGAGGCTATAACAGCCCCGAGTACATCAAGGATGCGGGCACACCGGAACGCCTCGACCGCGTCTGCGCTGATCTCGCGTCCGGGCGCATCGCCCGGTCGGCGCTGTCTGTGCCGCAACCGGTCATTTTTATCGACCGCGACGGCACCCTGAACGAGGAAGTCGACCATCTGAGCTCCACCGAGGACTTCCGTCTGCTGTCCGACGTGGCGCCGGCCATCCGGCGCATCAACAAGTCAGACTATCGGGTCTGCGTGATAACCAACCAGCCAGTCGTTGCCCGTGGTGAGTGCTCGCTGGACGAGCTGCGGCTGATCCACAACAAACTCGATACCCTTTTGGGTCATGAGCATGCCTTCATAGACCGACTGTACTTCTGTCCGCATCACCCTGACAGCGGGTTCGCGGGTGAACGCGCGGAACTGAAAATTGACTGCGATTGCCGCAAGCCGCAACCCGGCATGATCCGGCAGGCAGTGGCCGAACTGAACGCAAATCTCGCGGACTCCTGGCTGATAGGCGATTCCACGGTGGATATCGAAACCGCGCGCCGGGCTGGTATCAGGTCAGTCCTCGTCGAAACCGGTTATGCCGGCCTGGATGGGCGTTACTGGGCTGAGCCCGACTACCGGCTACCGGATCTGCCACATTCTGTGAACTTCATACTGGATCAGTACCCCCGCTTGCTGGAACATGCAGCGAAGATAACCGCCGATCTGCCACCCGGAGCTATGGTGCTGCTGGGTGGCCAGTCGCGCAGTGGCAAGTCCGGACTGGCGAGCCTGATGCGCGACGCGCTAATGGGCCGTGGCCAGAGCGCTGTTGTGCTGTCACTGGATCGCTGGCTGCGCAGTGAAAGCGACCGGGGAAACGGCGTGCTGATGCGTTACGACCTGGAACAGGCGCAGACAATACTGCGTCGTCTGAGTCACAGAACAACAACAATCAACATGACCTTGCCTGGCTATCACAAACTTCAGAAGCGTCGCGTCGAATCTGCCGACGCCGTGAGCATCAAGCCGTGTGATGTGGTGCTGGTGGAGGGCACGGTCGCCCTGGCGCTGCAGTCTGAGGACGGAACACCGGCATACCGGTTTCATCTGTCCGTCGATGAGCCTACCCGCAGGGAGCGTCTGTTGCGGGAGTACCGGCTGCGAGGACTGACTGACTACGATGCCGGGGTCATCTATCAGCAGCGAATGCAAGACGAGTATCCAGTCGTCGAGGCCCTCGCCGCGGGAGCGGAGCGACTCCCACCGCTAGCAGAGCTGGCATGATCATCAGCCGCACACCGCTGCGCATGAGCTTCGTTGGCGGTGGCAGCGACCTGCCCGAATTCTATCGCCGGCATGGCGGCGCTGTGCTCAGCACGGCTATCGACAAGTACATCTACGTTAATCTCAACAAGAAATTCGATGATGGCATCCGCGTGGCCTATTCCGTGACCGAGGAAGTCGGGCACGTGAATGACATACGACATGCCCTGGTGCGGGAGGCCATGAGGCATCTCGGGATCAGTGGCGGCCTGGAGATAACGACCATAGCCGATATACCGTCGCGCGGCACCGGGCTGGGTTCCTCCAGCTCACTGACCGTGGGTCTGCTGCATATCCTGAATGCATATCTTGGCCGCCATGTATCCAGCGAGCAGCTCGGCCGCGACAGCTGTCATATAGAGATCGATGTCTGCGGCGAACCTATAGGCAAGCAGGACCAGTACGCCGCGGCCTTCGGCGGCTTCAACCTGATCGAGTTCCGTCCTGATGACAGCGTGATCGTCTCGCCGGTAATCTGCCTGCCGGAGACACTAAAAGCGCTTGAGCGCAACATTCTTGTGATGTACACCGGAATCACCCGCGAGGCGTCACCGTTACTGCGTCAGCAGTCCAGGGACATCGATGCCAGCACGAAGAAACGTGACAATATGCTGCGGATGGTACGGCTGGCCTATGATCTGCGCGATGAGCTGCACCGGAACAACGTTGCGGCGGTCGGTGACATCCTGCACGAAAACTGGATGCTGAAAAGATCCATGACTACCGGTATCAGCAACACGGTAATTGACGGCTGGTACGATGCCGCCCGAGCAGCCGGGGCCACCGGTGGCAAGATTCTGGGTGCCGGCGCTGGCGGATTTCTGATGCTTTATGCGCCGCAGGAATCGCATCCGGCAGTTTGTGCCGCGCTGCCCGGGCTGCGTCACGTGCCGATGGGGTTCGAACCGCTTGGCAGCCGGATTATTTTTTACCACTGAACCGAAAAGACGGTGACCCAAATGGATACTTACGCACGCACCACCAGCGCCTACCTGGACCGTCTTGTGACGGTACTGCAGGCGCTGGATCAGAGACAGATTGACACGGGTGTACATGTCATTGCGGAGGCGTGGAATGCCGGCCAACAGATCATCACACTGGGCAATGGCGGCAGTTCTCTGACGGCACTTCATTTCATCAACGATTGGAACAAGAGCATCTTCATGTCGTCGGGTCGGCCTTTCCGTGGCCGCAGCCTGGTGGACAACATGGGGCTGATCATGTCGTACGGCAATGACATCTCATTTGAGGACGTGTTTATCGAGCAACTGCGTAATGTGCTGCAGCCGGGCGATCTCGTTATTGCGATTTCCGGCAGCGGCAACTCCGAGAACGTGATACGCGCGGTGGACTATGCCAATGCCAATGGGGCAGTAACGCTGGGCCTGTGCGGCTATCGCGGCGGCCGGCTAAAGGAGAAGGCCCGGCATGTTGTCTGGGCTGAGGTCGATGACATGCAACTGTCGGAGGATGTGCACGCGATTTTCGGACATATCGTGATGCAGCGCCTGTGCGCGGGATATG
>CAYOXI010000095.1:0-6597 GCA_964407855.1 uncultured Chromatiaceae bacterium
GTCTTCATCACGCTCGGCCTGATCGTCACCTGCGCCCACTTCGCCCGTCTCCGGCAGCGGGAGAACCGGGGATACACCGGCACCCGGCCGGCTCGACAGGCCGCCTGACCCCGGTCTGACTGGGCCCGAACCGGGACCAGTCGGCTAGAATCCCGGCATCCTCCGGGGGAGTGCCCAGGCCATGACGCCCATTGTCTTTCCCTCCCGCATCGATCGCTGGCTGGCCATTGTGCTGGCCTCCTCCGTGCTGGTGTCACTGGGCGTAGCCCTGATCCTGCCCTTCGCGCTGCCGGGGGCGATCGGTTTGACGGTCGCCGCACTGCTGCTCGCGAGCGGTGGCCTGCAGCTCTGGCTGCTGCGTGCCACGGATTACACGGTGGACGACAGCCACCTGCAGGTCCGCTGCGGCCCGTTCCGCTGGCGGATCGCGTTGCAGGACATCCACCGCGTCATCCCGACCCGCAGCCCGCTGTCGAGCCCGGCCCTGTCGCTGGACCGTCTGCGCATTGAGTACGGTGATGGCCGGGCACTGATGGTGTCGCCGGCAGACAAGGCGGGTTTTTTGGCGGCAGTAGAGCAGCGCTCTCGCTGAGCCCGGTCACTGCTCTCCGACCACCTGTTCCACCCACTTCATCACCGCCGCCACGCGCGGCGAGGCGAGCCGTCTCGCCTGGGCAAAACTGACCCAGCGGTATTCGCTGTGCTCGGGGCGACCGGTGTCGGGACTCGGGAGGAGCTGGACTTCCTCCTGGTCGGTGCGGGCCAGGAAGTAACGGGCGATCTTGCCCCGGTCGTAGGGGCCGGTGTCCTGCCAGATGTCGCCCCAGGGGAACTGGAGGCCGGTCAGGCCCGACTCCTCGGCCACTTCCCGCAGCGCGGTCTGCTTCGGCGTTTCGCCGGGCTCCATCAGCCCCTTCGGAAAATCCCAGTGGCGGAACACCCGGAGCATCAGTACCCGCCAGCCCGCGGGGGTTTCCCGCAGGATCACCGCGCCGCAGGACATATGCCTGGATATTGGCGTAGATGCCCCCTCAACCTTCCCGCAACACGGCCACGGGCGGTTCGTTTACCGCCCGGCGGGTCGCCAGCGTGCCGGTGACGCCCACGATCAGCGCGCCGGCTGCCAGGCCCACCGGCCACAGCAGCGGACTCACGGTGTACTCCAGCTTGAAGGCGTAGTGGGCGAGCGCCCAGCCGAGCACCGTGGCGCCGAGGGCCGCCAGTACGCCCGCCAGGCCGCCGAGCGTGATGAACTCAACGGCGACGCCCTGCAGGATCTTGCGCCGGGCGGCCCCGAGCGTGTGCAGGATCGCGCTCTCGAAGCGGCGCTCATCCCGGGTGAGCTGCACGGCGGCCAGCAGCACGACGACGCCCGCCAGCAGCGTGAACAGGAACACATACTGCACGGCCATCGAGGCCTTCTCGATCACCGAACGGACCTGGGCCAGGATCACGTCGAGGTCGAGCACCGTGACCCCGGGAAACTGCCTCACCAGCCGGCTCAGCACTTCCACCCGGTCCCGCGGCACATAGATGCTGGCGAGCCACGTCTGGGGCAGGTCTTCCATGCCGGCGGGCGACAGGATCACAAAGAAATTTGGCTGGAAGGAATCCCACTCCACTTCACGGAGGCTGGTGACCGGGCCTTCGACGTCCTCACCGGCCACGTTGAAGGTGACGATGTCACCCACAACCACACCCAGGTTCCTGGCGAGGTCGGCCGACAGGGAAAGCTGCATGGGCCCGTCGTAGCCCGGGCCCCACCACGTGCCGGCGGTCACCGTGTTGCTGGCTGGCAGGGTATCGGTGAAGGTGAGGTTGGCTTCCCGCTGCAGGAAGCTGGCCCCCTGGGCATTGGCTGCCCGGAAGTCGTCGCCATCCACGCCGTTGACCCGGATCAGGCGACCGCGCACCAGCGGCAGCGCCACCGGTTCCTGGCCGATTTCCTCCCGGAAAAATTCCCGCAGGCCCGCCAGCTGATCCGGTTCGATGTTGATCATGAACTGGTTGGGCGCATCGTCCGGCACCGACTGCTGCCAGGTCGTCAGGATGTCGCTGCGCACGAGGCCCAGCAGCAGCAGCACCATGAGGCTGAGGCCGAAGGCCACGATCTGCACGATGCTCTCGCCGCCGCGACGGGCGATATTGGCTAGTCCGTAACGCCACGCGATGCCCGCCGCGCCCCGGAAGCGGCGCAGGCCCCGCACCAGCACCCAGCCGAGGCCAAGCGCCAGCAGCGCGGTGCCGACCAGTCCGCCGGCAATGAGCCCCAGCAGCAGCGGATCGCGGACGATCACGAGCACCAGCAGGCCTATCGCCGTGAGGGCAACGCCGTAGGTGACGAAAGCACCAAGCCGGGGCGGCGGCATGTCCCGGCGCAAGACGCGCAGTGGCGCCGTGGTGCCCACGGCCAGCAGGTGCGGCAGCGCGAAGCCCACCACCACCGCAGCGGAGGTGAGTACCCCCAGCACGAAGGGCTGGCCGGAAGCCGGCGGCAGGACGAAGCCGACAAACTCGGCAGCAATGAACGCCAGCCCGTACTGGGCGCCGAAACCCAGCACCACGCCCACAGTCGAGGTGAGCAGGATGATGAAGGCCAGCTCGACCAGCGTGACCGCCACCACGAAGCCCTGGGTGGCGCCGAGGGTTTTCTGCAGGGCCACGATATCCAGGTGCCGGAGCGCGTAGCGGCGGGCGGCCATGGCCGCAGCAACCGCCGCGAGAATCACGGTGACCAGCGACGCCAGCGTCAGAAAGCGCTGGGCCCGCTCGATGGCCGAGTTGATCTGCTCACCGGCATCTTCCCGGCCGCGCAGCGCTTCATCCGGCCGGAGGCGGGGCGTGAGGTTGCGGCGGAAATCGGCAATCACCGGGTCCGGGCCCGCGTACATCTGGGTGTAGGTCACGCGGCTGCCCGGCTTGACCACACCCAGGCTCGGCACGTCCGCCAGGTTCACCATCAAACCGGGGGCCAGGTTCACGAAACCGATGTTCTGGTCGGGCTTGTACTGGAGCACCTTCGTGATGAGCAGCTCCCGCTCGCCGAGGATCAGGCTGTCGCCGACGTCCAGCCCCAGCCGCCCGAGCAGGCCGGGCTCCGCCCAGGCCTCACCGCGGCCCGGCACGCCGTCAGCCGGACGACCGTTGCCGAAGAGCGTGTCGGCGATGGTGAGCTGGCCCCGGAGCGGGTAGCCGTCACTCACCGCATCGATGCCAGCCAGCGTGGTCTGTTCACCCGCCACCACCACGGTCGGGAAAGTGAGCGCCTCGGCCGTCTCCAGGCCCAGCAGGCGGGCCTCCGCCTGGTAACTCTCGCCCAGGGGCGCGGCCGAGCGCAGCACCAGGTCGGCAGCCAGCACCTGGCTGGCCTGGTCCTTCATCGCGCCGCCGACCCGGTCGGTGAAGAAGGCCACGGCCGTCATCGCCGTGACGGCCACGACGATCGCCGCCAGCAGGATGGACAGCTCCCCGGCCCGCAGGTCGCGGCCAAAAGAGCGCAGCGCGAATGCCACCACCTTGCCCATCGCTTCAGCCTCCGCGCGTCACGCGCCCTGCCTCGATCTCGATGGTTCGCTCGCAGCGGCCCGCCAGTTCCCGCTCGTGGGTTACCAGTACCAGCGTGGTCCTTGCATCGGCGTTGAGGTCGAAGAGCAGCTTGCCGATGCGCTCGCCGGTGACCGCGTCCAGGTTGCCGGTGGGTTCATCGGCAAACAGCACCTCGGGCCGGGTGACAAAGGCCCGGGCGATGGCCACCCGCTGCTGTTCGCCACCGGAGAGCTGCTTGGGATAGTGCCCCAGGCGGGCGCCCAGCCCCACATTGCCGAGGGTTTCCCGGGCCAGCGCCGCCGCCCGGTTCTCGCCGGCGAGCTCCAGCGGCAGCATGACGTTCTCCAGGGCCGTCAGGGAAGGTACCAGGTGAAAGGACTGGAACACGAAGCCCACCCGACGCGCCCGCAGCAAGGCGCGGCCGTCTTCGTTGAGGGCGGTGAGCTCCTCGCCGCAAAGCCACACGTGCCCCCGGGTGGGTCTGTCGAGACCCGCGAGGATCGCGAGCAGCGTGGTCTTGCCGGCGCCGGAAGGGCCGACCAGGGCCACGGTTTCACCGGACTTAATCGCCAGATTGACGTCGTTCAGAATGGTCAGCGTACCTTCAGGACTGCTAACCTCTTTGCCAAGACCCTCGGCCCGCAAGACCGCACCGTCATCCATTCCAGGCATCCATGCAACCAGTCCTTCGACAAACCGGGTTTCTGCAGGCCGCGTCAGCACTGGTGCTGATCGCCGCCCTGATCAGTGTCGCACCGCTGGCCCGGGCCGCCGAGGGCAGCCGGAACCTGCTGGTGGTGGGTGACAGCCTCAGTGCTGCCTTTGGCATCGACACCGCGGAGTCCTGGGTGGCGCTGCTCGGCGAGCGACTGCAGGCCAGAGGTTACGGATATGCCGTGGTGAATGCCAGCATCACGGGGGATACCACCACCGGGGGCCTGAAGCGGCTGCCCCGGGCCCTGGCCCTGCACAAACCCGCCGTGGTGATCATCGAGCTGGGGGGTAACGACGGCCTGCGGGGCACGCCCATCCCGCTGATGCGGTCGAATCTGGCCCGGATGATCGAGCTGTCCCGGGAAGCCGGTGCCGAAGTGGTCCTCGCGGGCATGCAGATCCCGACCAACTACGGCGTGCGCTATACCCGGGACTTTGCCGGGGTCTATGCGGAGCTGGCGAAGGAATACAAGGTCGGGCTGGTGGAGTTCTTCCTGGACGGCATCGCGCTGGAGGACAAGTACTTCCAGGCCGACGGCATCCACCCCACCGCCGAGGCCCAGCCGATCCTGCTGGAGAACCTGTGGCCGGTACTGGAGAAGAAGCTGAGCCGGCTGGCACCGGCAGCACGACCGCAGACGGCCGGCTGAGGGGCAGGGTCGGGGCCGGCACCTGCCATGCCGTCCGACGTCATATCTGGACGAAGTGACGGGATTGATCCTGTCGCTTTGTCCCCCTGTGTGTAGTTGGGCGCCAGTTCAGGATAGCTACCTCCCTTTCAGACCCATTCTCATGAAGATCGCTCTCGTCAACGGGAAGCGCCAGACGGTACGAGACACATCGCAGACGTCAAAACCGAACACGGGTGGGTAATAGAATTCCAACATTCCTCCATCACGCCCGAGGAACGTCGGTCAAGAGATTCCTTCTACGGTCGTCTTATTTCGATTTCCAATGGGACACATGCGGAACGCATCTCATCGCATTAGGCCTGTGCATCCTTCCAGGATGCAGCACGAACTGGATTACCGTGGTCGTGCTGGGGATTGGCGTGTTTTCTCGATCCTCATTTCCAGGTAGCCGGCGTACCCCGTACGACGTTGGCTTGGCTCTGTCTGCGTGAGTAGCGGCCGGTACCATACTTTACAATTAGACGACCAGATGGCTAATATACTGGCATGATCGAGCGGCCGCGATGGCTGGAGCGTGTCCAACGGGCCTGGAGCCAGCGGTCCGTGGTCTGGCTGTCGGGTGTGCGGCGGGTGGGCAAGACGACGATTGCCCGGATGCTGCCCGACGCGGTGTACCTGAACTGCGACCTGCCCTCGTCGGTCCGTGCGCTGGAGGATCCGGAGCTGTTCCTCGGCGCGCAGGCGCGGGATGCGGTGCTGGTTTTCGACGAGGTTCATCGCCTGCCGGATCCCAGCCGCCTGCTGAAGATCGCCGCCGACGAATACCCCCACCTGAAGGTGCTGGCGACCGGTTCGTCCACGCTGGCGGCGACACGCAAGTTCAGCGATTCCCTGACCGGCCGCAAGCGCTCGATCCATCTCTGCCCGGTGCTCTGGGAAGAATGTTCTGACCCATTCGGCGTACCGGACTTCAATCGCCGGCTGCTCCATGGCGGCCTGCCCGAGCTGTTGCTGGCTGCGCGCAAGGACCCGGCATTTTTGAACGAGTGGATCGACAGCTTCTATGCCCGGGACATTCTGGAGTTGTTCGGGATACGCAACCGCCAGGGGTTCCTCGCGCTGTTCCGCCTGTTGCTGCGCCAGAGCGGCGGCCAACTGGATTTCAGCCCGCTGGCGAACCTCAGCGAGATGAGCCGGGTCACGGTCAAGTCCCATATCGAGGCCATGCAGATCGCCCATGTGGTGCACCTGCTGCGACCCTTCCACGGCGGCGGCAAGCGCGAGATCGTCAGCCGGCCCAAGTGCTATGCGTTCGACACCGGCTTCGTGACCTTCGAAAGAGGCTGGGACACCATTCGCGAGGATGACCGGGGACTGTTGTGGGAGCACCTTGTACTCGACAGCCTGCGCTTTCGTCACGCCGATGAGGACATCTACTACTGGCAGGACAAATCGCGGCGCGAGATCGACTTCGTGATCCGGCGCGGGCGGGACCGCGCCGATGTCGTGGAATGCAAGATCAACCCGGACCGCGTGGACGCAGCGCCAGTCGAGGCGTTTCGCGCGCTGTATCCCGACGGGGACAACTACGTCGTCAGCCCGGCGGTGAAGGCGCCGGCCTCAGTGCGCCACGGCAAGCTGATTTTCAGGGTGGTTGACACTGCGGCCTTGCCCTCTTGAGGGCAGAAAATCAGGAGGCGAACAG
>CAYOXI010000096.1:0-6309 GCA_964407855.1 uncultured Chromatiaceae bacterium
TTCCTCGAGATACGCAACTGCCGTGGCGATATCGTCCACGAAAAGACAAGGTTTGTCGGCAATCTGCGCAACGCGCTGCGCAAGCTCGCGCGCCGGCAATGCGCGCGGGCTTTCTGGCGTCACCGCAATCCAGCGCCCGACATGGGGCAACAAGGGCTGCAGGATTCCGGGCAGATCCTTGTCCGCCAGTATACCGACGATGGCCGTAATGCCGCCCGAGCGTGTTGACGAGACCGATAACTCGCTCAACGCCTGGCCCAGCACTCTTGCCGCATCCGGATTGTGCGCGACATCGAGCAACCACTGGCAGCGGGTGGTCAGTCGCTGGAAGCGCCCGGGAATCGCGAGGCTTGCAAACGCCGCGTCAATTCGCTCCCGGGACAGCAGCGGCTCGAGATGTTGTGCTTCTAACAGCGCCAGGACGGCGGCCGCATTTTGCAGCTGGAATGTACCCTGCAATGATGGCCGCGCCAGACCATCGATCGCGACCGCGCGTCCCTGCCACCGCCAGGTCCCGGGCGGCTCCACGGCATGTGTAAAATCCCGACCGCACAACCGCAGGTCCGCACCAATGCGTTGCGCTTCGCTGATAATGCTCGCCGGCACGGCGGTTGCGCCGAAAACAACGGGCTTGCCAGGGCGCATGACTCCTGCTTTCTCGCGTGCTATCGACTCGACGTTGTCGCCAAGCCAGTCGCAATGCTCGAGTGTGATATTCGTGATGATCGCGCCGTCTGGCTCGATAGCATTGACGGCGTCGAGGCGACCTCCCAAGCCGATCTCGAGTACCAGTTCGTCCACCGACCGGGCATCGAAGACGACCATTGCCGCCAGCGTGCCGTATTCGAAATAGGTCAGTGGCACCCCGTTGCGCCTCGCTTCCACCTGCGCGAATGCATCGAGAATCTGCGCATCGTCGACCGCGCGGCCGTCGACCCGGATTCGTTCGTTGTAGCGCAATACATGCGGCGACGTGTAACAGCCGACCCGAACCCCCGCAGCAAGGAGCATCGATTCCAGCATCGCGGCGCAGGATCCTTTGCCGTTGGTACCGGCTACATGCAGCACTCTCCTGGGCTGCGCGAGTGCGAGCCGCTCGAGAACCTCCGCTACCCGTTCCAGCCCGAGGTCGATCTCCCGGGGCGACAGGGTCTCCAGCCAATTGAGCCAGTCATCGAGCGTCCACGATGCTCGCGGCGATTGCATACGGGGAGATACGTCGGCGTCAGGTCAGTCGATGGTGATCGGCCGGTGCTCAGACGGGCTCTGCGCCGGGTGCCGGACGGTGGTCGAACTTGGCCAGCAGATTCGCAATCTCGTCGCGCATCCGGCGCCGGTCGACGATCATGTCGATGGCGCCGTGATCCAGCAGGAATTCACTGCGCTGGAAGCCCTCCGGCAATGTCTGTCGCACCGTTTGCTCGATGACCCGCGGACCGGCGAAACCGATCAGGGCCCTGGGCTCCGCGATGTTGACGTCGCCCAGCATGGCGAGACTGGCGGATACACCACCGGTGGTCGGATCGGTCAGCACCGAAATGAAAGGAACGCGCTTCTGGCCGAGCGCGGCCAGCGCGGCGGCCGTTTTCGCCATCTGGAACAGCGAGAACAGCGCTTCCTGCATGCGCGCACCGCCACTCGCGGAAAACGAAATGAGGGGAATGCGCTGTTCGGCACTCATCCTGGCCGCGCGGCTGAAGCGTTCGCCGACCACCGACCCCATCGAGCCACCCATGAAAGCAAATTCGAACGCACAAACCATAACGGGCTGGCCGAACAAGGTGCCGCGGACCGCAATCAGCGCATCCTTCTCGCCGGTTTTCTTCTGTGCCTGCGTGAGGCGATCGCGATATCGCTTGCTGTCGCGAAAACCCAGCGGATCCTGCGGATCCAGACTGGCCGCAATCTCTTCCTGGGAATCGGCGTCGAGAAACCAGTCGAGCCGCATACGGGCACCGATACGCATGTGATGGTCGCACTTGGGACAGACGTTAAGATTCCGTTCCAGCTCGGTGCGATAAAGCTGTGCATCGCACTGCGGGCATTTGATCCAGACGCCCTGCGGCACCGATCGGGTACGATTCTCGGTGCGGATACGCGACGGTATCAGTTTTTCGAACCAGCTCATGGCACCGCATGATAAACGAAATCTGCCGGTGACTGGTGGTGGGGAGACTTGCGGGTCGATCGCCCGTGATACGGGCTCCTACAGGGGATTCTTTGGCGACGCAGTAGCAAACTGTTGCAAGCCGAATTCGGGGGGATACTCCACGGCTACCAATGTCAGGCCTTGCGCCGGTGCCGCGACCCCGCCCTGCGTGCGATCCCGGCTTGCCAGCACGGCCTGTGCCCAATCCGGCGACGCATCGCCGCTGCCGATGGTAACCAGCACACCGACGATGTTGCGCACCATGTGCTGCAGGAAAGCGTTGGCGGTGATAGATACGTTGAGCCAGTCGCCCTCGCGCTCAATTTCGATCGCCTGCACATTTCGCTGTGGCGTCGCAGCCTGGCAGCCGGCTGCGCGAAAGGCGGAAAAGTCATGCTCGCCGACCAGGTGCGCCGCACCGGCTTGCATGCGGGAGATATCGAGCGGCCGGTGCACCCACCAGGCCCGGTGCCGATACAGCGCGGATCGCGACTGGCGATTGAGTACGAGGTAGTGGTAGCGCCTTGACGTAGCGGCATGGCGGGCGTGAAACGTATCGTCAACGAACCTTGCCCACAGGGCGCAAATATCGGGCGGCAGGTTGCTGTTGATGCCAAGCAACCAGTTGCGTTCGGTGCGCTCGGCCGTGCTGTCGAAATGGATCACCTGCGCAGAGGCATGGACTCCGGTATCTGTGCGGCCTGCGCACTGGACTTCGATGGCCTCGTTCGCTATGCGAGACAACGCGTCCTCGACCAGCTCCTGCACACCCGTGCCGGTCTTCTGGCGCTGCCAGCCGTTGTAGGCGGTGCCGTCGTATTCGAGGCCGAGTGCGATGCGCATGGGACAATCAAATGGCGCGCGGACGACGCGCGGGCGGGCAATTCTCTATCGCCTGCCCATTCGCTCGCAAGGCAGGCTCCCTCCAACGGGGCGCGAAAAGCGCTGTCGCTGGCGCCGGCGTTAATCGGGCAAGGAATCGATGAGCTTCTGTGCCTGCTGGCGCTGGCCTTCGTCACCTTCATCCAGCACTTCCTCGAGGATACTGCGCGCTCCCTCCGGATCGCCCATGTCGACGTATGCGCGTGCGAGATCGAGCTTGGTGCCGACCTCCGTCATGGTGCGCGCATTTTGCAGGTCGTCCGAAACGTCGTCCGGTGACAAGGCCTCGGTCGGCGACTCGTCATCGAGATCGCCGAATCCGCTGCCTGCGCCAGGTCGCGGGCGCTCGACGGTCGCGTCGTCACGCGGCTGATCGACGGTATCGCCTTCGCTGATCCGCAAAGCCGCGGTCAGGTCGTCGAGGTCGAGATCGACACTGCCGCTACCCGGTTTCGGCATCTCCCCGGTTTCGTCCGATTCGGAGCCGCGCTTGAATGTGTCCTTCGGCAGTGCTTCAGTTTCGGCAAAGTCGAAATCGATATCGCCATCGAACAGCGCTGCCGCCTCGTCATCGTCCAGCGGTGCCAGCATCGTTGCTTCGTCATCGCTGTCTTTGCGGCCGTCACCGAAGTCGTCACGCAAAACCTGGGTTTGGCCGGTCGCATCGAGCAGGCTGGCATCAAATTCGGTACCGGTGTCATCGTCGTCCGGGACAGCCGGATTCTTGCCGGTCGATTCGTCGAAAAGCGGCATTTCGCCGGTGGCATCGAGGTCGTGATCGATATTGCGATTGCGGCCAGTCGTCTCGCCCTTGTCCGGCTGCAGTGCCCGGTTCTCGCTGGTTGCCTCGATATCCGCGAAATCGGTATCCGACTCGTCATCCTCCAGGCCGGCACTGGCCAGTGCGTCCAGATCCAGTCCCAGGTCGTCCAGCTCGATTTCCGCCGTCGCATCGCCGCTGTAATGGTCGTTGTCCGCTGCACTGAAGGCTGGCAACTCCGACGTCCTGTCAAGGCTTGCCAGCTGTTGCTCGATCGTCGGCGACTCGGTCGTTTCGGAGGTCGCCGGAGATTCGAGAGTGGGACTCTCGACGGTGGATTCGTCAGCCGGTACACGCGGTGCCATTTCCCGAGTGGTCGACGAGCCGGTGTCGGGCTCATCGTCGAATACGAAATCGAGCGCGTCATCGCCGCTGGCCTGCTCCTGATCATCGGCTTCCATATCGATGACGTTGCTGTACTCGCCGTCCGGCCCGCTGCCGAGGTCCATGTCGAGGACACCGCTTTCACCGGAATCATCGAAGGACAGATCGACCGCACGCGTCGCCGAACCCGGAACGACGCCGGAGAACAGCCGGTGGTCACCGGCAATCTGCTGGCCCATGATGACGGTCTTGTCCCAGTCCGGGCTGGTCTCGCCGCCGAGCTGGTCGTGCAGTCGGCTGGCCGCGTCGATAAACGCGTCCCGGTTGCCCCACACGAAATAGATCTCGCACAGCTTGGCCATCAGGTCTTCGCGTTCCGGCTCGATGGCCAGCGCGCCGTTGATGAGATCCGCCGCCTGGTCGTACAGGCCATAGGCCATATGGAAATCGGCTTCCGCGATCGGATCAGTCTGATCCAGGTTCAGTGCCGTTTCGCTGCTGAAGGTATCGTCCAGCGCCGGCATCCGGCCGGTTTCCGAGGTCAGTTCCGCATCGTCGTCGATGCGCTGGATTTCCATCGTGTCGCTGCGCTTGCGGCGACGGTCGGTGCCGGTTTCCTGTTCGACGACCACGATCGAACTGTCGTCATCGCGAGCCAGTGCGCGCAGGCGTTCCGTCGAGGCGCGCGATTCACTGTCGACATCGTTGTCATCGTCAAGCGCTTCCCAGACTCCGGTCGACTCTTCGTCACGACCCGCGGCACGCTTGGCAAACCACAGCAGCACAACGATAGCGACGATCAGGGCCAGGCCGATAATGCCCCAGATGCTGGTTAGCAGGCTGATCAGGCGATCAACGATCCCGGGTTCGGCGGCAGGGGCCGGCACGACGCGCGGCGCCGGTCGTTCCGCAACCGGTGCCGGTACGGCTTCGTCGACTGCAGGCGTTTCCTCATCGACGGCCGGCTCGGGATCTTCCTCGACAAACACTTCGCCGGGATCGTCGGCAGGCACAGCCGGCTCATCGACCGGCAGCGGGTCCGCGGGCGCCGCGACGCCGGCCTGCTCACGCATGCGGGCCAGTTCCTGGCGGAGTTGTGCCAGTTCATTGTCGCGGATTTCCAGCAGCGAACTCTGCTGGGAAACCTCGGCCTCCAGTTCGCGAATGCGTGTCTGCAAAGCCGCGTCGTCGGCTGCATCCGTGCCCGGCCGGGTAGCGGGTCGGGTGTAATCCTCCTGGTCGGCATCCGGCGGCACCAGCGTCAGGCTCGGTCGTGTGTCGCTGGCCGGTTGCGCGATACCGAAGTCGTTATTGTGGCGCTGTACTTCACTCAGGGCATCGCCGCGGTTGATGCGGAAAATGTCGTCAGCACTCGGAATGCGCAGCTCTGCTCCCGCTGTGAGTCTGTTGATATTGCCGGCGAATGCGTCCGGGTTTGCCTCGAAGATCGCGAGCATGACCTGGTTGATGGCGAGACGGTTGTCCGGCCGCACGCGTTGTGCAATGCCCCAAAGCGTATCGCCGCGCTGGACCTGCACGTCGCCGCCGGCGCTGGTATCGAACGTGCCGGAATCCGCAGGTTCGGCCCGCCTCGTTGCCGGAGCGGCTGTATCGCCGGGCGGTGTCCGTTGAATCTGGCCGCTGTCCGCCGGTGCGGCACGACTCGGCGCCTGGACAGCCTGCGACGACTGCGCGGTTGGCGGCGGCGCGAACGTCGGCGGATCGAGCAATACGGTGTATTCGCGCAGCAGGCGGCCGCTGGACCAGGTTGCCTCGACCAGCAGCGTGACGAACGGTTCAGTGAGCGGTGCCTGCGACGTGATGCGTACCACGTTGCCGTCACTGCGGCCGGAACGGACCACCGCGAACTGCAAGCGGGTCAGGTACAACGGGCGGTCGAGACCGTAGCGCGCAAACGTGTCAGCCCCTGCGAGTTCAACCTTGAGCCCTTCGAGTTCCTCGGGTGTCGCTGAAAGGAGTGCAATGTCGGCTCGCAATGGCTCGTTCAGCGCCGAATTGAGGCGAATGTCTCCAAGGCCCAACGCGAAGGTATTGCCTGCCATGAGCAGGGCAAGCATCAGCCATGCACGATTGAGTCTTAGCGACATAGTGAAAATCTCCAGCTCCCCAAATA
>CAYOXI010000097.1:0-6181 GCA_964407855.1 uncultured Chromatiaceae bacterium
AGTTTGCCGATGCGCTGGTGGCGAATGCCCTTCGCTGCGCAGTAGGCATAAAGCCGCTCGCGCCCTGCCACGCAGAGCCGCGCCTTGAGCGAGCCGGTGGGATAGTAGATCCCGGCGTGGATCACCTCGGAGTTGCGGCTGCTGGTCTCGGTGCCGATCGCGGCGGCAGCCTCGACCACCACCACCTCACGACCCGCCAGGGCCAGGGCGCGACCGACGGCGAGGCCGATCACGCCCGCACCGATGACGACCGAGTCAATGCTGTCCATTGAGCTTGCAGCGCAACCGGGTGGAAATGCCGAAGCCTGCGCGGCGGCCTGGCCTACTGGGAGCGGTTCTTCACGTAGCTGCCGGGCGCGTCTTCCAGCACCGGCAATTTGCCTTCGCCAGGGGCGCGCGCCGGCACCATCTCACCCGACTGCGGCGCGAGCCAGGCCTGCCAGTCCGGCCACCAGGAGCCGGGATGCTCTTCTGCGCCGCGCAGCCAGGCGTCGATCTCCCAGGGCTCGGCCGGATTCAGCCAGTACTGGTACTTGCTGGCCTCCGGCGGGTTGATCACGCCGGCGATATGCCCGGAACCGGCCAGCAGGAAGCGCACCGGTCCGGAGAAGTTGTGGCGCGCCTTGAAGACCGAGCGGAAGGGCGCGATGTGGTCCTCCCGGCAGGCCTGGAGATAGACCGGCACGGTGACCTTCGTGAGATCGATGGGCACGCCGGCCAGACTGATGGCGCCGGGCTTCACCAGGTTGTTGTGCAGGTACATCTGCCGCAGGTAGAAGAGATGCATGTTGCGGGGCATGCGGGTGGCGTCCGCATTCCAGTGCAGCAGGTCAAAGGGCTGGGGGTCCTTGCCCAGCAGGTAGTTGTTCACATAGAAGGACCAGATCAGGTCATTTGCCCGGAGCATGTTGAAGGTGGTGAACATGGCCTGGCTTTCCAGGTAACCCTTCTCGCCCATCATCTGGTCGAGGTTGTCCAGCTGGGTCTCGTCGATGAACACGGCGAGGTCGCCCGGTTCGGAGAAATCCACCTGCGCGGTGAACATCGTGGCGGCCTTGATGCGCTGGTCGCCGAGGCCGGCCAGGTAACCAAGGGCAATGCCCAGCAGCGTGCCGCCGATGCAGTAGCCGACGCCCGAGACCTCATGCTCGCCGGTGGCCGCCTCGATGGCGTCCAGCGCGGCGACGATGCCGCCGGTGAGATAGTCGTCAAAGGTCTTGTGGGCCAGCGTCTCGTCGGGATTCACCCAGGAGACCATGAACACGGTGTAGCCCTGGGACACGGCCCACCGGGCGAAAGATTTCTTCGCCGTCAGGTCGAGGATGTAGTACTTGTTGATCCAGGCCGGCACCATCAGGATCGGCCTGCGGTACACCTGCTCCGTCGTGGGCGTGTACTGGATCAGCTGGATCAGGTCGTTCTGGAAGATCACCTTGCCCGGCGTGGTGGCGAGGTTCCGGCCCAGCTCGAAGGCATCGGGATCGCTCATCGTGATGCGCAGCTGGCCGTCGCCCCGCTCCATGTCCCGCCGGAAGTTCGCCATGCCCTTCACCAGGTTCTGGCCCTGGCTTTCCAGCGTGGCCCGCATCGCTTCCGGGTTGCTCCAGAGAAAATTGCTGGGCGAGAAAGCGTCGGCAAACTGCCGCGTGTAGAAATCCACCTTGCGTGCGGTCTGGGGATCCAGGCCCGCAATGGTGGACATCGTCTCCACCAGCCAGCGGGAGGTGATCAGGTAAGACTGCTTCAGGTAGTCGTAAACCGGCTGCTCACTCCAGTCCGGGTGCTTGAATCGCCGGTCGCCCTTGTCCGGTTCTGCCACCGGTGAAGTGGCCTGACCGGCGAGGCTGGCGGCCAGCTGCTGGCCGAGCAGCATGTGCTGCTGCCAGAGCCGCAGGTTGGCCTGGAGCAGATGGGCAGGATCCATCCACAACTGCTGGGCCGCGGCCTGCATGGCCGGCGCCACGTTCAAAGGATCCGGATTCTGTGCCTCTAGTCCGAAGCCGGCCCGCGACAGCGGCGTTTTCATGAGCTCCGCAAACATGGCTTGCGACTGCGCCGACAACTCCGCGAGCTGGCGCGCAAAGGCCTCCGCGTCGGATGGGGTGGAGCCCGGGGGCGGCGGGGCCTCGGCAGACGACGGGGACGATGACAAGAGGCCTATTCCTTCGGTTCGCCGGTCTTGGGAGGCTGTTCGGCACCAGGCGGCGTGCCCGGGCGCGGCGTGAGCATGTCCAGAAAGGATTTCTGCATCTGGCCCCAGGCTTCGAGGTTGCGGGCCGCCAGACTCTGCATGGTGCCAAAGGGCGTGATGCCCATGGTCTTCTGGATCTGGTCCTGAAGTACCTGCTGCTGGCTCAGGAAGATCTCCACGCTGCGCTCCAGGTATCCACCCATGAGGTCCTGCATCGGGTTGCCGTAGAACCGGATGATGTGCTTCAGCATCTCCGCCGACAGGATCGGCCGGCCGCCCTGTTCCTGCTCAGAGATGACCTGGAGCAGGATGCTGCGGGTGATGTCCTGGCCGGTGGTGTCATCCACCACGACGACATCCTCGCCGCTCGCCACCAGCTGGCGTATGCCGTCAAGGGTGACATGGCGGCTGGCCTGGGTGTCGTAGAGCCGGCGGTTGGCATATTTTTTTATTGTTCTTGGCATCACCGTCCACCTGGGTGGGCGCTCCTGGCCGGAGCACTGCAAGAATACTACCGCGGATCAGCCCGGCGGCAATGGGACCGGCCTCTCACGAGACAGGGCACGAGACAGGGCACGAGACAGGGCGCGACATAAGCCCCGGAACGAAAAAGGGCGGTGACCGGTGGTCACCGCCCCGTATCGCGGCACTCAGCTAATGGACAGGCTTCAGGCAGCCTTGGACTTGGGCGCTGCGGCAGCGGTGGTCTGCACCGCCGTCTGGACAGCTGTCTGGGCCTTGGCCTGGATCGCGCTCGCGATCTCCACATACTCCTGGCTGCGGCGTACGAGCTGCTCACCGAAAGCGCGGCTGTGCTCCATCTGCTTCGCCAGGTAGTCGGTGTAGTCCGCCACGCTGGTCGGCAGGCGAGCCTGGGCAACCGCGAAGTTCAGGACGTCGCCGAGCACGGCATAGTTCTGGCGGGTCAGGCGCTCGAACGCATCGGCGGCCATGCCATTGGCGGCCCGGATCGGCTCGAGGGCTTCCTTCTGGAAACCAATGAAGGCCTGCATGGGATCGGTCTGGGTCGTCATGGGGAATCTCCTTGGCTGGTCAGTTGCCCACAGTGGGCAGGACGTATCCTAGGGCAAATACTTGTGCAGTGCAAGAGGCTGACCTGTCTCCATCTAAGATCCTGTTTCTTAAACCTTACGCTTCTGGAACTTGGTCTCAGCCAAGGCTCTTTTAATGCGTTGCGCAACGCAGCCGGCTGTCCCAGAAGTGCCATCCAGTTGTCACGACCCTGCAACCGCGGGAAACGAAGATGTCCATAGTCGCCCGGCAGGCAGGCGCACAGAGGCCATGGAGGCCGCGATGACCCCCCCCATCCGCAGCACCAAGATCCCCACCTGGCCAGAGGCCGTTCGCCGGGCGGCGTCCACCCTGAACCTGGGGGCCGCGCTGGCCTCCCCGGCCCGCATCTGGCGGGCAGCTCAACCGGAGAACCCGTTTCATGGACCAGGAACTGCTTCGTTTGCTGCTCAAGTCATTTCCTCCGAGGGACCGGCGGCTGGCTGAGCGCCAGCGCGCCGGCCAGCGTTCCGACGACTTCCTGGTGATCCGGGGCTACCGGATTGCCCGGGACAGCCAGCCCGACTGGTCAGTTCACGCCCGCCAGGGCGACTAACAGCAACGCCGGCAGTCCGACGAAGGCCATCAACGTGGACAGCACGATGGCACCCGCAATGTCCTCCGGGTGCCGGTCGTAGCGCGCTGCCAGCAGGTAACTGAAGACGGCCACCGGCATTGCGCTCTGCACCAGGACCACGCCCCGCTCGATACCCGTGAGTCCGAACGCGAGGGTAATGGCGAAACCCACCGCCAGGCCGAGGCCCAGCCGGGCGACGGCCAGTCCTGCCGCCAGCGGCAGGCGCTGGACCCTGAAGCTGCCGAGCGAATGGCCCAGCGCGAGCATCATCAGCGGTATCGCGACCCCGGCCAGCAGTTCCACCGTGTTCGCCAGCCACAGGGGCAGCGTCGTCCCGGTGGATAGCAGGAGCACGCCAGCTATCGCCGCATAATTGACGGGCGTGGTGAGCAACGTCCGCCACATGGGCTCCCGCCCCTGGAACAGCGGCCCGGCAATGAACTGCGCGACGGAGCCGACCAGATAGAAGCCGATGGCGAGACCGAGGCCCTGCTGCCCGAAGGCGAACAGGCAAAGCGGCAGGCCCAGGTTGCCGGCGTTGCCAAAGGCAATCGGCGGCAGGTAACTGCGCAGGGGTTGCCCGAGCGGCCGCAACAGCAGAGCCCCGATGATCGTGCAGGTGGTGAGGGCGATCAGTGCGTAGCCGATCATCGCGAGGAACTGGCTGGCATCCGCTTCCAGCTGCACCACGCCGTTCAGGATCAGGCAGGGCACGCCGATCTGCATCACCAGGCCGGTGAGGAACTCCCGCTGGAAGGGAATCGAAAGGCGGGCCCAGCCATAGCCGATGAGCGTGACGATGAAGACCGGTGCGAGGATCGGGACGAGTTGCGCATACATGGGTCGGGTATGCTAATCCAATGCCTGCATCAACCGTTGCCACCGTCTACGGGCCCGTGGCCCGCTCGTTTCACTGGCTGCTTGCACTGCTGCTGCTGGGGCAGGTTCCCCTCGCCTTCTACATGACCGGGCAGGCCCTCGGCCCGGACAAGCTCGCGAACTACGCCACCCACAAATCCATCGGGCTGCTGCTGTTCACGCTCACTGCACTGCGCCTCGCGTGGCGGCTCACCCATGCCGTACCGCCACTGCCGGTGGCGACGCCCGCCTGGCAGCGCCTGGGTGCCCGCACGACGCAGGGGCTGCTCTACCTGCTCCTGTTCCTGATGCCCGTCAGTGGCGTGATCCGGTCACAGGCGGCCAACTTCCAGGTGAGTTTCTTCGGCTTTTTCACGCTGCCGACGGTGGTGGCGCCGGATCCGGTGCTGTCGAAGAACATGGCGGAGGTGCATGAGATGCAGGGTGCCGTGTTACTGGCGCTGATTGCCCTGCACACCGCCGGCGCCCTGTATCACCACTTCGTGCGCCGGGACACAGTCCTTCGGGCCATGCTGCCGTTGCCGGGGAAGCCATAGACGAGTGGCTACCCGGCGCAGGAATATCATTGCGGTTGGCCTCGTTGCGCTGGTCGCTCCGGCCGGGACAGCGATCCCGGGCGATTTCGTCCTTGAACCGGCCGGCAGCCAGCTCCGCTTCACCGCCATTCAGCAGGGTGCGCGTTTTGAAAGCCGCTTCGAGCGCTTCACCACGCGACTGCGCTTCGATCCGGCACAGCCGGACACCGGGCGCATCCGGGCCACCATCGACCTGGGGTCCGTGGACACCGGCAATCCCGAGCGGGACGAGATCCTGCTGACGGCCGACTGGTTTGGCGCCGCGCTCTGGCCGGCAGCGGTCTTCGAGGCGGAGCGGATCACGCCGGACGGCGATGCCTGGCTGGCCGCCGGCCAGCTCAGCCTGCGCAATGTGTCCCGGCCCGTGACGCTGCGCTTTTTCTGGACCCCGGCGACTGCCGACCAGCCTGCCCGACTGGTGGGCACGGCTGGGGTCAGGCGGCTGGAATTCGGCGTGGGCGACGGCGAGTGGCGCGACACCAGCTACGTTGGGGACCCAGTGGAGATCTTGGTGGATATCCAGCTGGTGCCGGATTAACGCACTGTCAATACAGTGACATCATGTGGGGAAGAAATCTCAATGAAAACAACACTGAGTGCCAGTGATGGCCACGTCTTTCAGGCCTATGTGGCTCAGCCGGCCAACCCACCCCGAGCCGGTCTGTTGATTTTGCAGGAGATTTTCGGGGTGACCGGACACATCAGGCACGTCGCGGACGGCTTCGCCCGACAGGGTTACCTGGCCGTCGCCCCGGCCCTGTTCGACCGGCTGGAGCCCGGCCTGGAACTGGACTACAGCGAGATCGACCGGGGCCGGAAACTGATGATGAAGCTCGCCATTGACGATGTGGCCCGCGATCTTGCGGCCGCCGTGGCCGGGACCCGGGA
>CAYOXI010000098.1:0-6048 GCA_964407855.1 uncultured Chromatiaceae bacterium
ACCGTGGTGACGGCGCCGAGGTCGGGCGAGCTCAGCAGGTTGTCCTTGTCGTCCTTCGTGTACTCGAGGTTGGCGTACAGGAAGGTGCGGTCCGCCACGAGGGCCCCGCCCCCACCAATGCCCACCTGCTGCCGCTCAAAGCCATCCTTGACGGCGTTACCGCTGAGGTCCCGGCCGGCAAAGGCCGAGGAACTGTCGAGGGGCTGACCCGGCCGGGTGAGATAGAAGAGCTCGCCGTGCCAGTCATTGCTGCCGCTGCGGGAGGTGACATTGACCACTCCGTTGCCCGTCCGGCCGTACTCCACCGAATAGGACGAGGTCAGCACGGTGACATCCTCGACGAAACCGGTGGAGACCGGAAACTTTGGCCCGCCGAGAAAGTTCTCGTTGTTGTCGAGACCGTCGATCAGGTACTGGGTGAAGAGCCCGTTGGCGCCATTGATCGAGATCGACGGCGCCTCCGGAAAGAAGCCGGTGGAGGGCACCACATTGGGCAGCCGCACCAGCGCCCGGTTCAGGTCGCGGGCCTCGACGGGCAGGGCCATCAGCGCGTCGGCGCGCAGCCCGGCACTGACCTCGGCGTTCAGGGTGTTCACCGCCGTGGTGGCACGCCGCGCCGTCACCTGCACCTCGGGTGGCGCCAGGCTCACGGCCACCGCGCGGGCCTCGTTCGCCCGCAGCCGGATGTCCGTGGCGAGAGCCCGGCCATCCACCCGCACCTCGTAGCCCGGTCCGGCCGGTACCGCCGCGAACCGGGCGCGCCCCCCGGCACTGGCTGCCGAGGTGGCAGTGAAGGCCGTGGTCCCGTTGGCGAGTTCCACGGCCACGTCTGCGGCAGGCAGCCCATCCGCCGTGCTGACTGTCACGTCCACGCTGGCCAGCTGGGCCATGGCGGCACCAGCCCAGAGCAAGCTGGCCAGTGCCGGAACCACTACCCGCCTCAGTAACCGACGCAAGATCATCGGCTATCCCCCCCGCCACCCGCTTCATCACAGCGGGCAGGCTGATCGCCGATTCCATCTACGGAATGCAGCAGCGCCTTGCTGGGCACGCAGAGATCGAACTCCGTTTGTAACATCAGCGCCTTCCTTGTCCGTGATCCAGCTTTGGCCCTTGCCGGCTGATTGTAGGCAATCCGCGCGCGGGCCAATCCACCCTAACTCGCCGCCGGCGGCAGGCTGGTGCGCCGCCCGACGACCCCGGTCACCAGTGCCGTGCCTGCCAGGATGACGGCGCAACCGACCAGCATGCCGGTGGTAACCCGTTCACCGAGCACCAGCGCGCCCCAGAGCATCCCGAACAGGGGTATCAGGAAGGCCACGGACATCGCCCGGGCCGGTCCGACGCGCAATACCAACCGGAAATAGTAGATGTTCGGAATGCTCGTGCAGACCACCGCCAGCACCAGCACCGCCAGCCAGCCGGTCGGGGACGGATCCGCCGATGGCCACCCCACCCAGGCAAGCGGTGCCAGCAGCAGCGCGGCAATTCCAAAGCTGCCACTGGTCGTCACCCAGGAGTTCACGCCGGACAGGTGGCGCTTCACGAAGCTCGCCGAGACGCCATAGAGGAAAGTCGCGCACAGGGCTCCGGCCACGGCGGGCAGCGTACCCGGCACGATGTCGGGCAGGCCTCCCACCAGAAAAACCACGCCACTGAAACCAATGCAGAGACCAACGACTGCGGAGCGCGACAGCCGGTCCCTTAGCCATAACCACGCAACCAGGGCGGCAAAGAGCGGGGCAGTGGCATTGATGATCGAGGCAAACCCGGCAGTGACGAACAGCGACACATAGGCAAACAGCGGGAAAGGAATGGCGGCATTGATCACACCCAGCACGACCAGCTTGCCGAAGTGCTGCCGGAACTCCTGCCGCCATTCCGGCCGGAAGACCAGCACCGGCAACAGGATCAGCGCGGCGATGCCCACCCGGATGGCCACCAGGGGTACGGGTCCGAACTCCGGCGCGGCAATCCGCAGCAGCAGGAACGAGCCGCCCCAGGCGGCGGCCATGGCCAGGATCTGCAGGATGTCGGCGGGTGACACGGTGGCCAGCGCTCCGGCCAGGGCTCTGGCTCGCGCCGGCATATTAGCGGCTTCGATAAAGCCCGGCCATAATATCACGGTGACTGATCACACTACGATCTCGCCGGAGCGCCGCGCCGTCCTGCTGCGCTCGGCCACCTATGCCTCGGTCGCGGTGGCCCTGGTGCTGGTCATGGCCAAGCTCTGGGCGTGGCGCCAGACGGACTCCGTCTCGATCCTGAGTTCCCTGGCGGATTCCATGCTCGATGTGATGGCCTCGCTGATCACTTTCTGGGCCATCCGATTCTCGCTGGAACCCGCCGACCGCGAGCACCGCTTCGGTCATGGCAAGGGCGAGGGACTGGCCGCCCTTTTCCAGGCCGTGATCGTCTCCGCCTCCGCGGCCTTCGTGGCCCGGGAGGCCATCCTGCGACTGATGGAACCAGCCCGGATTGCCGAACCTGCCGCCGGTGCGGGCGTCATCGTCTTTGCCGTGATCCTGACCTTTGCGCTGGTCAGCTGGCAGCGCTATGTCAGCGCCCGCACCGGATCTGTCGCCATCGCGGCCGATGCCCTGCACTACAAGACTGACCTGCTGACGAATGCCAGCGTCCTGGTGGCGATCGGCATATCGGCATTCACCGACGTCCTGTGGCTCGACCCGGTCGTCGGCCTGGCAATCGCCGTATACCTCCTCCGGGGCGCCTGGCAGATCGGCACGAAGTCCCTCGACATTCTGCTTGACCGTGAAATCCCGGACGAGGACCGCAACCGGATCCGGGATATCGCACTGCGCCACCAGCTCGTGCTGGGCTTCCATGATCTGCGCACCCGTCACAGTGGTGGCGGGTACATCGTGCAGTTTCACCTGGAGCTGGCACCCAGCACCTCGCTGGTGGATACCCACCTGATCCTGGACGAGGTGGAGGACTGGATCCGCGCAGCGTATCCGGGCTGCGAGATCATCATCCACCCCGACCCGCTCGGCTTTGCAGAACGCCGCGATCACTTCGGCGAGGCGGGGCCATCGTGATGCGCGGCGACCATGAGTAGCTCCGGCTGATCGGCTAGACTTGTCGACTAGACTTGCGCCCCCGACAGCGGAGACTGGCCTTGGCATTGAAACCGGCGACGCGGAGCGGGCTGCTCATGCTGGCCCTGCTGTGCACCGGAACACTGGCGGCCGCCACCGGTCCGCCAGATGTCCGGGTGCGCTATGAACTGAAGCTGCAGGCCGGCCAGCCGGAGGCCGAAGCACGGGTGGTCGTCTCCCAGCGGCGCGGCGCGCTCGTGATGCTGAGCTTCGATGGCGATCGCATCACGGCACCCGAGGGGCCCGGCACCGTCAGGGTGCGCGGTGACCGCTACGTGTGGGAAGTTCCGCCCTCCGGCGGGACCTTCCGTTACCGGGTGACGCTGGATCTGCCGCGCACCACCGGACGACAGCCAGGCAACAACGCATGGGTGGGGGACAGCTGGGCCGTGTTCCGGGCTGATCATGCTTTTCCGATCCGGTCCTCCGACCGGCTGCCGGGCAGCACACTGGCCGGGGAACTGCGGGTGACGACCCCCAGGGGCTGGTCGCTCGTGACGCCGTACCGACGGACCACGGCCGGGAACCTGCCGGTTCGTAATCCGGGCAACCGCCTGGCGCGCCCCATCGGCTGGATCGCGGCCGGAGACCTGCTCACCCGGCGGGAAACCATTGACGGCATCGCCTTCGCTGTCGCCGGACCCCGCGGCCACCGGGTGCAGCGCATCCCGGTGCTCGGCGTATTGCGCTGGACCTTGCCTCGCCTGCTGGTGGACCTCGGTGGCGTGGGGCCCGGCGGAGTGCAGTACGTGCCCATCGTCCTCGCGCCGGATCCCATGTGGCTCGGGGCGCTGGCCGCGCCCAACTCGATCTTCGTCCACGCGCTGCGCCCGATCATCAGTGAGGATGCCACCAGCCCTATCGTGCACGAGATGGTGCATGTGCTGCTTGCCGACCTCCGGACCCCGGCGGACCAGGACTGGATCGATGAAGGCCTTGCCGAGTATCTGTCCCTGCGGGCGCTGCGCGACTCGGGCACCATATCCGGCGCGCGCTTCGACCGCTCGATCGGGAATTTCCGGCGGCGCGGCGCGGCGGTCGCAGACCTCCGCACCGCCTTTGCTCAGGGGGCCGTGACCGCGCGGGCGGTAGCCATCTTTCACGACCTCGACGCCGAACTTGCCGCGGCCACCCGGGGCCGGGAGGATCTGGGCTCCCTGGTCCGCAAGCTGCGGCGGGCGGGGAACGGTGGCGGGCTGGACGAACTCCGCGAGGCGGCGGCCGAGCTGGCCGGTCGACCCGTAGCTGCCCTGGCAGCAGAAGCGGTGCCAGGCTTTGACTAGGCTCCTGCGCTGGCTACTGCTGCCGCTGCTGGCCCTGACGGGACTGTTTCTGCTGCCCGCCGCCGCCTACCGGGCGGGCAAGGCGGTGATCGGACCCTACGGCGGCAAGCTCGGCCTGACGGACTACCTGGGGAGCATCTACCGGGGCGCGGCAGGTGGCGAGCCCCTGGCCCTGTGGTTGCTGCTCTCCCCCCTGCTGGTGGCGCTGGTCTGGTGGCTGGTGCTGGCAATGGGACGCCGCTGGACCGGTATCAGCAGCGACTAATCCCTAGTCTTTCAGGGTCTTCCGGTGCTGATTCAAAGTTTATGTCAGCTGCGGGTCCGGGCGCCGTTTCCGTCTCGTATAGTCCCCGTCAGGCCAGTCACTGGTCGGGCCAATAATAAGAACCGATTCCGGCCAGTCCGAGCACGAGGCCGAGGACTGCCCAGAACCGCCAGGCCGCCTGCCGCAGGGAACCCACAAAGGCGAAGGCGGCGACCACGGAGACCAGGCCGAACAGGATCGTGGTCCTGACCAGCTCGGGGATCTCCAGCGCGTAGCGGGAATCCTCTCCGAGGCGGAGACCGAACACCAGAAGGACGATGGCGAGCCCAACAGCCACCGAGACGACACTGCCGAGCACTATGCCGAGTACAACAGTCAAAGGCTGCATCGAAACCGGGACCTTGCGCTTGCCTGCGGGAGATCCCAAGTCTAGCCTAGGGACAAGCCGAGCCGGGTACCCGCTCACCCGGGGACATCCTGACTGATACTGCCGGGTTGCCGCACCCGCAAAGCCGAGGAAGATGAACACTACCGTCAAGTCGCTGACCCTGATCCTGCTGGCCTTCGTGCTGGGCCCCGCCGTGCCGGGGCTGGCGAAGCCGGGGACCACCCCCGTTTCGCCCAGCGTCCTGGCAACGACGGCCCGGGAACGCCAGGTGGCCCGCATGGTTACCCGCTTCGTCGAACGAACGCACTACTCCCGGGTAACGGTGGACGACAGCCTGTCCGAGGCGACTCTCCGGACCTATCTGGAGACCCTGGACAGTGGCCGGCATTACTTCCTGCAATCCGACATTGCCTATTTTGACCGGTACCGCGCGACGCTGGACGACGCCCTGCGCAGCGGCGACATGGAACCGGCCTTCGACATTTTCCGGCTGTACCGGCTAAGGGCCCAGCAGAACCTCGACTACGCCATCTCGCTGCTCGACAAGGAACCGGACTTCACGGTCGACGAGGAGTACGTCTTCGACCGCACCAAGCTCCCCTGGACCGCCACACCGGCCGAGATGCAGGACCTCTGGCGCCGGCGGGTCAAGAACGACGTGCTGAGCCTCGTGCTCGCCGACAAGACCTGGGAGGAAGCGGGCGACATCCTCCGCAAGCGCTACACGCGGGTCCTGGATCGCGTCAACAAGCTGAGCAGCGACGAGGTGTTCGAGACCTTCATGAATGCCTTTGCCCGGACGCTGGATCCCCACTCCAGCTACCTGTCGCCGCGCCAGTCCGAGGAATACCGGATACAGATGAGCCTGTCCTACCAGGGCATTGGCGCGTCCCTGCAGCTCGACGAGGATTTCGTGCAGATCATCAATGTGATCCCCGGCGGACCGGCCGCGATCGATGGCCGCATCAAGCCGCTGGATCGCATCACCGGCGT
>CAYOXI010000099.1:0-3639 GCA_964407855.1 uncultured Chromatiaceae bacterium
CAGTGGCCTGATGCCGAGGAGCCGCAGGCCGGTGGCGAGGACTGTCCGGGCAGCCGCCACCAGCGACAGCCGCGCGCGGCTCAGCACGGGGTTTGCCTCGTCCAGTACCACATGTCGTCCATAGAAGCCGTTGAAGGCACTGGCCAGCTGATAAAGATAACTGGCGATTTCAAAAGGCTCCCGCTGTGCGGCCGCGCGGGAGATGGCGGGCGCAAAACCCCGTAGCGTCTGCACGAGCTGCCACTCGGCGTCCTCGCCAAGCCCGTCCAGATCGACCGGCTCACGGCCCGGCGCCAGGCCGGATTCCTCTGCCTTGCGGAAGATGCCACTCATGCGGGCATGGGTGTACTGCAGGTAAGGTCCGGTATGGCCTTCAAACTGCAGCACGGTGTCCCAGTCGAAAGTGATGTCGGTCATGCGTCGGGACGACACGTCGAAATACAGCAGCGCCGCCTGGCCCACCGCCTCGCTGACGGCCGCATTTTCGCCGGCTGACATCTCCGTCAGCAGCCGGGGATTGGCCTGCGCCCGCTGATCCCGGAAGCGTGCAGCCCGGTCCCTTGCCTCGTCCAGCACATGTTCCAGCCAGACCGCCTCGCCTTTCCGGGTGGACATGCCGCGGACATAGCCGAAGCTCACGTTCTCGCACAGTGCCGGCCAGTCCTGCGACCAGCCCTCTGCCCGGCCGAGCTTGCCGAGTGCCGCAAACACCTGGGCGAAGTGATCCTCCTGGCGGGAGACCACATAGACATTGGCGCCGAATCCGTACTGCTCCCAGCGCTGCAGGGCCTCGGCGCAGTCGCGGGCCGCGTAGGTCGAGGCACCATCCGACTTGCGCAGCATGCAGGGCGCGATCTCCCGGCCGAGCACATCAGCCACGTCGACCACGATGGCACCCTGCGACTCGCGCGCGACACCGGCGGCAAGGAAGCGGCCAATCGCCGGCTCCACCAGTTCGTTCACCGCTGATTCACCGGCGTAGGAATCAAAGCTGATGCCCAGTCGCTCGTAAGTGCGCATGAAGCCGTCCAGCGACAGCTTCCGGAACCGTGCCCACAGGGCCCGGATCGCCGGGTCGCCCTGCTCCAGGCGCAGGAACAGCTGCCGGGCCTGTTCCCGGACCTCGGGATCCTGCTCGCTCTGCTGGTAGGCGCGGATGTAGAGCTCCACCAGGTAGTCGATGGCGCGTGCCTCGAGTGCCGCCTCGTCGCCCCACTTCTGCCAGCCCCAGATCACGAAGCCGAACTGCGTACCCCAGTCCCCGATGTAGTTCTTGCGGATCACCAGCCAGCCCTGAAAGGCGAGGATGCGTGCCAGGCACGCGCCCAGGTTGGTGGAACGCAGGTGGCCAAAGTGAAAGGGCTTCGCGATGTTGGGCGCGGAAAAATCCAGCACCATATTCCGGCCTGCGCCCTCGTCCTGCCGGCCATAGCCGTTCGGGCTGGTGCGGATCTCGGCCAGCACCTGCGCGATGACGCTGGGGCGGTTCAGCAGCAGGTTCAGGTAGGGGCCGGCGGCCCGTGCTCCGGCGATGATGGGATCACTGCGCAGTCCGGCCGCCAGCTTCTGTGCGATGGCAGCCGGTGCGGCCCGCTGCTCGCGGGCCAGCAGGAAGCAGGGAAAGGCCACATCCCCGAGGGCCGCGTCCGGCGGCGTGGTCAGCAGCTGCAGGATCTCCGCCTCCCGCTCCGGTGGCCAGTCCAGTACCGCGCGGAGCGTGCGGGCGATGTGGGCATTAATCTGCATGAGAAAATACGGGAGCCTTCAGGGGACCGCGATTCTAGAACAACTCAACGGGGTCCACGTCCAGGCTCCAGCGCACCTGCCGCCGGGAGTCGAGCCCGGCAAGGCCAGCGCGCCACCCCGGAAGAAAGGCCTGGAGTGCCTGCCGGGTGTCCGCCTGCACCAGCAGCTGGCCGCGGAAACGTCCGGCCCGTCGTTCCATAGGCGCCGGTGCCGGCCCGAGCAGGCGGACCCGCCCGGCAGCGGCCAGCCGGCCCGACTGCAGCGCGCTGCCGAGAAAATCGAAGACCGGTTTGCGGACCGTGGCCTCGGCCCGCAGCAGCGCGATGGACGTCGAGGGCGGCCAGCCCGCAAGCCGGCGCTCTTCCAGCGCGAGCTCCGCGAAGGCGCCGTAGCCCCTGCTCAGCAGCACCTGCAGGAGGGGATGCGCCGGGAACAGGGTCTGCAGGTACACCTCCCCCGGCCGCTCAGCGCGGCCGGCCCGGCCCGCGACCTGGGTAAAGGCCTGGGCCAGCCGCTCGGCACTCCGGAAGTCGGTGCCGAACAGTCCCTGGTCCGCATCCACCACACCGACCAGCGTCACGCGGGGAAAGTCGTGGCCCTTGGTCAGCATCTGCGTGCCGAGCAACAGCCGGGCCTCGGCGCGGCGAAAGCGCTCGAGGCGCTGCTCGATCTCGCCCCTGCGGCGCGTGGTGTCCCGGTCGATGCGTTCAATCTGCTGGTCGGGGAATTCCCGGGCCAGCGCCTGTTCGAGGCGTTCCGTGCCCTGACCGACGGCATAGAGTGGCTGGCTGCAGCTGGCGCAGACCTGCGGTGCCGGCTGGTCATGGCCACAGTGATGGCAGATCACCCGGCCCTTCTGCTGGTGGAGCACGAGGCGGGCGTCGCAGCGCGGGCACTCGACGACCCGACTGCACTCGGGGCACACCAGCGTCGGGGCGAATCCCCGCCGGTTCAGGTAGATCAGCACCTGGCCACCCGCGCCCAGATGGCGATGGATAGCGGCCGTGAGCGTGGGCGTGAGCCCCTCCGGGGCCGGCTGGCGACGCAGGTCCACGAGATGCACACCCGGCGGCAGTGCGGCGCCGGCCCGGCTGGACAGCGGCAGCCGCTGGTAGCGCCCGATCCGGGCGTTCTCCAGCGATTCAAGCGCCGGCGTCGCCGAGCCGAGAATCACCGGAATGCCCAGCTGCCGCGCGCGGTACACGGCGAGATCGCGGGCCGAGTAGCGGAAGCCGTCCTGCTGCTTGTAGCTGGTGTCGTGTTCCTCATCCACGATCACCAGGCCCGGCCGGGGGAGCGGCGTGAACACGGCCGACCGGGTGCCGATGACGATGGCAGCGCTGCCGTTGGCGGCTGCGGTCCAGGCGCGCAACCGCTCGCCATCGGCCAGACCGGAGTGCAGCACCGCGATCGGCACGGGAAAGCGCCGGCGAACGCGTTCCAGCAGCTGGGGCGTCAGCCCGATCTCCGGCACCAGTAACAGGCTCTGGCGACCGGCCGCCAGCACGCGCTGGATGCAGTGCAGGTAGACCTCGGTCTTGCCGCTGCCCGTAACTCCGTCGAGCAGGAAACCCCGAAATCCGGTGGCCCCGGCCACGGCCTCCACGGCGGCCGCCTGCTCCGCATTGAGGTCGGGCGGGGTATCCGGCGCCGTACAGTCGACTGGCAGCGCTGCGTCATCTCGCTCGGCGGCAACCCAGCCCCGCGCTTCCAGCGCGGCGATCGCGCGCCGCCAGCCGGAGCCCGTTACCGCCAGCTCATCAGCCGACAGGGCAGTCGTTTCCTGCAGGCGGGTCAGCAGCTGCCGCTGCGCCGGCGCGCGCTGGAGTCCGGCCGGATCCGCCGCCTGCCCGGCCGGCGTCAGCTGCCAGCGGACGGGTCCCCGGGCCGGGC
>CAYOXI010000099.1:3739-6024 GCA_964407855.1 uncultured Chromatiaceae bacterium
GCCTCAGTTTCCCAGTTTACGCAGGGCCTCGGCGAGCTTCTTGTTCAGGTCATCGGCCTTCTGCTGGCCCCGACTGGGATCACTGCCACTGGCCTTCTGGCGGGCCGCCTGCTCCTGGCGCTGTTTTTCAATGGGATCGTAGCCCAGGGCCGCGATGCACTCACCGTAAACGCCACCGGGCCTGACCGGTGCTTCCTGGCCCAGCAACCGGTTCAGCGTGCCCAGGTCCAGCCGTACCCGTGACCGCGCGCATTCGGTGGTCAGTTGCTCGGCGCGCGGCACATCACCAGCCGCCCTGGCGGTGGCCACCATCTGCGGGAGAAAGAGGGTCCGGTCACCCATCCGGTCGGCGCCGCGCTCCAGCGTGTCCATCGCGGCCGGATATTCCCCGCGGGCCACCTGGTAGGACGCCCGCCAGAGGAAGGCCGTGCGCGGTGCGAGGTCGGTCGCCGCCCAGGCCACGGCCCGCTGCTCCGCCTCCGCCGGCCGGCGCGCGGACTCCAGCCACGTGCCCATCGCCAGGTTGAGATGTGGCGAGAGGGGATCACCGCCAGGCGCGGCGGCAAAAAGCAGCTGGGCCTCCGCCGAGGCTGCTGCTGGCGTGGGACTGTTCGCCGCCCGCATCACCGCGAGGGCCGCGCGGTCCGCCTCGAGCAGCCGTCCGCCGGCACCCTCGCGCAGCTCTGTCGCGAACCGGGGCGATCGCCGGGTCTTGTCGCGCCGGCCGGTGCTGGTCTGCTGGACATACTCGAGCACGGCAGTGGTGCGCTGCTCCGGCGGATCGTATTCAGTGCCCCAGTTGGCGAGGCTGTTGAACAGCGCCTCGACCACGTTGGCCTGGGCATCGCTGCCCGCCTGCTTCAGCGCATCGCGGGTCACGTCCCTGGTACTGGCCTTCTTGGCTGTCGGCCGGGCCGTCGGGGCCTTCTGCTCCGCCTTCTTCAGGGCCTCCTGGCGCAGCCGCTCGACCCGGTCGCTGCGAATCGCGTGGGCCGCGTCAATGCGCGTGAACAGCGTGCTGAAGGCCGCGACATCGAAACCGCCGGCCCGCACCATCTCGACCCCGGTCAGGTCCGCCTCGCGCTCCTGCTTGCGGTTCCACGACGGTGACACCAGATCCGACCAGACGGTACCCACCGACTGGGTCGTGGACAGGGCGTCCCGCGCAAAGCTGCTCAGTTGCCCGGCCTTCAGTTCCGCCTTGTTGATGCGCCCGTCCACGGCCCCGGCCACGACGCCGAGGGTTTCGACGGTGTAGGGGATGCGCTTCACGATGCTGCGGGTTTCCGCATCCCGGCTGAGCACATGGGCCAGCTCGTGACTCAGCGCCGCCGCCAGTTCGTCCTCACTCTCAACTTCGCGGAGCACGGCCGAACCCACCACGATATTGCCGCGGGCATCGGTGAACACCGTGAACTCATCGGTCGATTGCACGAGGAAGCGCGGCACGGCGGGCGGATCCTCGCGGGTCGCAAGCAACGTACCGGCAATGTCGCCGAGGTAGGCCTCGATGGCCGGTGCCGAGATGAACACGAGGTCGCGGGCCAGATAGCCCCGCAGCGCATCCGCCTGTTCACCGGCGCGATCCTCCACCGTGACGGTCGGCGGCGACCGGTCCTGCTGGCCTTTGCCGGAACGCTTCGATTTGGCGTCATCGCCAGCCGCCGGGGCTGACAGAACCAACAGCAGAAGTGGCGCCAGGGGGGCAAGCTGCCTGCGCATGACCGGTCTCCTCCGCAATTACTGTCCTCAGGGCTTCTTCGGCGCCGGCGGGGCCGGCATCACGCAATCCTGGGGTGCCTTCGGATCAATGCCTGCGACCGCAGGCTCGGTGTGATCGGCGGCCCGCGAGCTGGCCGTCTGCACGCAGATCTTGCGCGGCTCCTGCTGGCCGTCCACGCTGATCTTCAGCTCCGCCCGGTCCAGCCATTTCTCTTCGCCTGACACCAGGCGCACCTTGACGAGCCCGTAGCTTTCGTCACAGCCCAGCAGTTCGCTGCCCAGCGCCAGCTGGTCGCGACCGATCTCGGCGACGAACCTGCCGTCCGAATCGTAGACACCGACGCGCTCGGCCACCGTGCCGTCGAGTGTCATGCCCGGCAGGCTGCACTGGGCATGAGCCACTCCGCCCGTCGCCACCAGCAGGGTGAATCCCAACAGGATGCTTTTCATCGTTGCTCTCCCTCGGAGTTTTCGGCTGATTCGGGCGGCGGAGCGCCCGACCGCCGGTTGAGCCCCCATCGGATGGCCCGGTCAAACTGGCCACGAAACTCCAGCACCTGCAG
>CAYOXI010000100.1:0-5993 GCA_964407855.1 uncultured Chromatiaceae bacterium
GTGCTCGGCTTTACGCACATCCTGCCCAAGGGACTCGATCACATCCTGTTCGTGCTCGGCATCTTCCTGCTCGCCTGTCGCTGGCGACCGCTGCTGTACCAGGTGACGGCCTTCACGCTCGCCCACTCCATTACGCTGGCGCTGTCGCTGTACGGACTCGTGTCGCTGCCCGCGTCGGTGGTCGAGCCACTGATCGCGCTGTCGATTGTCTACGTCGGGGTGGAGAACATCGTCACGAAGGAACTGAAGCCCTGGCGGGTCTGGGTGGTCTTTGCCTTTGGTCTGCTGCACGGTCTCGGTTTCGCCGGCGTGCTCACCGAGCTGGGGCTGCCACCCGGCGAGACGCTGACCGCGCTGATCGCCTTCAATGTGGGCGTGGAACTCGGCCAGCTCACCGTCATCGGCCTGGCCTTCCTCGCGGTGGGCCTCTGGTTCCGTGACCGCCCCTGGTACCGGGCGCGGGTCGTGATACCGGGCTCGCTGCTGATCGCCGCGGTCGGCGGCTGGTGGACGATCACCCGGGTGCTGGGCTGAATCCGGGCGGCGGTGCCCTCTGCCTGATCGCCGGGAAGTGCTAGGCTTGCATCCATCTCCAGTCCCGAGGGTTGCTGAATGAATACCATGCTGCGTAACGCGGCTCTATCCGGACGAAAAGGCCTCCTGGCGGCCATCCCGCTGGCCCTGCTGGTAATCACCGGCTGCACTGCGCCGGCGAAGGTCATCGTCACCCAGGCCCCCCAGGGGCAGGGCGGTTGCACCAGCTTCGGCTGGCCTGCCGATGGTGGCCAGCCCGCAAGCTTCATGGACCAGTGGATCCGGGCCGAGAGCCTGTCCATCCTCGAAGCCAAGGGCTACACAATTGCTGACGAGAATCCGGCCTGCGTCGTCAGCTACGCGCTCTCGAGCCAGCCCCGCCGGAGCGGGGGCACCAGCGTCGGCCTCGGTGCGGGTGGCGGCAGCGGCAATTTCGGTGGCGGCGTGGGCATCAGCCTGCCCGTCGGCGGCAGCCGGGGCACGCCGGTGAGCATGACGCTGAACATCGTCGATACCGGCCAGCGGGCCCAGGTCTGGGGCGCTTCGCTCGACCGCGCGCTGCCGTCGGCGACCCCGCAGGAAATCGAAGTGCGGATGGCGGTGCAGCGGATCCTCGCGGAGTTCCCAGTGCAGTCGCTGAACCGCTGACGGCACCGGCAGCGCTGGTCAGGCGCTGACGGCGGCTAGCCCACCTCGTGCCCATGCCCGGCCTTGGTCGCCAGCGAGAATCGCGGTTCCGGCTGCCCGAGCGTGCCCCTGGCCAGTGCGGCGGCGTACCGGCCGACCGCCGGGCCGTGCTTGAAGCCATGCCCTGATCCCCCGCCGACCAGCAGGACGTTGGCGAGCTCCGGGTGCCAGTCGATCAGGAAATCCCCGTTCGCACTGTTCTCGTACTGGCACACCCGGGACTCCGTCAGCGGCTGGCCGGCCAGCGCCGGGAAGCGGCGGGCCAGGAAGTTGCGCACGTCCGCCAGTCCCCCGACCGACACCTGCCGGCTGCCTGCATCGGGATCCATCGATGGTCCGCGCCGGTCGTTGGCAATCTTGAATCCGCGGGCCTCGAGGTCGGGCATCCCGTAGTAGAGCTCGCCACCGCTGAACTCGGCCCAGCCGGGAAAATGGTCGCTGCCGAAGCGCGGGTCACCGTCCGGCGTTGCAAAGAAAAACACTTCCTGCCGTGTCGGCAGGATGCGCGATGCGAGCAGCGCCGGAAACAGCGCCGGCAGCCACGGTCCGCAGGCAAACACGTAACGACCCGCAGACAGGCTGGCACCGTCCGCGGTACGCAGGCTGCGAAGCCCGCCGTCACCATTGCTGGCCGGAGGGGCGACGGCGGTCTGCCGGTATTCACCGCCGGCAGCGACGAACTCTGCGACCAGTGTCTGCACCGCGCGCCGCGCCATCAGCACGCCGAAACCGGGTTCCAGCAGACCGAACTCGATGCCGCTCCAGTCGGCCTGGGGATAACGCCGGCGCAGCGCCTGCTGCTCGAGTTGCTCCAGCGGCAGCTGGAGCTCCTGATGCGTACTGATGCTGTCGGTGGCGAAGGGCGTCTTGTCCGTAAAAAACATCAGCACGCCGGTGGGGTGGAAGACCGGCAGTCCGGAGCGTCCGGACAGCCAGCGCCACTCGGGCAGCGAGTCGCGGGCCATCGCCGCATAGATCCGGTCGGCACCGTACATCCCGCGCGTCATCCGGCTTTCACCGCCCGACGAGGCCCGCGAATGCGCCGGGCCATGCGCGTCCACCAGCAGCACCCGCTCGCCGGCCTGGCGCAGATGCCACGCGGTCCACGCGCCGAATACTCCGGCGCCGACCACAATCGTGTCCCACGCTGGTCCAGACCCGGCCTTGGCCACAGGGCTGGCGCCCGGCGTGCGACCGGATGCTGCCAGGGCGGCACTGCCGGCCAGACCCGCCAGCACCTGCCGCCGGGACAGGGATGCGGACGTCGTGCCGGGAGCAGGCGAAGAGGGCAGTACCGGTTTCATGGCGCACCAACATCAGCAGCGGAATGCGGCTGGCTACGATGCCATAGGTACATGCCCTGTTGACCCCCGGGGCCGGGAAAAACATGGTGCGGGGGACCCTTGTCCCTGGAGGATGATCACCATGCGCCGCACATCAACTTTGTCTGGCCTGCTGGCCAGCCTGCTCCTGTCGATCGGCCCGGCCATCGCCGCCGACGATCCCGGCGCCGTCGTGCAGGCCTTCAACCAGGCGATCAGCAGCAAGAACCTGGAGGGCGCGCTCGGCCTGATGGCGGAGGGTGCCGTGCAGTTCACGCTGCGCCCGGCCCACGCGGGCGTCGCCGACAGCGCGAAGATCAGCGGTGATCTGGCCACCCACTGGCGCACCATCGGTCCCGTGCTCTTCGGCGTCACGGCCACCTATCGCCGCACACCAACGATCGTCACGGCCCGGACCGACGGCGACCTCGCCACGGTCTGGGTGCAGATGAGCACCGCGACCGAGGAACGCAGCGGCAAGCAGCGCCAGGACAGTTTCAGCGAGCTGTATCTGCTCGCCCGGGTCGGCGACAGCTGGCGCATTGCCGCGATGGCCGACAACCGGGGCACCGACACGATGGCGGTGGGCGGACCGGCGGCCGCGCCCTAGGCCGCTACCCGTCGTCCCGGGCTGCCGCCAGGCCCGCCGGGCTACCGTCCCCCTCGCCTTTGCCCCCCGGAGCCGGGAGAATGGCCTTCGCCAGCAGAGCGGAGGGGTCGATCGTGAGCCGAAACGAGGAACTGCAGCAGCGCCGTGAACGGGCCATGGCCCGCGGCATGCCGAGCCAGCTGGCGGTCTATGTGGAGCGTGCCGCCAACGCGGAGCTCTGGGACGTGGATGGCCGGCGCTACATCGATTTTGGCACCGGCATTGCCGTGCTCAACACCGGCCACCTGCATCCCCGGGTGCAGGCTGCCGTCAAGGCGCAGCTCGAGCGCTTCAGCCACAGCTGCTTCATGGTCACGCCCTACGAGTCGGCGGTGTCGCTCGCCGAGCAACTGAATGCGCTGGCGCCGGGGCCGACGCCGAAGAAGACACTGTTCGTCACTACTGGTGCCGAAGCCGTCGAGAACGCCGTGAAGATTGCCCGCGTGCACACCGGGCGCGGCGGCGTGATCGCCTTTGGCGGCGCCTTCCACGGCCGTACGCTGCTGGCGATGGGGCTCACCGGCAAGGTGGCTCCGTACAAAACGGGCTTCGGGCCATTTCCGGCCGACATCTACCACGCGCCCTTTCCCATCGCCTACCACGGCATCAGCGTGGCCGCCGCAATGGACGGACTTGAGCGGCTGTTTGCCGAGGAGATCGAGCCGTCGCGCGTGGCGGCGCTGATCATCGAGCCGGTGCAGGGGGAGGGCGGTTTCTACGTGGCACCGCCGGAGTTCCTGCAGGCGCTGCGCCGCCTCTGCGACGAGCATGGCATGCTGCTGATTGCGGACGAGATCCAGACCGGCTTCGGTCGCACCGGCCGGATGTTCGCCATGGAATATTCAGGTGTGGAAGCCGACCTGATGACCGTGGCCAAGAGCCTCGCCGGCGGCTTCCCGCTGGCCGGCGTGATCGGCAAGGCACACGTGATGGATGCGCCGGCCCCGGGCGGACTGGGCGGCACCTACGCGGCCTCGCCGATCGGCTGTGCGGCGGGCCTGGCAGTGCTCGAGACGCTGCAGGCCGAGAAGCTGCCGCAGCGGGCGGTGGCGATCGGTGCGCTGATCACCGAGCGGCTGCGCTCGCTTGCCGGCCGTTACCCGTGCATCGGCGATGTGCGGGGCCTGGGTGCGATGGTGGCCATGGAACTGGTACGGGACCGCAAGGCCGACCAGCCCGACGCCCGGCTGACCGCCGACCTGATCCAGACGGCGGCGCGCCGGGGGCTGGTGCTGCTCTCCTGCGGCCGGCGGAAGAACGTGGTGCGCTTTCTCGTCGCCCTCACCGCCAGCGACGCCCTCATCCGCGAGGGGCTCGACATCCTGGAAGCGAGCCTGGCCGAACTCGTGCCGGCCCGCGCTGCTTCATGAACCTGTTGCTGCTGATCGTGGCCTTCGTCGTCGGCGCCATGCTGTCGGTCCAGGTCGGGCTCAATGCCCAGCTCCGGCAGTCGGTGGGGGACCCGCTGCTCGCAGCGCTGGGCAGCTTCCTGGTAGGCACCTCCGCGCTGCTGGTGCTGGTGATTGCGATGCGCGTGTCGTGGCCGGCGCCCGCCGAGTTGCGCGGGGTGCCGGTCAGCCACTTCATGGGCGGGCTGCTGGGCGCGCTGTATGTGGCCTCCGCCGTGGTGCTGGCGCCAAAGCTGGGCGCCGCCACGCTGCTCGCGCTGATCGTCAGCGGCCAGCTGCTGATGTCGGTGGTACTGGATCATTTCGGCTGGCTGGGCTTTGCCGAGCAGCCGGTCAATCTCTGGCGACTCGTTGGTGTTGCGTTACTGATCACGGGCGTGGTCATGGTGGTGAGGAACTGACAATGCGGAAGACGGCACTCCGGTTGCTGACGGTGCTCTATGCGGCAACGCCGCTGGCCCTGCCGGCGGCCGAAGGCATGTGGACGCTGGACAACCTGCCGGTCGACGCGATCCGGTCGGCGCACGGCTTTGCGCCGGACCGGGCCTGGACGGACCGGGCGATGCGGGCGTCGCTGCGCCTCGCGGGCGGCTGCTCGGCCTCCTTCGTCTCCGCCAACGGCCTGGTGCTGACCAACCATCACTGCATCCGGGACTGCGTCGCGGAACTCTCGACCGCGAGTCGCGATCTGGTCGCGGACGGTTTTGTCGCCCGCAAGCCGGCCGAGGAATTGCGCTGCCCGACGGCGGAACTGAACCGTCTCACAAAGATCACCGATGTGACCGACCAGGTGATGGCGGCGACCAAAGGCCTGACGGGTGAGGCCTACCAGCAGGCGCTGACGGCCGAGCGCGCGCGCCTGACCGGTGACTGCACGGGCAAGGCCGGTGTCCGGGTGCGCTGCGACCTGGTGACGCTCTACGGCGGCGGCCGTTACCACCTGTACCGCTACGACCGCTTCCAGGATGTGCGCCTGGTGTTTGTGCCGGAAGAGTCCGCAGCGGCCTTTGGCGGCGATCCGGACAATTTCAGTTTTCCGCGCTACACGCTGGACGTGGGCCTGCTGCGGGCCTGGCAGGACGGCAGGCCGGTGCAGGTGAAAGACTATTTCCTGCTGAACCCGGCGGGTCCGGTGGGCAGCGAGGTGCTGTTCACGCTGGGCCATCCGGGTTCCACCGACCGGCAGCTGACGCAGGCCCAGGTGATCGGCCAGCGGGACACGGACATCATCCCGGCGCTGCTGCAGGGCTCGGAACTGCGGGGACAGCTCGCCGCCTTTGGCCGGGAGAGTCCGGAGCGCCTGCGGATTTCGCAGGGGCCGCGCTTTGGCGTGGAGAACAGCCTGAAGGCCCGCAAGGGCATCCTGGCAGCACTGCTGGATCCGGCGCTGCT
>CAYOXI010000101.1:0-5783 GCA_964407855.1 uncultured Chromatiaceae bacterium
TGTGGATTCGTGCCCTGGCCGCAGTCTTCGTGCTGGTGGCCGGGTACGCAGCCGTCCTGCTCGTGCGGGATGGATCCGGGGAGCTGCCGCAGGGCGCGGCACTGCTGTTGCTGGTCGCGTCGATCACGCTCGGCGTGTGCCTGACCGCACTGTTCGCTTATGTAGCCGTCACCGGCGCCCCGCCGACGCATCTCTGGCCGGCCGCGGGCGACCCCTGCTTCAGCCCCCGGACGCCCCTGCGCCTTGATCCGGCGATCAGCGCCTGGCTTCGAACGCTGCGCGACCGGCATGCAGGGCTCGCCGAGCTCTGGCTGCTCCGCCCCGATCACCGGGCAGTCCTCGTGCGGGGTGAGGTGTGCCGGCTACTGGCGGTGGGGGACGCGGTGGCGCTGCAGGCGCTCCGCGCGGACTGGGACATTCGCCGGCGCGATGTGCGGCTGTTCCTCGTTGATGCCGGCACCGGTGAGATCAGCACGGCCTGGGGACGGCCCTGGGACGGCCGGCTCGTGCAGTGGAACTGGGGTGAGGCGTCGGATCCGGCGGAACGCGCGGTCCCGTCGGCGCTGGCGAATGACCTCGACGATCAGGCGCCGCAGCTGCAGGCCTTGCGTGTCTGGTAGCGCTATCCGCGCTGGTAAGACCGCGCGCTCTGAAACTGCAGCACTGCCAGCGGCACCGACTGGTAGCTCTGCTCGATACGCGCTTCGCTCGGCGTGCCGTAGAGCGTGGTGCGCTGCTGGGGCCTGCGACGCAGGCCTTCGATCAGCGCGTCCATGCGCTCGGGTTCCAGTTCCTGGCCAAAGCTCGCGCCGGCCGCCCGTGAGATGGACTCGTTCATCAGCGTGCCACCCAGGTCGTTGGCGCCTGCCTGCAGTATCCGTGCTGCGCCCTCCGTGCCGAGCTTTACCCAGCTCACCTGGATGTTGCGCAATACCGGCCCGAGCACGAGGCGCGCGACCGCGTGCATCAGCAGGGTTTCCCGCCAGGTGGGACCGGGGCGTGCGCGCCCGCGCCGGTACATCGGCGCCTCCATGTGCACGAAGGGCAGCGGCACGAATTCCGTGAAGCCACCGGTTTCCACCTGCAGGTCCCTGACCGCCAGCAGGTGGCGGGCCTGATGCCGTGGTGTTTCCAGGTGGCCGAACATGATGGTCGACGTGGTCCGCAGTCCGAGGCCGTGGGCCGTGCGCATCACATCCAGCCACTGGGCGGTGTTGACCTTGTCCGGGCAGATCAGGGCCCGGACATCGTCCGACAGGATTTCGGCGGCGGTGCCGGGCAGGGTGCCGAGCCCCGCTGCCTTGAGCCGTCGCAGGAACTCACCCAGCTGCATGCCCAGCGTCCTGGCGCCCTGGGTGACTTCCAGCGGGGAGAAGGCGTGCACGTGGATGTCCGGCGCTGCCTCCTTGACGGCATGGAGCACGTCCAGATAGGTCTGGCCGGTAAAAGCCGGGTGGATGCCGCCCTGCAGGCAGACTTCCGTGGCCCCCCGCTGCCAGGCCTCCTCGGTACGCCGGGCAACTTCATCCATGTCGAGAACGTAGGGCGCGCCCCTGAGGTCCTCGTCGGTCTTTCCCTTCGCGAAGGCGCAGAAGCTGCAGTGGTAGGCGCACAGGTTGGTGTAGTTGATGTTCCGGTTGACCACATAGGTCACCGTGTCGCCGCAGGTGTCGCGGCGGGCTTCGTCAGCGGCAGAAACCAGCAGCTCCACCTCCGGTCCACGCGCGCCGAGCAGGCGCGTGACCGCGTCTTCGCCGAGGCGCTGGCCGCTGCGGGCCGCGCTGATGAGTGCAGACAGTGCGGTGCCGTGCGGCGCGTGTAGCGCACGGGTGACGGGCGGCGGGGAACGTCCGGCACCGGCCGCCCAGTCGTCGCTGCGCGCCAGGCCGGTCGCATCCGCCAGTCGCAGCACGGGCGCCACCAGGTCCGGATCAAGCCAGGTACTGCGGTCCTCGATATAGCGGGGGTAGATCGTGAGGCGCGGCGTCAGCAGCTTGCCCGCCTGCGCAGTCCGGGCGGCAAGCTCCCTGAGATGGGGCCACGGCGATTCGGGATTGACATGATCCGGCGTCACCGGTGACACCCCGCCCCAGTCGTTGATGCCCGCCGCAATGAGCTGGTCCAGCCGGCCGGGGTTAAGGTTGGGCGGTGCCTGGATGCTCATGCCCGGGCCAAACAGATGGCGGGCCATCGCGATCGTCCAGAGCAGTTCGTCTCCGGCCGCCGCGGGTACCGACGCCATCACCGTGCCCGGCTTGGGCACGAAGTTCTGGATGATCAGCTCCTGCAGATGCCCGAAGGACGCATGCAGATCCCGCAGGGCCAGCAGGCTCTCCAGGCGTTCGTCCCGGGTTTCCCCGATGCCGATGAGCAGCCCGGTGGTGAGGGGCACGCGCGCCTCTCCGGCAGCGCGGATCGCGGCGAGGCGCACTGCGGGTGTCTTGTCGGGCGAGCCGAAGTGCGGACCACCGCGGGCTGACAGCCGTGCCGATGCGGTCTCGAGCATGATGCCCATCGACGGGGCCACCGGACGCAGGCTCTGGTAGTCGGCCCTGGTGAGCACGCCGGGATTCAGGTGAGGCAGGAGTCCTGTCTCCCGCCGGACCAGCGCCGCCATGGCCTTCAGGTACTCAACCGTCGACCCGAAGCCCAGCCGGGCGAGGGCTTCCCGGGCTACGCGGTAGCGCAATTCCGGTTTGTCGCCGAGCGTGAAGAGGGCTTCCTCGCAACCGGCGGCCTGGCCGGCGCGGGCAATGGACAGCACCTGCTCCGGGCTGAGATACGCCGTTGCCAGCCGCCGGGGTGTCTTGGCATAGGTGCAGTAGTGGCAGACATCCCGGCACAGCTCGGTGAGGGGAATGAACACCTTCCGCGACCAGGTGACGAGGTCGCCATGCCCTGCATCCCGCAGCCGCGCGGCGCCGGCCATCAGTTCCGGCAGGGGCAGATTGCCCAGCTCCTGCGCTGCAGCCATCGCCGGGTGATCGGGCTGGAGAGGCGTCATCCGCTGGTGAGTCCTGCGCGGTGCCCGCTAAGGGGCGATGATCCGGCATCATCCGGGCTGGCGCTGTCCGACGCAAACCGGCCCGGTCTCGCTGCCCGCCTTGTGGCGCGGGCGTCTGGCAGGGGGACAGGGCGATTACCTGTCGCATGGGCAAAGCTCTCGCGCGGACCAGGGCATGAGCTCAGGACCACATGTCCCGCACGCAGCGATCTCGACCGGCGGGCGGGGCTGTCCCTGGAGGGGCGCCGGCCCGCGATGCGTGGCCCGCCATCGGCCGGGCTGGATTTCGGCTAGCTCAGGTGTGTCTAGCGTCGATGCTGTCCAGCTTTCCGCTAGCTCGGGAACCAGCCCGGCTTCAGGCCGAGCAGAAATTCCTCGCAGGGCAGGCAAAGTATTCCGTCCCGCCTGATCCGGTCGCTGCCGCGGTAAAGCAGATAGCGGTGGCTTTGCGGATAGTCCTCGCCGAAACTCCTGAGCGCCGTCAGGTCGGCCGGCTTCACCTGCTTCGAGTTCTTCACCTCAACGGCGTAGAGGCCTGACTCACCGTACACAACGAAATCGACCTCCGAACGCGAGCGTGTCTGCCAGTAATGCAGCTCGTGCTTCCCTTTCGAGTAGTCGCACCAGGCGTGCAGGTGCTGCGCGACCAAGCCTTCGAGTGCGGCGCCGTCCAGTTCACTCGGTGAATCCAGCGGGCCGGACGGACGGTTGGCTCGAAAGACGCCCGCATCAAAGAAGTAGAACTTCGGGTGTGAGGCCAGCTCCCGTTTGGCGCGATGCGTAAACACCGGGAGTCGAAAGCCGAGCAGCAAGTCCTCGAGTATCTCCAGGTAGCCTTCGACGGTCTTGCGGCTGACCTGGGCCTCACGCGCGACGTTGGTGACGTTCAGAACGGCGCCATGGGCGAAACTCATGGCCTGCAAAAACCGGGCAAATCCGCCGATGTTGCGCACCAGCCCCTCCATCTGCACCTCTTCATGCAGGTAGAGCGCGCTGTAGGCATCCAGCACGGCCATTGGATCCTCCGCCGCCCAGACCACCGGCAGCATGCCCTGCCGGAGTGCCTTCTCGAGCCTGAACTGACTACCCAGTTCCACCGCAAGGTAAGGGTACATGTGCTTCTGCACCGCGCGTCCACCGAGCAGATTGACGCCCTGCCGGCGCAGCTTGCGTGCGCTCGAGCCGGTGAGGATGAACTGCTGCCCCCTCTTTCGTTCAATGAGCAGATGCACCATCTCGAGCAGGACGGGCAGCTTCTGGATCTCGTCGATCACGATGTGCTGCTTCTCCGGGTTGGCCGCCAGCACCTCCTCCAGGTACTCGGGCCGCGCGGAATAGCGGCGCAGCACGGACGGATCGAGCAGGTCGATGCGATGGGCGGCCGGGTACTGGTGCCGGCACCATAGGGTCTTGCCGGTTCCGCGGGGCCCGAGCAGGAAGTAGTGGTCCCTTCCCGGGGTCAGCAGTCTCGCAACATAGGCCATCCTGGGTTCCTGCAAAATGGCGAGGTAGGCGCCGTTCCGGGACTCAGAATGGCGACATAGTTGCCGTTTTGCAAGGAGCGAGTCCTCACTCCATTGCCGCCCGACGCCGATCCCGCCCTCGACGAGGAGTTGTCGAGGCGGCGGTGCCCCGGCCCGGTCTCGCTGCCCGCCTTGTGGCGCGGGCGTCTTTCGTCCGGCCTCGCTGCCATCGGGTTATGGTGTCCGGTGTGCAGGCACTGGCCCGGTTACCGTGATCAAAGGACGTCTGCTGATCGGCCTGCTGGCCCTGGTCACGACGGCCTGCGCCACGCTGCCCCAAGCGCCGGCCGGCTCCTGCATGCAGCGTACGATGGACTCGCTGGACCTTGCGGGTTTGCCGGGCAACCGCCAGCACTGCCTCGCCAGCGGGACTATCGCGCTGCGTTGCGGGTCCGCGTCGGCCTGGATGGCGGGCTATGGCAAGGAGATGGCCGACCTCTTCGGACCCGGCCGTTTTCAGCGCCAGGACCTGCGCGCCAATGCGGCGGGCCGGAAGTGCGCGGCGAGCCTGGCTGACGAGGGCGTAGACCGGGAGCGACTCGCGGCCTGTTGTGCCGCGCGAGGCTACTGATGATTCGACCGTGCCGGCATCGCCAGCTCAGACAATATCGGGCAGTCCGGACGCTCGTCCCCGTGGCAATGGTCAGCGAGGTCACGCAGCGTGTCCCGCATCGCCTGCAGTTCGGCAATGCGCTGGTCGATCTCGGCGATGTGGCCGAGGGCCAGATCCTTGACGTCGCTGCTTGCCCGGCTGCGGTCGCGCCAGAGGGTCAGCAGGGTCTGGATCTGCCGGATCGTGAAGCCGAGGTCACGAGCCCGGCGGATGAATCGCAGGGTGTGCAGGTCCCGGTTGCTGTAGATCCGGTAGTTGGCTGCCGTCCGGGTCGCGGCCGGCAACAGGCCGATCTTCTCGTAGTGCCGGATCATCTTCACCGACACGCCCGAGGCGGCTGAGGCGGCACCGATCTCGTGCAGTCCCGCCTGGCGCGCCGAGGCCATGGCGGGTCGAGCGGTATCCCTGCGTGCCACGTTGCACCTCCGGTTCAGGCGAGCGCCACCGGCGCCCGAAAGCGGCGCAGCCGGAGTGCATTGCCCACCACGAACACGCTGGACAGCGCCATGGCCAGCGCGGCCAGCATTGGCGAAAGGCGCAGTTCAAACGCAGGGTAGAGCACGCCGGCGGCTACCGGGATCAGGGCGGTGTTGTAGGCAAAGGCCCAGAACAGGTTCTGGCGGATATTGCGCAGCGTGGCCCG
>CAYOXI010000102.1:0-5750 GCA_964407855.1 uncultured Chromatiaceae bacterium
GCCCTGCAGGTCATTGCGGCTTCGCCGCCCTGTGACCTTGAACAGAGCGAGAATCTGGAGCAGCTTCGGGCACTCTGGCTGGGTCTCGAGATCCGGGTTGGCGTGGTGGAGTCGGGACTGGGTCCCGACGTGGACACGCCGGAGGACCTGGCGCGGGCAGCGGCGTACATTGCACGGGCAGGAGGCCCCGGATGATCCGATTCTTTGGCAGGTCGAAAGACAAGGATAAGCCGGCCGTGAGGGTGTTGCTGGTCTGCATGGGCAACATCTGCCGGTCGCCGATGGCGGAGGGTGTCCTCCGGCAGCGGCTGGCAGAACGGAATCTCCCGCGTACTGTCGAGGTGGACTCCGCTGGTACCCACGGGTATCACGAGGGTTCCGCGCCCGATAGCCGCGCCCAGGAGACCACGCTGCGCCGCGGAGTCGATATTTCCGGGCTCAGGGCGCGACGGGTCAGGGACCGGGACTTCGAGCGCTTCGACCTGGTCCTCGCGATGGACGAAGAAAACCTTGCGGCCCTGACCGAGCAGGCGCCCGATGAGCATCGTGGCAAGATCCGGCTCCTGCTCGAATTTGCCGGCGACGTGGCCAATCGCAACGTGCCCGATCCCTACTATGGCGGAATGCTCGGCTTCGAGCGGGTGCTCGACCTTGTTGAGGAGGCGATGGCCGGACTCCTGGACGAACTGGAGCGCCGGGCGGCAGAACTGGCGGCCGCCTCCGCCGGGGAGGCAGCCGCCAGCGACTGATGCGGCTCAGCCTTCGCTGCTACCCGGCCCGGACTTGGGTGCGTGATCGCTGTCACCCGACCATACGGTATAGGTCGACTGCGGACGTGGCGCTGGGGACGGCGGCGCTGCCGCGGTGACCGTGGGTGTCGGCGGAGGTGCGGTGACCGTTGCCGGTGACGGCGCGGGCTGCGGCGTCTGCGTTTGGGCTGCGACCGGGGCCTGTGGCGAGGCCTGCGCCGGGGATGGAGCCGGCGACTGCGGCGGTCGAGCCGGCGGCAGAGTCGCACCGTCACTCCCGCTTTCCCAGGGTAGCCGCCGTCCTGTACCCCGTTCGATGAACGATGTGCCGGCTGCGGGCGGGTCCATGCTCCCTGCGGCGGGTGCGGGCCGCGACGGCGGGATGGTGGCAGCGGTTGCGAGACCGGGTGCTGACACGGGAGCCGGGGACGGTGTCCCCGCCGGTAACTGCGGTGGCGGCACGACCGCTGCAGGCTGGCTGTTCCCGCCGCCCAGTGTGGCCGGCATTCCTGACAGCATCGGAACGGTCTCCTGGTGAGGATCCTGGGGCGGGGCACCGCTGCCCGCCGGCGCGTCGCCACGGGGAGCAGGCTGATCAGCCCGGGCGTCGTTACTGCGTCCCTCGCGCTGTCCATCCCGGTCCTGCCCGCCCCGACGGCGCCGGCTGTTGCGGCGGGGGCGATCGCCACCGGGACGACCGGCCTGGTTCGGGTTCTGGATTTGGGTTTGCCCCTGGTCCTGATCCGGCTCCGTGACTGCGCCAGCTGCCTGATCGGGTGCGGGCCCCTGCGGCCGGGGTTCGCCACCTCTCGCCGGCTGTCCCGCTGGCTGGTTGCGCTGCTCGCCGCCCCGGTTCCGGTTACGGTTGTCGCCGCTCCTGCTGTCCTGGCTTGCACCTTCTCCGGGGCGATTCTCGCCGGCCGCGCCGCGTGGCTGGGCAGGATCGAAGTCCCGCCGCGGTGGGCGACCACCCCGGCGTGAACCGTTCCGGTCCCGATCGCCACGATCCCTGTCTCCGGGGCCGCGGCCGCGGCCGCGAGTGTCGTTCCGGCCGCGGTTGCCGTGGTCCCGCCTTGCCGGCTCGACGGCCGGTGCCGGGGTTGCCGCTGCCTCGCCCGAGCCAAAGAGCCAGGCCTTCAGGCGGGCGAATACACCTGGCGTGGCGACCGCAGCGACCGGCAGCTCAGGTGCCGGTGGCGGCGAGGGCGCAGGTGTCGAGGGCAGCACACTGGCGACAGCCGGTGCCTCGGCACGGGGCCGTGCGGCGACCGATTCCGGAATCTCGGTTTCACCGGCTTCGCCAATCTGGGTGATCTGGTAACTGGCGCCGGCATTCTCGGGCAACGCGGCCTGGTCGTCCCGCACCCGCCGGAGGATGTAGTTGGGGGTCTGCAGGTCCGGATTGGCGACGAGGATGACCTCCAGCTTGTCCCGGGCCTCGATCGTGCGAATCCATTCCCGTTTCTCATTGAGAAGGTAATTGGCGACGTCGACCGGCAGTTGCGCAATTATCCGCGAGGTGCGTTCCTTGCGGGATTCCTCGCCGATCAGGCGCAGGATCGACAGGGCCAGCGATTCCACGCTGCGAATGTGGCCAATGCCGCTGCAACGGGGGCAGGTCTGGTGGGCTGACTCGCCGAGCGACGGACGCAGCCGCTGCCGGGACATTTCCAGCAGGCCAAAGCGCGAGATCTTGCCAATCTGGACCCGCGCCCGGTCCATCCGGACCGCGTCGCGAAGGCGATTCTCGACGTCCCGCTGGTTGCGCTGCGGACCCATGTCGATGAAGTCGATGACGATCAGCCCACCGAGGTCCCGGAGGCGCAACTGGCGGGCAATCTCGTCGGCGGCCTCGAGATTGGTGGCATAGGCCGTCGCTTCGATGTCGTCGCCCTTGGTAGCCCGGGCAGAGTTGATGTCGATCGAGACCAGCGCCTCGGTGTGGTCGATGACGATGCTGCCACCCGCCGGCAGTTCGACCGTGTGGGAAAAGGCGGACTCGATCTGGCTCTCGATCTGGAAACGGGTAAACAGTGGCACCGGATCGGTGTACTGGCGGAGCTTGCGCAGGTTCTGGGGCATGGCCCGCTCGACAAACTGGCGGGCCTCCTCGTAAGCCTTGTCGTCGTCGATCAGGATCTCGCCCACGTCATTCGCCAGGTGATCCCGTAAGGCCCGGATGATGGCGTTGCTGTCCTGGAAGATCAGGAAGGGTGAGGGGCGGCTGACCACCGCCGATTTGATGGCTTCCCAGATCCCCAGCAGGTAATCCATGTCCCACTTCAGTTCTTCGGGCGAGCGGCCGACGCCAGCGGTGCGGACGATGACGCCCATGCCCTCGGGCACTTCGACGTCGTTCAGGGTCTCGCGCATCTCGTCCCGGTCGGCATCGCTGATCCGCCGCGACACGCCGCCGGCGCGGGGATTGTTCGGCATCAGGACAATGAAACGTCCTGCCAGGCTGATGAACGTGGTGAGGGCAGCGCCTTTGTTGCCGCGCTCTTCCTTCTCGACCTGGACGACGATCTCCTGGCCTTCCCGGAGGACGTCACGGATGTTGATCCGGGCACCCTGTGCCGGCTCGCTGACGAAGTATTCCCGGGAGACTTCCTTCATCGGCAGGAAGCCGTGTCGGTCGGCGCCATATTCGATGAAGGCCGCGTCGAGGCTGGGCTCGATCCGCGTTATGCGGCCCTTGTAGATGTTGGACTTTTTCTGTTCCCTGGACTGGGTCTCGATATCAAGATCGTAAAGGCGCTGGCCATCGACCATCGCTACGCGCAACTCTTCTTCCTGAGTTGCATTGACAAGCATTCTCTTCATAGGTCCCTACAGAACTTACAGAGGTGCCGGAAACAGCACCTGTGACAGGATGTAGGCCGCTCTGGTGCGTCTGGTCGGGGCGTGGGGCAATGGCTGACACCAGCAGGGACAGCCACGCGAACAATGCATGGACCTGGCCAAAAATGATGTGCCCGAAATCGGGTCTGTCGTGCGCTACAGTTGCCGTCTGGCTTGCCACGCGTCAGATCCTCAGAATTCTTGCCTTACCGACTCTGGCCTGGTCTTGGTCGCACCAGCAGCAGGCCCGCTTGCGGCCCGCCAGGGGCGGACCAGGAAAGTCATTGCGTTTACTCCGCATCGGCCAACCGGGAGGCTTGACAGCCGGCATCAGTTGGCTTAGCAGTCCGCTACTATATCAGCCGGAATCTGGTGCGGCAATTCACCCTGAGGCTTAAGTCCTTGCAGCTAGCAGTGTTTTTTTCATGAACGCAGCCGCACCCCGCGTGGAGCGGGTAACCGCAGGAGAGGATGAGGCTGGTCGCCGGCTCGACAATTTCCTGCTGGGACGGCTCAAGGGAGTTCCCCGGGCACATGTCTATCGTCTGATTCGCAGTGGCGAAGTGCGGGTCAACAAGCGGCGCGTACAGGCCAGTTATCGCCTGCTGGCAGGTGATGAGGTGCGCGTACCGCCCGTGTGGCAGACCGGCGAAACAGCGGCACCCGTGCCGGGGCGCGTGCGGGCGGACTGGATTGAAGCGCTGATCCTGCATGAAGACGCCGAGGTCATCGTGCTCAACAAGCCCTCCGGCCTTGCCGTACACGGTGGCAGCGGGATCAGTCTCGGTGCGATCGAACTGCTGCGTGGGCTGCGGGGCGCCAGGGCTACCCTTGAACTGGTCCATCGACTGGATCGGGATACCAGTGGCTGCCTGCTGGTTGCCAAACGGCCGGCCGCGCTCCGTGCCCTGCATGCCCAGTTTCGGGAAGGGCAGGTGGACAAGCGCTACCTGGCCCTGCTGATCGGCCGCTGGCCAGGCCGGGCTCGCACTGTGGACGCGCCGCTGGCCACTGATGAGCGGCGCGGCGGTGAGCGGCACGTCCGCGTCGATGCGGCCGGCAAGGCGGCAATCAGCCACTTTGTGCCGCTGGAGCGTTTTTCGACCGCGGTGCTTGCCGAGGTGCATCTCACCACCGGGCGTACGCACCAGATTCGCGTGCATGCTGCCTCGATAGGCCATCCTGTGGCGGGCGACGCACGCTACGGCCCGCCTGTCGATCCGATCGTGAATGCCCATGCACTGAAGCGCCTCTTCCTCCACGCCCGCCTGCTGAGCTTCCGCAGTCCCGCGACCGGAGACGTGCTGACCATCGAGGCGCCTCCCGGCCCTGAGCTGACCGCGACCCTGGACCGGTTGCGGGCCACCGCCGGACCAGGCGGCGGCTGAAGGCCGGCGTCAGACCGGCGGACTGCCAGGCGGGAGCAGTTCGATCCCCGCTGCCCGCAGTCCGGCGGCCACCCAGATCAGCGGGAGGCCGATGATCCCGGTCGGGTCGCGGCTGTCGATGCTCTCCATCAGGATCACGCCCCGGCGCTCGGCGCGGAAGCTGCCGGCGCAGTCGAGGGGCTGGTCAGCCTCCACATAATTCCGGGCTTCGTCGGCAGTAAAGGCTCGAAATCGCACCCGGGTGGAATCCACGTGCAGGAGGTCCGGTTCCGGCCCGGGCCGGCAAATGCACACCGCGGTCAGGAACTCCACGGTCTGGCCGGAGCAGGCCACGAGCTGGGCCACGGCCCGGTCACTGGTACCGGGTTTGCCGAGAACGGTTGTGCCCAGGGTTGCTACCTGGTCGCTGCCAATGACCACCGCGTCGGGATAGGCCAGGGCACCCGCTGCTGCCTTGCTGCTGGCGAGCCGTCGGGCCAGCTGCACCGGCGATTCGGCAGGCAGCGGGGTCTCGTCCACGGCGGGCCTGTGCGTGGCGAAGCCGGACAGGAGCCGCTGGAGAAGCTCGCGACGGTAGGGTGACTCGGAGGCCAGGACGACGCGGGGAGGGGGGGGCAAGGCGGGCAACTCCGGGAGGGCACCGGGACGGGATTTTGACACACTCGGGCACCCTACCTATGATGGGCACCGCGATGGGGTTGCGTGGCATCGGAGCGGCTGAGCTCGAGGAGCTGGTAACTCGCGGCGCCCGTCTTGATCGCGAGTTTTTGGT
>CAYOXI010000103.1:0-5487 GCA_964407855.1 uncultured Chromatiaceae bacterium
AGAAGCGGATCATCTCGGGGACGTACGGATAGATGGACTTGTCGTCGGCGATGCCCGTGCCGATGGCATTGGCGATAGTCACATTGCCTTCCCGGTAGGCTGTCAGCAGCCCCGGTACACCCAGGCTGGAGTCGGTACGGAAGGCCAGGGGATCGAGAAAGTCATCATCGATCCGCCGGTATATGACATCCACTCGCTGTGGGCCCCGGGTCGTGCGCATGAACACAAAGCCATCCCGCACGACGAGGTCGTGGCCCTCAACCAGTTCCACACCCATCTGCTGGGCGAGAAAAGCATGCTCGAAGTAGGCGCTGTTGTGGGCCCCGGGCGTGAGGAGCACAGTGGCCGGATCGGCCACACCCGTGGGCGCTACGCTCCGCAGGATTTCCAGCAGCATGTCAGGATAATGCTCCACCGGCGCAACGGGATGGCGGGCGAAGAGCTCCGGGAAGAGCCGCATCATCATCTTGCGGTCCTCCAGCATGTAGGACACGCCGGAGGGTACCCGCAGGTTGTCCTCCAGCACGTAGAACTCTCCCTGCCCCGCCCGCACCACATCGATGCCGGCGATATGGGCGTAGGTGCCGCCCGGCACATTGACCCCGTGCATCTCCGGCCGGTACTGGGCGTTCCAGAGCACGGGTTCCGGGGGGATCCGCCCGGCCTTCAGGATCCGCTGGTCGTGGTAGATGTCATCGAGGAAAGCATTGAGCGCCCGCACCCGCTGGGTGAGTCCCCGGGCGAGCAGCCGCCACTCCGGCTGGGTGATCACCCGGGGAATGATGTCGAAGGGGATCAGTCGCTCGCTGGCGAAGGCATCGCTGCCGGCCACCTCGCCCGCCGCAGGCTCTTCCTGGTACACGGCAAAGGTGATGCCCACGCGGCGGAACAGCAGGTCCGCCTCGGCCCGCTTGGCCGCCATCCGCTCGGACGGCGTGTTGGCCAGCCAGTCGGCTAGCCGGGCATAGTGGGACCGGACCTGATTGCCGGCGGCGTGCATCTCATCGAAGGGTCGTGGCTTCATCAGCGGCAGTGTAGCCGCCAGGCACGGAGCGGCGCCCGTCAATGCCAGAGCACGGCCACCTCTTCGCCGGCCAGCGCCTCCTGCAGCATGCGCACCCGGCGCCGGGCGAGGTAGAGCTGGTGGGTCGCATGGAGTGCGGGCCAGGGATCCGCTTCATCGGCCGGCTGCGCATCCCGGGCCACCTGCTGGCGCGCCGCGTCCAGCGCGGCGAGAGCCTGCATCCAGTCGTCCCGGGTCTGGTCACTCCGGCTGCTGGCGGATGGCGCCGACGGCACAGCGGAAGAAAGCGCTGCGGCGACGGGCACTGGCCGGGTTGACCGCGGGGGCTGCCAGGCGCGGGCCCAGGCAACGGCTGCGGTCCAGGTCAAGGGCACACTGTCCCAGTGCCGCCCGTCAGCGGCCGGGGCCAGGTTCATCGCGGTCGGTGCCAGTTCCATCTCACACCTCGGGGTCAGGGGTTGATGGCCAGGTCCATGCAGGACTCGTGCCACCGGTAGCCGCGCCGGAAACCGGTGCCTGGGGGTGGTGCGGCGGCTTTGCCTGCACCTGTTTGGGGCAAGGGCGTCCCGGGCCTGCGCGATTCCGGGCCGACAGGGACAACCGGAACCTGACGGCCCGGCTAGTCCCCGGGGCGCAGTGCCAGGATGTGCTCTCCCAGCTTTCGGAACTCCGCGCCCCGCTGCGAGCCCTGGCGCCAGGCGAGGCCGATTTCCCGGTAGCTCCGGTCCGGCAGCGGAAAGGTCCGCACGCGCGTGCCCGCCAGCAGCGCGGAGCGCTCCGCCATCTCCGGCAGGAAGGTGATGCCGAGATCCTGGTCCACCATCTCGATCAATGTGAGCAGGCTCGAGGCGGCAAAGGGGCTGACCTTGTCCGGGGTCTTGAGCCGGCACGCGGCGATCGCGTGGTCACGCAGGCAGTGCCCGTCATCGAGCAGCAGCACCGTGTCCGGATCCAGGCGGCTGAAACTGTAGGCGGTGGGGTCCAGCAGCTTGCTGTCCTGCCGGCAGGCCAGCCGGAACGCATCGCGGAAAAGCGGCATCACCTCGGCGTTCTCGAGATCAAAAGGCAGGGCCAGCAGCAGCAGGTCGAGCTCACCGGTCAGCAGTCGCGCGTGGATCTCCGCCGTCCTGCCCTCGTGGAGGTAGAACTGCAGCTTCGGCAGTTTCCTGCGCAGCCGGGGCAGCAGCTTCGGCAGCAGGAACGGGGCGATCGTCGGAATGACGCCAAGCCGCAATGGTCCCGTCAGCGGCGCCTGCTCGGTCTGGGCCAGGGCCACCAGCCCCTCCATGTCACGCAGGCACTCCCGGGCCCGCGCCGCCACCGCCTGGCCCAGTGCGGTAATGGTGACGCGGCGGTTGGTGCGGTCGACCAGCCGGACGCCCAGCGTGCTCTCCAGCTCCCGGATCCCGATGCTGAAGGCGGACTGCGAAACAAAGCACGCCGCTGCAGCGCGGCCGAAGTGCTGGTGCTCGGCCAGGGCCACGAAGTAGCGCAGCTGGCGGGTACTGGGGAGGTTGGTCATCGGCATACTCCCGAATTGCCAGATCATTTATCCAGTATATTGATTCGTTCTAAATAAACTGCTTTTCAGATTATAGGACTGCCGGCATCCTGTCGCCAGCCCCAACACCGACAGGAGTCGCCGTCATGCTGAAGAACCGCGAAGGCCAGCGCGTCCCGCAGGTCACATTCCGTACCCGTGTCGATCATGAGTGGGTCAACCGCACGAGCAGGGAGATCTTCGACGGCCGCACGGTCGTGGTGTTCTCGCTGCCGGGCGCCTTCACGCCCACCTGCTCATCCACGCATGTGCCCCGCTACAACCAGTTTGCGCCGGTGTTCCGCGCCCATGGCGTGGACGAGATCATCTGCGTGTCGGTGAATGACTGCTTCGTGATGAACGAATGGCAGGAAGACCAGAAGGCCCGCAACATCACTTTCCTTCCCGACGGGAACGGCGAATTCACCGAAGGCATGGGCCTGCTGGTGGGCAAGGAGGATCTTGGCTTCGGCCGCCGGTCATGGCGCTACTCGATGCTGGTACGCAACGGGGTGATCGAAAAGATGTTCATCGAACCCGAGGAGCCGGGCGATCCTTTCAAGGTCTCCGATGCGGACACCATGCTCGCCTACCTCGCGCCCAATGCGAAAAAGCCAGCGGACGTGACGGTTTTCAGCCGCAAGGGCTGCCCCCACTGCAGCCGCGCGAAGGCGCGCCTGAATGAAGCTGGCATTCCCTTCGAGGAACTGGTGCTCAACCAGGATTACTCGGACAGCACGCTGCGGGCCATCGCCGGCAGCACCCTGGTGCCGCAGATCTTCATCAACGGCCAGCACATCGGCGGGGCGGACGATCTGGAAACCTGGCTGGTCGAGCGCAAGGCTGCCTGACGCCGGCCACGCCGGTCCGGGGTTTCGCGGGATAGCGGGGTTCCGGGCATACTGCCGCAGTGAGTGATCGCGCCAGTCTGCTCAGGAACCTCGCCCGCGAATTGCCGGCCGACGGCCTGCTGACCCAGCCGGAAGAACTGCGGCCCTACGACTGTGACGGCCTGACGGCCTTCCGTACGCTGCCGCTGGCCGTGGCCCTGCCACGCACCGGGGACGAAGTGGCGGGTGTGCTGCGGGTCTGTCATGCGGCCGGCGTGCCGGTCGTCGCCCGCGGCGCCGGCACCGGCCTTTCCGGCGGCGCGATGCCCCATGCCGGGGGCGTGGTGCTTTCCCTCGCCCGCCTCAACCGCATCCTCGACCTTGATCCCGCTGCGCGGCTCGCCCGGCTGCAGCCCGGTGTACGCAACCTCGCCATCTCCGAGGCCGCCGCGCCCTTCGGTCTCTACTACGCCCCGGATCCCTCCAGCCAGATCGCCTGCACGATCGGGGGCAACGTGGCCGAGAACTCCGGCGGTGTCCATTGCCTCAAGTACGGCCTGACGGTGCACAACGTGGTGGCGCTGCGTGCGCTGACCCTGGCCGGCGAGGTCCTGGAACTGGGTGGCGACGGCCTCGACGCACCAGGCTACGACCTGCTCGCCCTGCTTTCGGGGTCGGAGGGACTGCTGGCGGTCATCACCGAGATCACCGTGCGGCTGCTGCCGAAACCGGAGGCCGCCCGGGTGGTGCTCGCGGCTTTCCCCGGCAGCCGGGAGGCCGGGCAGGCCGTGGCCAATGTCATCGCGGCGGGCTGCCTGCCGGCGGGCCTTGAGATGATGGACCGCCTCGCCGTGCAGGCAGTGGAGCAGTTCGTGCACGCGGGCTATCCGGCCGACGCCGCCGCGATCCTGCTTTGTGAATGCGATGGCACCGCCGAGGAGGTGGCGGCAGAGATCGACAAGGTCTGCACCGTGATGCGGGACAGCGGCGCCACCGCCATCCGCCTGTCGAAGGATGAGGCCGAGCGCCAGCTCTTCTGGTCCGGGCGCAAGGCCGCCTTTCCGGCCGTCGGCCGCCTCCAGCCCGACTACTTCTGCATGGACGGCACGATTCCGCGGCGCCGGCTGGCGGAGGTGCTGGCCGGCATAGAAGCCATGTCCGCCGAGTACGGCCTGCAATGTCCCAACGTGTTCCATGCGGGCGATGGCAACCTGCACCCGCTGATCATGTTCGACGCCAACAATGAGGGTCAGCTGGAGCAGGCCCTGGCCTTTGGCGCGCGCATCCTGGAGCTCTGCATCGAAGTGGGCGGCACCATCACGGGCGAACACGGCGTCGGCATCGAGAAGATTGACCAGATGTGCAGCCAGTTTTCGGGCCCCGAACTCGCCGTGTTCCGGGCGATCCGCCTGGCCTTTGATCCGCAGGACCTTCTCAATCCGGGCAAGGCCATACCCACCCTGCGGCGCTGCGCCGAGTTCGGCCTGATGCACGTCCGGCGGGGCGCGGAATCCCATCCGGAACTCCCCCGGTTCTGAACGGGGCGGACCCAGAGTGATGGATGGCCTGATCGCAGCACTCAGTGAACGGCTCCGCTCGGCGGCAACCCGCGGGGAGGCCCTGCAGGTGCGGGGTGGCGGCACCAAGGCCTTTCATGCCCGGGTGCTGGAAGGCACGCCCCTGGACGTCAGTGGCTTCAGCGGCATCGTCAGCTACGAGCCTTCCGAACTGGTGATCACCGCGCGGGCCGGCACGCCGCTGGCCGAGCTTGAGGCGGTGCTCGCTGAAGCGGGCCAGATGCTCGCCTGTGAGCCACCCCGTTTTGGCCCCGGCACCACGCTCGGCGGCTGCGTGGCTGCGGGCCTGTCGGGTCCGCGGCGGGCCAGCGCCGGTTCGCTGCGGGACTTCGTGCTGGGCGTGCGGCTGCTGGATGGCCAGGGCCAGGACCTGCACTTTGGTGGGCAGGTGATGAAGAACGTGGCCGGCTTCGACGTCGCCCGATTGATGGCGGGATCCTGGGGCACCCTCGGCGTGCTGCTCGAGGTGTCTCTAAAGGTACTGCCCCGTCCCGAGACCGAACTGACCCTGCAATT
>CAYOXI010000104.1:0-5435 GCA_964407855.1 uncultured Chromatiaceae bacterium
CCGGCGTATCGCGGAGGATCTGCCCGCCGATCTGGCCGACGCCGTAACCCAGGCGCGTGGGGATCGAGAGGCGACCGGGAGAATTCATCACCGGGATGCTAGCGATGCGGGGCGAATGTCTCAAGGCGCAGCGTGGCGCCGGGACGTGCGCCGGGAGGAATCGGGCAGGCGCCGGGGCTTTCTCCGGCCACCTGCCCGACTGGCAGGACTACTTCTTCCGGCGGGCCTTCTTGGTCACGGTCTTCTTCGCCGCCGCTACTTTTGGCGCGGCCTTCTTCTTCACGGTCCGGGTCTTCTTCGCAGCCGTCTTCTTCTTGACCGAGGCCACCTTCTTCCTGGCCACCCGCCGGGCCTTGGCAGCCCTCTTCGTCGCGGCCGACTTCGCGTCGCCATAGGCCGCTTCAACGGTGCCGGCCAGCTGCTTGGCCCGGCCCTTGACCACGAGGCCCGGCTTGTTGAGTACCTTGCCGGCGGCAGCGGTCACTTTACCCGCCACTTTCTTCGCGCGGCCCTTAACCTGATTCCTGTTCACGGCGGACTCCTGTCAATGCAATTATGTTTAAGCGCGCGCAGGTTACCACTCATTGACGGATTCGCCACGGCCAGCAGCGCCCCGGCAACGTCACGGGGAAACGGGATGTCGTTCAGAAGGCACTGCGCGGGGGCAGTCATGCCAGGTCAATCAACCGCCCGACGCGGAACGCCCCACAATTCATCGTGGGAACCCGGCTCCGGCGGCCGGAAACAGCAGACGGTCCAGGCCATGCTGATGGTCTCGCCCAGCACCGTTTTGACGCCCGCGCTGCTGCGCCACCAGGCTTGCGGATCGTAGCCTGATGGTTGTACGGACAGCACGCCGACGTCCCGCTCCGGACCCAGTGCCTCCCGGAACAAGCGACGTGAGCGACGTGCATGAGTGCCGCTGGAAAGGACATCGATCGAATCGTACCGGCGGCCGTCGTCCCGCAACCATTCACGCAGCTTGACCGCGGACAGAAAGGTCCTGTCCTGCGCCGAGGCTGGCGCCGGGACAGCCACGACCCGGTCTGGAGGCACGCCGTGCCTGCGCAGATAGTCGGCCGAGAGCTCGGCATAGCCCGAGAAGCCAGTCAGGCCGGACCATCGCTCCATGGGGCCGCCGGTGGTCACCAGCAGGGCGTAGCCCCCACGGTCGAACGCCGTCACCGCCTGGTCCAGCTCCTGCTCCGACATCCAGCCTTCCACCACCAGCAGCCCGGCACCCGGGACGGGCTGGTTGATCGCCAGGAATCCGTGGATGCGGTACAGCGCGACGAAAACAGCCGCGACAAAAAGGGCTGTAAAGAGAAGCCACCCCAACAGGGTCGGCAACAGGACCTCGCGGCGCTTGAACAGGTGGGGCATGGTCAATAGAGCAACTGCAGATAAGGTTCGTAGCGATACAGCCGGTCGCGCCGGCGCTCGCCGACCTCCATCAGAATGCCACTTTTTATAAGCACGTCTATTGCCTTGCCGGCAGTGGGCTTGCTGGTCGAAAGCAGGCGTGTGACCAGCGGCATGGTGATCACCGGGTGTTCGGGGAGCCGCTCAAAGAGCTGCAGCGCCGTCAGGGTCGCGCCGGGCGTGGCAAGCAGCTTCTGTCGGTCCTGACTGACCCGGGCGTACAGACCACGGGCGGTTTGCGTGGCATCGTCGGCAACCTGTGAGACACCAGCAACGAAGAACCGCAGCCAGCCGATCCAGTCCCCTTCCGTGCGGATCGCGTCGAGCCAGCGATAGTATGCAGCCTGGTTCTGCTTGAAATAGAGACTCAAGTACAGGAGTGGACTATTGAGCAGCCGCCAGTGGTCCAGCAGCAGTGCGATGAGCATCCGGCCCAGCCGGCCGTTGCCGTCCAGGTAGGGATGAATGGTCTCGAACTGGACGTGCACCAGTGCTACCCGCAGCAATGGCGCCAGGTTGTGATCCCCGTGGATGTAGCGCTCCAGATCGCCCAGCAGTCCGACGATCCGCTGGGGTGGCGGCGGCACGAACACGGCGTTGCCGGGTCGGCTGCCGCCGACCCAGTTCTGCGAGCGGCGAATCTCGCCGGGCTGTTTGCTGGCGCCCCGGACACCCTGCATCAGGATGCGGTGACAGTCGTTGAAGAGCCGGACGGAGATCGGCATGCCCTTCCGCGAACGGATCTGCCCGAAGGCGTAGTTGATCGCGGCGACGTAGTTGGTGACCTCCTCGATGTCCTCGATAGCGGACGCCCCAGGCTGATCCGTCTGCTCCCAGGCCAGCACGTCCAGCAGCGTGGCCTGCGTACCCTCGATCTCGGATGACAGCAGGGCTTCCTTGCGCACAAAGGCGTAAACGAACCAGTTGATGGACGGGATCATCTCGGCGGCCAGATCGAGCCGGGCGAGCGCTGCCTCTGCTTCGCGCAGTGGCGGAGCCAGTTCCAGCAACCCCCTGGCCGTGAGCCGGGGCGGAAGCGGGTCTGGCACAAAGGCTTTCACCGCTTCGCCGGCGACGGTGGTGGTGACGTAGCGGCCGGTGGGCTCGATTTTCATAGTAATGCATTCTTTACTATCTTTGGTTTTAAGTAAAGAATTGGTTACTAGCTTGCCTGGCTGGTGGAACGGGCTGGAGCGGGCAGCGCGGAAAACGGCTCACGTCGCCGGTCGCCCCTGTGGAGGATTCCTGTAACTCTTTGTTTTTTAGGTATTGCGATTGACTTTGGCGTACTCGATCAGAAGATGTTCAAGTTTGTAGTTTGTTCGCGGAACGTGTACAGTCCGTATTCCTGAACAGCGCCCCCTGATAGCCACTGGGCTCCACCTGGTCACAACCCCCCATCGAAGGTCCAGTAAACAAGCCTTGTTACCCCAATGCAGAACCAACCCGAAGCCCCCATCGAAACCGACCTGCTCGGCCGTGCACTGGACGCCCTCGCGAGGCAGACCGGCCTGCAGGCCGAAGTCACCGCTCACGAACACGCCGTGGGCCCGAATCGCCATCTGGACGGGGCCATCGAGATCCGCCGGGAGGGCCGCCAGTACGACTACCTGGTCGAGGCCAAGGCCGTTACCGACCGTGCGACCACACTCGCCAATGTGAAGCGCCAGCTTCAGGAATTCGGAGACCGTGGCCTACTGGTCACGGAATACATGACACCGGCCCTGGCCATGCGCTGCCGCGAGGAACTGGAGCTGCAGTTCATCGATACAGTCGGTAATGCCTATCTGCGGCGTCCGGGCCTCTACGTCTTCATCAAAGGTGAACGGCCAGCCACCGTCGGAATGACCATGCCCGGCATACGCGGGGCAGGCACGATGACCGCGCTGCGGGTCACGTTCACACTGCTATGCAATCCAGACCTGCTCAACGCCCCATACAGGGACATCGTCGACGCGGCAGGCGTTGCCCTGGGCACAGTTGGCTGGGTGTTCCTCGATCTTGAACGCCGCGGACTCATCATCGGCGAAAAAGGCGGTCGACGACTGGTCGACCGCGAACGCCTGATTGATGAATGGACCACCACCTACGCCATGAGGCTGCGTCCGAAGCTGAATCCAAAGCGATTCAGGACGGAGACTCCAGGCTGGTGGAAAACCCTCAACCTTCGCGACCTGCCGGCGAACTGGGGCGGGGAGGTCGCGGCCGACCGATTGACCAGGAATCTCACGCCCAAGGCCTACACCATCTATGCCGATCGCGAATACCGGGCAGAGCTGCTCCAAGACCTCGTCGGACGCCTCCAGGTCCGTTTACGGGCAGACCCCAAAGGCGATATCGAGATACTTGATCGCTTCTGGAGATTGCCGGAAACACCCGGACATCCCGACTGCGCTCCGCCCCTGCTGGTCTATGCCGACCTGATGGCAACGCTCGACCCCAGGAATATTGAAGTAGCCCAGACTATCCGACAGACGTTGCTGCGCAATGCAGACTATTACCCCTGAAAGGCCCCTCGACCCGCTGACGGCTGCCATCCTTCAGGCCGTGGACGAGGTAGCAAGGCGCCAGGGAGTTCCGTACTTCGTCTGCGGTGCGATGGCGCGGGACATACTGATCTGGCACGTTCACGGCATCGCCGTGCCGAGAGCCACGCGCGATGTGGACCTGGCCTTCGCGCTACCCGATTGGGAGGCCTTCACGCAGCTGAAATCAGCCTTGACGGAGAACCCCGACTTCGTCGGCACCGCCGACAATCCTGGCCGTCTCTGGTTCTCAGGTGCTGCTAATAGCCCGGGGTACCCGGTTGATCTGATTCCGTTCGGTGGCATTGCCACCGCAAATGCGCAGCTTGCATGGCCTCCCGATTACGCGGTCATCATGAACGTGGTTGGCTACGACGATGCTTTGGCCTCGGCGAGTACCGTTGTCGTTGAGCCGGGCCTCACAGTCCCGGTCGTATCGCTTCCGATGCTAGCCGTCCTGAAGATCCTCGCCTGGGGAGATCGGCGACTGCACACCGTGAAGGATGCCCGGGATTTCGCCTTCTTGCTGACGACGTACGAGCGTACGGCCAGTGCTCGCCTGTATGGCGACGAGATCGATACCCTGACTAGAGTCGACTACGACATCGAACTCGCTGGACCACACTTGCTCGGGAAAGATGCGGCCGGCGCCGTGAATCAGGCTACCCACAGTGCGGTAACCAAATGCCTGGGCGAGGAGACAGCACGCCGTTCGCTGATAACTGAAATCGCCACGTCCTTGACCGGTCGTGCCGACCCGATTGGGCATGCCGAGGTTCTCCTGCGCCAGTTTGAGGGAGGATTCTCTGAGTACTATGGCTAGAACCTAGGCTACGCGGGCAGTTGCGATTTCGACCACCTCCGCCCGCACCTGGTCCCGCTCCGAGTGCGCCAGCTGCCGCTCGATCGCATCCCGGTTCCACCCCTGCTCGTTCAGCAGCGTGCACGCCATGCTGCGGAACCCGTGCCCGGTCATCTCGTCCCGGCCGTAGCCCAGCCGGCGCAGCGCCGCGTTCACGGTGTTCTCGCTCATCGGCCGCTTCCGGGTCCGGACACCGGGGAAGACATAGCCCCACCGGCTGCTCACCGGGTGCAGTTCCCGCAGCACCGCCACGGCCTGCCGGGCGAGCGGCACGATGTGCGTCGCCTTCATCTTCATCCGCTCGGCGGGGATCCGCCATTCCGCGTTGTCCAGGTCGAACTCCTGCCAGACGGCCATGCGCAACTCGCCCGGCCGGACGAACGTGAGCGGTGCCAGTTGCAGTGCGCACTTCGTAATGAAACCGCCCGTTTAGGTCAACGTACCCGGGCGTACAACGGAAGACGGCGCCTGACGAAAAGGCGCAAGGAGTCAGCAGGTTAAGTGGACTTTGCCGGACCCGGACGGACCCGGTCAGACGTGCGTAAACAGGTGAATGGTGGCCAGGGGCGGGATCGAACCACCGACACGCGGATTTTCAGTCCGCTGCTCTACCAACTGAGCTACCT
>CAYOXI010000105.1:0-5329 GCA_964407855.1 uncultured Chromatiaceae bacterium
CGGCATTCGAATCGAAGCACACGGCCAACCGGAGCGTGGTTCGAGACGCCATTTCGATCGCGCTCCGCGCGCCTCAATGGCTCCTCACCACGAACGGCGGTTGGGGGCGCAGGACGCGCTTGCCGCATTTGAATCGAACCACTCGTCGACCGCGCGAAACGAAGCGCCAACAATCATCCGCAGGGCGTGCAGACCTCAATGCATGAAACCGCAGGCGACTGCCCGTCGCCTGCGGTTCTCACTCGCGCCTCCGCAAATGCCTACTCCGCGTTGAAGGAGAAGTGCTTGGCTTCGGCCTGCTTGCGCACGGTTCCGGTCAGCGCGTCTTCCAGCGTGTCCGCGGAACCCGCGGCGTCGGCGCGTCGCTTCTCGGCCACGTAGGCTTCACGCTCCTTGGCAAGATCGGCAATGCGCGACTGGATGGCGGCGCGCTCCGCGGCCTTGCCGGCCACGTATGCCTTGCGCTCCTCGGAGTCCATGTCCTGCATCGGCGCCGGCAGCGCCTCAGGCGCGACCGACTCCAGCATGACCGGATCGGCATCGGCCGCATCCACCAGATCCCAGCCCGCGTTGTCGTACAGCGCCGATGACTTGGCGGTGGCGCGCTGTGCCAGCAGGCCGGGGGAGACTTCTTCTGTCTTGATGTCCTGCTCGGTCTGACGGGCCACGCCCGCCGAACCCTGCGGACCATAGGGCACGTAAGTGGCATTGAGGCTCGCATTGAGACGCGCAATCTCCTGATCCTGCGGCGCTTTCACATGCACCACCGCCTGGTTGTGGTCGATGCTCATATAGCTGCCGCCGGCCAGTACCGAGCCGTGCTGCCAGCCGCTGTTGACCCCGGTCTGGTGGTCGCCGGCGTGGATGGTGTTCACGACGATGCCGCGCGTCTTGGCTGCTGCAATCGCCTCGGCGTAGGGCACCGGGCCCTGCGAGAACGGCTCGTTGCCGGCGATGAAGATGGCGCGCACATCGCCCTGCGCCTGACTCCACTTCAGCGCGTCGACCGCCTCGGCAATGACCTGTCCGCAGTACTCCGAACCGCCGCTGGTGGTCAGCGAGAACAGCGCCTCGGACACCTGGTCCAGCTCGCGCGTGAGGCCAATCACCTGCCGCACGTAGCCCTGCTCGGCGGAAAGCCGCGAGTTGCCGTACTCGTAAACCGCCACCTCAAGAATCGGACTCACGCCGTGCCGGCGCGCCGTGGAAAACTGGTTCACCGCCGACCACAGCTGCTGACGCGCCTGATCGATCAGACCGTCCATGCTGCTGCTGGTGTCGAGAAGGATCGCGAGCTGGATCCTCGGCGGTTCGCCCTGCTCCTGGGGAAGTGCAGGGCGCTGCGACCGCGACGGTTCCGCCGTGGCGGGAGAGGCCAGCAGACCGGTCGGCGACGTGCACAGCAGCATGGCCGAGAGAAGGAAGGGGGAGGCCAGGGCGGAAAGCCTGGATGTGAAGATCGAGCGTGTCATGGCAGGACTCCTGAAACCGTGTGAATGGGGTTTCAAGGCTAGGCATGTACGCGCGGAAGTGGCAGACGCATCCGTGTAAAACCTGCGTCGGCGGCTTTACATGGCGTTTGCATGAGCGCAGGACGCTCGGAGATACGAAGGCGAAGAACAGTTCGCCCACCGAAAGCACCAAACCAGAAGACCCGCTGCGCGCGGTACGCGCAGCGGGCCTGAGTCATTGCGTCACGCTTTCGGCAGACGCTTGCCGACGAGAATGGAGTGCGCTCAGAACTCCCAGCGGAAGCCCAGCGTGAACTCGGTGCGCTCGTAGCGGCCGTTGCCGAGGTGGCGCGCCACGTTGGCGAACCCGGACCGCCCGCCGGTCCACTGGCCGACGATGCCAAGCCCGATGCGCGCGTAGCTGTCGTCTTCCTCATCGTTGATCATCGCAAAGCGCAGCAGGGCCTGCTGCACCGCTTCACTGAGGTCACCATCGAAGGTCACCGGCGTGGACGGCTCATCCTGGTCGAGAACATGCACCCATGCCAGGTCGACCTGCGGCAGCCATACGCCATTGGCGGAGCTGATCGCCCAGTCCATGCGCAGGCCCAGGCTTGCCGTGCTGATATCGCTGTCGATGTCCGGTGAGACGATCGCCCAGCCGGCGCCGTTGGCATCCGGGGAGCTGGCGCGCTCGGTGTAGCCGTCGGATTCGATCGCGGCGAACTCCACATTGATGTAGGGATCGATCCCCATCGACTCGCGCTGCCAGCGGCGGCCCAGCGTCAAGGACAGCGCGCTGACGTCGCCGTCGTAATCGGCGCTGAAGCGCTGGTCCACCGCCACGCCGCTGCCCAGGGTGTAGGCGACGCGACGGACCTGGTCGATGTCGCGACGCTGCCAGCTGCCCAGCAGGTCGAAGTAGGCACCGTTGGCGCCGCTCCAGTTGGCCCAGGCCAGCAGGCGCTGCTCGTCGCTGTCCTGCGAGCCGGAATTGCCGTTGAACTCCATGTCGTTGCGCGCGAAGCCCAGGCCGACGCCGGCACTGAAGCTGTCGCTGAAGCGCCGATCCAGGCCCAGCGTGATCGCCTGGCGGTCGGCGTCGAAGCCGGCTTCATTGAAGCTGGGGTCGCGCTCAAAATTCGCGAAGTCGAGGTTGACGAACATCGACCAGCGGTCGAACTCTGCGGTTTGCGCGAAGCTGGCGGCGCTGAGGTTGGCCATCCACGACAGCACCCCTCCCTCATGCCGGTCCACGAAACCAACCGCCTGCCCGCCGAAGCTGCTGCGCAGGCCCGCCTGGTTCGGCGCGCCGAAGCCAAACTGCGAACGGTCGATGCTGGCGTTGACCGCGTCGGGCACGATCTGCCGCAGCGCCGCACGCACCGCCGCGTCACCTCCGAAAGCCGCGCCAACCAGCGCGTTGCAATCGGCCTGCAGCCGAGCCGAGAGGCGATTGCCGGCCGGGCACAGGGTGCCGATCGCGCGCCCCAGCTCGCGGATCGAGTCGGAGTCGGCAAACTGGTTGATGACGTCGATGGGCGTTTGCTGCGCCTGCGCGCTGGCGCTGGCGCAGGCGAGTACCAGCGCGGTGCATGTCGCGACGCCGATGCGTCCTTTGGAATTGCGTGTCATGGCCCTGCTCCCCAGCAGAAACCGCCGAACCGGCCACGGTGCGCGCCGCGGCGGATCGGCACAGCCCCCTTACGATGATGTGGCTTTCGCAGTATGCCCGAGCCTCCGGACCTGTGTACACCGAGCGCGGGGCCGAGGCTTGAGCTGGCCAGACCCGACGCAGCATAACGCCGGGCAGCGAGCCGCGTGTTCAGTGGTTAGTCATGCCTTCTCCTGATCGCGCTCCGTAGCAACAGAACCAGTTCGGGCCGCGTCGCTTCCGAGGATGATGCGTGCACCGCGCTGGTAGCTCCAGTACGCCCACGCCCAGTTGAGCAACACGACCATACGGTTGCGGAAGCCGATCAGGAAAAACACGTGCGCCGCGAGCCAGAACCACCAGGCCAGAAGCCCCGACAACTTCAGCCTGCCCAGGTGGACGATGGCGGCCATGCGGCCGATGGTCGCCAGGTTGCCGTAGTCCCGGTAGCGGAATGCCGATGACGGCCGTGACGCGATCCGTGCCCTGATCGCAGCCGCCACATGCCGGCCCATCTGCTTGGCGGCCGGCGCAACGCCTGGCACTGGGCGGCCGTCATGCTCGACCGCTGCCAGATCCCCTGCGACGAAGATCTGCGGATGGTCGGGCACGCTGAGATCGTCGCAAACGCGCACTCTGCCGGCACGGTCCAGCGGCACGCCAAGAGCGCGTCCCAGCGGCGATGCGGCAACCCCCGCCGCCCACACGATGGTGCGCGAGGCGACGAACTCGTCGCCGATCCGGTAGCCGTCCGCGTTGATGTCGGTGACCGCCGAGCCGGTGGACACCTCGACGCCCAGGCGCTCGAGTTGACGCTGCGCCGCGCTGGAAAGATCTTCGGGAAACGAGGACAGGATGCGCGGTCCCGCTTCAATCAGGCGAATGCGCGCGTGCGACGGATTGATGTTCCGGAATTCGTTCTTCAACGTGTGCCGCGCGATCTCGGCCAGCGTGCCGGCCAGCTCCACTCCGGTTGGTCCGCCGCCAACAACGGCAAAGCTCAGCCACGCGGCACGGCGTTGCGGTTCCATCTCAGCCTCGGCGCACTCGAAGGCGATCAGCAGCTTGCGTCGCAGGTGAAGCGCATCGTCGAGCGTCTTCAGGCCCGGCGCGTGCTGCGCCCACGCCTCGTTGCCGAAGTATGCGTGGGTCGCCCCCGTGGCCAGCAGAAGAAAATCGAAATCGAGCGACGCATCTGCGCCCAGCCACGCCCGGCGAGCCTCAACGTCGAAACCGGTGACTTCGGCCAGCCGCACCTCGACGTTGCCCTGCCTGCGAAGAATGTGCCGCAGCGGTGCGGCAATGTCGGGCGCCGACAGGCCTGCGGTGGCCACTTGGTACAGCAACGGCTGGAACAGGTGGTGGTTCTGCCGGTCGATCAGGGTGATCCGCACCGGTGCGCGGGCCAGCGCACGTGCGGCCCAGAGACCGGCGAAGCCGCCGCCGACGATCACCACATGCGGGCGCTCGAGACTCGTCTTGACCACGGAACCACCCTTCGTCGTCGCCATGGCCGCCACTATGCCTCCTTGTCACGCCCATGGTGCGGCGGTATTGAACGCTGACTCTCCAGGGAAACTCCGAACAACTCCTGCTTCTTCGCTCCAGCGAAAGCTGGAGCCCAGTGTCTTCAAGGCGCTGGGTCCCAACTTTCGCTGGGGCGACGACTTAAAGTTCCTTGAAATAGCGGGCGACCGGCCAGGGCTCATAGCCCAACGATTCATAGGCGCGACGGGCCGGCTCATGACCTGAGTCCCCGACGGTTTCGACCATGATCATCTTCATGCCCTTCTCGCGCACCTGGCTCTCCGCGAAGTGCATCAACGCCTTGCCGATGCCCTTTCTCTGGAAGTCGGGTGCGACGGCAACAATGGAGACCTCACCCATCCGGTCTTCGGGATGGATGGCAATCCCGACAAATCCGGCCAGCACGCCAGAGTGAAGAGCAAGCCATACCGAGTCGGGATCCCGATCAAGCAGCGCAGAGACTTCCGCAGCCTGCCGGACTTCCCAGCCTTGCGGCCAGAAGTTGTCGTAGACGAATCCCGGAACCTTCCTGCGCGTCAGCGGGAAGACCGGCTCCCAGGCCCTGATCGCCAGATTAATCACCTGTTCCCGAAATTCCTCGCCATAGCCAATGATCTTGAGTTCTTCCATTTCTGTCACTCGTGCCTGAAGCAGGACAATCAGACGGGGACGCCGCAGGTCCCCGTCCCAGGTTTCC
>CAYOXI010000106.1:0-5302 GCA_964407855.1 uncultured Chromatiaceae bacterium
AGCGTTCGTTCGGCGATGTCCCCGAGGACGTCGTCGGGCACTCGGCTGCGAGCCAGACACAGCAGTGCGACGTGCGCGCCGAGGAGTTGTCGTGCGGCCTGGCGCTGATCGGCTCCGACGTCGCCGTCCGTACCAGCGTGAACGAGGGCCGTTCGGTACGCGTCCTCGATCCGCTGGAAGTACGCCACGACCTTGCCCCTGACTGCCTCGTCGTTCGCGGTGATCGGTTCGAGGCTCGTGGTGCAGATCAAGCAACCGAGATGTCCGCGGGGTAGCCGGCTCGGCCGAGCGAGTTCGGTGAGCGTGCGCTCGATGTCGTCGAGGCCGGACCGTTCGTGCTCAAGGCGGGCGAGGTAGCGCTCGCCGGAGAAGACGGTGAAGTCGTCGAGCGACTGCAGAAACAGTGCTCTCTTGTTGCCGTAGTCACGCGACAGCTGGCGCCGGTCGATACCCGCAGCTGCTTCGAGCGCGGTGATCGAAGCGCCGTCGAAGCCGAGTTCCCAGAAGCAGGCCATGACGCGATCGCGAACGTCGTTCTGGTCGTGTTGTCGAGGTCGTCCCATCGGCTCAGCGGATCCGTCGGAGATCGGATGTGCCCGGGACCATTCCCCCAGGCTCACACGTCGACGGCGACCCACTCGAAACCAGCGTCCTGAACCGCCCAGCGCGCGTCGGCCGGCGACCGACGTCAGGTGGGCGATTCGGGACTCGGTACTCGCGCTCGCTCGGGTCAGTTCTGTGGCATGTCGGAGTAGAACGCGATGTTCATCTCGCTGAACGCCGTGTCGCGATCGGGAACGAGCGCGGCGTAGGCGTCGCTGTCGAAGACCGCCCGGCCCGCGCTCGCCGTCTCGTCGCTGTTGAACGTGACGATCATCGACATGAACGTGTCGGTGTGGCCGACGATGGATTCGTCCTGCTTGATGATCATGGGTGGGGAACCACCGGCCTGCATCAGCATCGGGACGACCCCGCCGACGTACCGCTCGAGGGCGTCGTGTTCGGCGAGCACCGGCGTGGCCGTGACGAAGAGGTAGTGCTTGCCCGTCGGGGCGGGGTCCGGGAGTTGGAAGAACTTGATGACGTCGCCGCCTTCGTCCCACGTCGGCGTCATCGTGATCGTCGAGATCTTCCATCCGTCGGCACCGTGCACGTAGTCGCAGGTGTACACGGCGTTGAGGCTCATCACCTCGTCGCCGATCTTGTGGCGAGCGAAGACGTAGGTGTCGCCGTGCGCGGTGTCACCGTCCACCTCGATCAGGAAGTTCGTCATGTAGTGCTGGGTGACGAGCCCCTCGGTCGAGAAGAGGAACTGCACGAGGCCGGTGAAGGCGTCTCCGGGCATCTCCATCCGTGTGCCCATGCCCCACTTCGAGAAGTCACCGACCACCGAGTCGTGGAAAATGGAGCGGAACATCGCCCAGTCCTGGGTGTCGATGCCTCTGGCGTATCGGTAGTGCAGTTCGGCGATTGCTTGTTTGGCGAGCAGTTCGTCGTTCGTCATGAGGGGTTCCTTGTCTGGGTGGGTGGTTGGCATTGAGCACACGCACCGTCTCGTTGCCGGGCGTGGAGACTCACGCTTGCACTTCGCAAGGGAGTTTGTCAACGTTCGGGGACAAATATGTGGTCGACCGGGAGTTCACTTGCACTTGGGGAGTGATCGGGGTACGCTCGCTTGCGCTATGCAAGTGAAACTGATCCGATCCGGGCGTGAGGAGACAAGATGACCACCGTTGTCGAACGCAGCGTCGACATCCACGCCCCCGCTGGCGACGTCTGGCGCATCCTTGCCCACGACTTCGCCGATGCCGCCGCGTGGAACTCGCTGATGAAGCATTCGGCGCCGAATCTTCATGCCGACGTGCCGACCGGCGCCACGGTCGGTGGTCGCGTCTTCGAAGCACGCGGTCTCGGGACGGTCACCGAAGTGATCACCGAGTTCGATCAGGACACCATGCAGCTCACCTATCGTCCGGACAAGCCCGCAGCGGTGCGAGACCTCACCAACAGCTGGTCGGTGGCCGAGATGGGACCCGACGCCGCGACGGTGACGATGACGGCTCGATTCGACGCACGAGGCCCGGCGCAGCTTCTGTCCCCACTCGTGGCACGCCTGCTCGCACGGTCGGGTGAGACCATGCTCGCCGATGTCCGAACCTTCCTCGAGACCGGCCGACCCTCGCCGGCCAAACAGAGGGCCACCGAGAAGTTGGCTCGACGAGATCACGGATCGAACGTGGCGGTGCAGCGATGAGGTCGGGGTCGGCTCCACTCGTCGCGTTCGGCGGATCGGTCGGGTTCACCGCGGTGATGGCGACCATCGGCATGGGTCTCGGACGGCAGTGGGTGCAGATCGACTCGCTGGTCTGGGCCGACACGTGGCTCGCCACGTTCCTGTTCCTCCTCCCGTGCATCGCGGTCACGCTGACCCCCGCAGCGATTGCGGCTGTCGTCGCGCCCCGCAACGCCCCGCGGGGGTCACGGGAACGGCGGAATTGGCAGATCGCGGCGGCCGGGCTCGCCGTGTCGGTGCTGATCACGCTCGTGTACCACTTGCCTGTGAACATCCGGATCTGGACCGGTGATTTCACCGCCGACGAAGCGACCACGGAGCTCCACCGCTGGCTGGTGCTCCACGCGGTTCGCACCCTCGCCGGCCTGGCCGCCGTGATCGCGTCGTACCTGGCGATCAGTGCCGGCCGCGACGAACGCTCCGGCGCCGCAGCCGCGACCACCGTCGTCTGAGCAGGCAAGCCGCGAGCGATGCCGACCAACCCCCCGGCCCCGAGCGCTGACTCGCCGACCGCTTCGAACGACGTGCCGCTCGACGACGACATGGAGGCGGTGACCCACGAGTTCCGCAAGGGGCTCGTCGTGCACTGCTATCAGTTCCTCGGATCGTTCCCGGACGCCGAGGAAGCAACGCAGGAGACACTCGTTCGCGCCTGGCAGAGCCGCGACGGCTTCCGCGGTGACTCCACCACCAAGACGTGGCTGTACAGCATCGCTACGCGGGTGTGCCTCGACCTGCTGCGAGTGCGCAAGCGGCGCGTCGTCCCCGCGTCGCTGACCCCGGCATCGGATCCGACACGGCCGCTGCGCGATCCGGCGCCCGAGGTGGCGTGGCTAGGCCCACTTCCGACGGAGTACCTCACCGACGCATCGCGCGACCCGGCCGCGGCGTATTCGGTGAGCGAGAGCGTGCGGCTGGCGTTCGTCGCCGCTCTCCAGACACTCCCGGCTCGGCAACGGGCGGTGCTCATCCTCCGCGACGTCCTGACGTGGAGTGCGGCCGAGGTCGCGGTGACGCTCGAGTGCAGCGTCGCGTCTGTCAACAGCTTGCTGCATCGCGCGCGGCGCCAGATGCGCGACACCCATCACGCAACCGGCGTCGATTCGTTCCCCGACGTCCCGATCGACGATGCGATCGTCGCCGCCACGCTCGAACGGTTCGTTCGGGCGTGGCAGGCCAGCGACATCGACGAACTCGTCGACACGTTGAGCGCCGACGTTCGACTCGCGATGCCGCCCGTGCCGTCGTGGTACTCGGGCCGCGATGATGTCGTGGCCTTCATCGAACGGTTCGTCGGACCGCTCGGTCCGTGCCGTCTCACCCCGGTCGCGTTCAATGCCCAGCCCGGATTCACCATGTCGTTCGCCCAGGTGGACGCAGCGGTCCGACGGCCCAGCTCGATGGTCCTCACCATCGACGCCGCAGGAATCTCGGCGATCGATGTCTTCCCTGCAGACGACGTCGCGGCGTGACGAATCCGATCGCGTCGCGAACAGTTCCGCGCCGGGGCGACGTCGAGAGAATCCTGAACCCTCGATCAAAGGAACCGCACCATGTTGTCGCCCTATGTCATCGTCACGATCCAGTTCGCGCTGGGTCTGATCATCTTCGGAACCATCTGCCGTGAGTACGTCCTCGGCTGGTTGCAGCGCAGCGACGTGTTCGTGGCGATCGCGCCGGTGTTGCTGTACCAGGGCTTCCGATTCCTCGGGCTCACCATGCTCGCCCCCGGCCAGGTCGCTCCCGGGCAGGACATGGATGCCATCGAGGTGATCGCCTACGGCGATCTGGCGGCTGCGGTGACCGGCATCATCGCGGCGCTCGCCGCGTACCGGCGCTCGTCGCTGACGGTTCCGCTCGCGTGGCTGTTCACGGTCGTCGGAATCGTCGACCTGATCTCGGTCGGCATCACGGTCGCGGCCGCAGGCACCCTCGAAGAGGGGATCGGAGTGATGTGGATCACCTTCGGGATCATCGCGCCACTGCTCGTGCTCTCACACGGCTACGTGCTGTACGTGCTCATCAAGCGCAAGGACGAGTTCTCGGCGTCGGCCGCCTGATCGCACGCGACCGCGCGATCGGCTCTCCGAAAACACGCTCCGACGCGCACAGTTCGGACTCACCCCGTCGTCAGAAGAACGGACAACCACTTCGACGACTGGAGCAATCGATGACCGACCACGACAACCCTTCGACCGCCGCCGACGCGATCAGCGTGATCACGTTCGGCGACCTCGCCGGCAACGACGTCGCCGCGGCGATGCCGGTGCACGACGAGATCGCCACGGACAGCGAGACGTCGCTGCGAGGGGCCGGCAACGTCTCCCACCTCGTCGCCCTGAGCACCACGCTGATGGGCGGCACGGCCGGTTCGCTGCTGAGCATCGACCGCTGGACGTCGCCCGACGCGAATGTGTCGACGGTGCCGCCGGCACTCGTCGAGGGCGCTGGAATCTTCACGGCGCCGCCGCTGATCGAGCGCTACCGCCATCGGGCGGACTGGTTCTCGTTCGGCGAACTCCCCGACGGTTCGGTGGCCACCGACGCCTGGCTGATCATCGTGCGCGGCCAGCTCGCCGGCGACGCGGCGTCAGCGCAGGCCGACCACGACGCAGCGGCATCGGCCGGCGCGCCGACCATGCGGCAGGCGGGCGACGTCGCGCACCTCCCCTTCACCGGAGTCGACGATCCCACACAGTTCATCTCCATCGACGTCTGGAACACCGACGACCTGATCGAGACGATGTACGGCAACCCCGCCGTCGCGGACGGGTTCACGACGCTCTTCGTCGAACCACCGACACTCACCGTCTACCGCATGAGCGATTGGCGTCAGTGGTAGCCGACTGCGCGTCACTCGTCAGGACAAGCCCGCGGCGGTGCGAGATCTCACCAACAGCTGGTCGGTGATCGGGACGGGACCCGACGCCGCGACGGTGACGATGACGGCTCGCTTCGACGCACGAGGCCCGGCGCAGCTTCTGTCCCCACTCGTGGCACGCCTGCTCG
>CAYOXI010000107.1:0-5166 GCA_964407855.1 uncultured Chromatiaceae bacterium
CAAGTGGAAATTATATTGAATTTTCTACACCTGATGAACAAAATCCCGGTCCGCCATTTTATGCACGCATTGCAGAATTGAGTGCAGAAGAGCGGTTGTTTATGGAGTCTGGCAACACCGTTATTATCCCTATGATGCGGAATGTGGAATGCATCAACCCCGAGTTCAACTTATTGCAACTGTTTGATGTGCCGGCAGCATTTGGCTGTTCACTAACCGTTTACGGAAAAGGACTTATTGAACCGGATGCCCCACCAACTGTTTTTCCGATGATTGCTTATTTACAAAGTGAAAACATGCCTATGTGGTTTGTTGAAAAAGAACCACTTTTAAATGCTATGCAGGATGGTATATTGACCATTGCCGAGCTGGAAGGTCTAAACCCAAAAAAAGGAGTGGCTTCATGGTATCTTGAATACAACAAACCCAGAACCACTGAAGATCATTTGCTGGTCATTGAATCACGCGGAACCATACCGGCAACCGGACAAACTTTTGAGTATACTGCTTATTCCATAACCAAAGCACAACAAAAGGTCGAACTAACCATTCAATAATTGTATTGGCCAAAAAGTACTTCCCGAAACATATTTCGGGAAGTACTTTTATTTTTTACCAGCCGCCACCGCCGCCACCGCCACCGCCGCCGCCGGAGGAACCTCCTCCCCCGCTGCCCGACGAACTTCCGGGAGGTGTGGAGGCTGATGAAATGGCTGACGAGAAACTTCTTCCCATATCACTGCTAAAATTTGCCGGTGAAAATGCCATACCGGCTGCAGCTCCTGTGTACCAAGATGGGTTGTAACTTTTTGTTTCTTGGAGCGATTTTGTCAACGAGTTTTCAAATTTCTTTCCCCACTGGTTTTCAACGCCCAGCGCTATGGCATATGGCAAAAGGGCTTCAAACCGTTCAACAGTAAGTTTTGGTTCATGCAGGCTGTCCAGCTGTTTTTGTTCTGCGACAGAGAGATACATTTTAAAACCTTCTATATCATCCATTGTCTTTCTTCCTAACACGGTGGGTGCTTTAATTAAATAAGTAAAAATAGCAACCAGAAAAACCAAAAGAATCATCAACAAAATGGGAATTACCGGTGAAGGAGACAGAATAAAAGCAAGCACCACCAAAAGTACTGATGCTAAAATTCCTTTGCCTAAATGATTGTGATTAAAACTAAAATAGGTGGGTTTTAATTTTTTCTTGATGCTTTTATAGGTATTTGTTCGTCCTTTTGAAAATTTACTATGGTTTTTATTATCCAAATCAATTACTTTATTACCTGTAAACAGCGCTTTAGAAAGTTCTATTTCCTCATCAGAAAGCGAGGAATACTCATCTGTTATTCTTTTGAGTGTATATTTTTTCTTATCGTAAGTTATTTTGATGTGTCCTTTAACAGCCATATTTACAATCGCTGATGAGACAGCTCGCTGTGTAAATTTAAGTTTTTGTAATATGGCACAATCTGCCGGGCTAAAACCTTCAGGGGGGTCAAACTGAGGAAAGATGGTTCCTTTTGGCGGATCGACTCCCACTTTTTTCCATGCTCGATAGTAAATAAATGTAACGAATGCCAATCCTAATAAAGAAAATAAAACATGAAAATTACTTTTAAAGAAATACATCCATTTTTCTGCTGAGGTGGGCTCTTTTACAAAACCTTTTGGCCAGGCAACAGCAAAGGTGAGTTGCTCTCTTGGGTTTAAAGCACGAGTGATTTCAATTTTAACCCTGTTGTCTGCGGAAACGAGTTCACAATCACAAGTTGTGGTTCCCTGAAACCCTGAAAACGCATCGAGTTGTATTACTTCTGCACCAACAGGCAATTCAACTAAAACGGTTGCTTTTTCAATTGTAAATGCCCAATCACCCCCAATGGCATTAAAATACAATTCGTCAAAGTCCTCAAAAAAACCAATCTGTCTCGTTGTTCTATAAATTAAAGAATAAGTGTAAGTGCCCGGTGATAAATAGGTCATTTTATCACCAATATAAACGACAATTCCATTGTTTTGTTTTTCGGTAAAAAAGGGTTCTTTGTTTCCATCTCTCAACACATCAACTACTTCAAAATCTACGTTGAAGCGGGTTCCCATTTTGTCTTTGTATTTAGTAGGAAAAGTGCGAAATATACCTCGTTTGATTTGATTGCCTTCTGCCTGTACCGTAATATCTTCCCTTACCAATAAATCACCCGATTCTTCTACTTTGATATGAGAATCGTAAGAAATAATTCGCTCTTGCGAAAAGCTTGAGTTTAAGAAGAACAAACAAAATAAAAAAGAAATAAATATTTTCATAGTACCGTGTTTTAGAAATTCACTTGGGGAGCTGCCCTTTCGGTTTCGTTTTTAATATCAAAAAAGTCTTTTTGGGTATGATTTGCTGCTTTTGCAACAAACATAGACGGAAACTGCTCGATAAGAATGTTATAGTTTCTCACGCTTCCGTTATAGTATCTTCTGGCGCGTTGAAGGTCATTCTCAACGGCTGAAAGGTCCCGCTGTAACTCCAGAAAATTCTGATTGGCTTTCAGCTCGGGATAATTTTCAACAACCACAAAAAGGTTTCCCAATGCTTTTGAAAGACCCACTTCTGCCGCTTCCCGGTCTTTTACATTGTCTGCTTTTATTCCGCGGTTGCGCAATTCTGTGATGCTTTCAAACAGGTTTTTTTCGTGTGAAGCATAGCCTTGTACCACTTTTACGATATTGGGAATCAAGTCGTGGCGTTTTTGCAATTGCACATCGATACCGCTCCAGGCCTCGTTGACCATATTTCGTAATTTAATAAGCGTATTGTAGATATACACAAAATAAACTAGGGTGAGGATGACTAATGAAATGATAACTAGGGTCATAAAAAGGGGTTTAAAATTGCTGTTTAAAGGTATATAAATTTTTATTATTTGTTACTTTATTGATTCTCTCTTTAGTGTCACCGAAGAACTCAATTGATTGTGGGTATTTGGTTAATTATAATAATCTGAATTGTATAAATGGTTTTGATTATTTATTTTTGACCATACACTTTTTTTTTGGTGCAACCTTAACACGAATGAAGACAATCATATTGAAGCCATTGAATCATCGCGGAGAGTCCCAAATTGGGATTTATTTTCCTTTTGATGCATTGGTTAAGGAAACTATCAAGCAGTTTAAGGGAGTGAAATGGAGTCAAACCCATCGTGTTTTTTATGTTCAGGATACTACTAAAAACAGGCAGGAGTTGTTTAAGTATTTAAGGGAAGAAAAGTTTTATGTGGATTATAATGCTTTAAAAAAGGAAATAAAACCTTTGAAGGAACCTTTTAAGCAATCGCCTGAATTTCCTGAGCTTACTGATGGTCAAAAGGATGAACTAGAGCGTTTTAAAAAATGGATGGCACAAAAGCGATTAAGCAAAAACACGATTAATACTTATGCAGGTGTGACTTTGCAGTTCTTGAGGTATTTGAATCTAAAAAACAGAAATGAAATTAGTTCAAAACTTATTGAAACGTTTAATTATGAGTTTGTGGTGGCGCCCGGAAAGTCTGTAAATTATCAAAACCAATGTATCAATGGGATTAAGAAATATCTGGCTTACAAAAACCAAGATATTGAGCAGTTGCAAATTGAGCGTCCGAAGAAAATCAGGTATTTGCCCGAGGTGCTAAGTCTTGAAGAGATTAAGGCAGTACTTGACAACACACATAATTTGAAGCACAAGACGTTGTTATCATTGATTTATAGTGCAGGTTTGCGTATTGGAGAGGCCATCAATATAAAAATTAGTGATATTGACAGCAAGCGCATGTTGATTCACATTAAAATGGCCAAAGGCAATAAAGACCGCTACACACTTTTGTCGCCCTTGTTTTTAAAATTGTTGCGGGAGTATTATAAAGTATATAAACCCACTACCTATTTGTTTGAAGGTCAAGACGGCGGGACTTACACATCAAGCAGCGCTCAGCAGGTTTTAAAGAAGTCTGTATACCTTGCCGGAATAAGAGGCAGGCGCATAACATTGCACACCTTGCGGCACTCTTTTGCTACTCATTTGCTTGAAAGCGGAACAGACATTAGGTATATACAGTCTTTGTTGGGTCACAACAGCCCTAAGACAACAATGATTTACACCCATGTGAGTGAACAACGCATTCAAAAGATTAAAAATCCTTTTGATAGTTTGTGAAAAAGGTTTAAGTTTGATTATCCCCTCCCCATAATACAATAATAAAAATATTGAACAGAAATAAAACGGAACTAAAAATGTTAAAACCTGGGCATAGCATGCCAATATAGCATGATAGGCTTACAAAAGTTCCGCATATAAACAAGTTAGCGGTCAGGCTAAAAGACGACACGAAACTGAAAGTAAAATCAGACATTATAAAAAAAGAAAGATAAAAATGATGATAACTCAAGAAATCCTTCAAAGACAAAACAAGACAAAGATAAAAGTCATTATTACAGGTATTGTAACGGTTTTCATACTTGGTTTGCTTTTCTGGGAGCATTTTCATGGTGGGGTCGCCAGCCATCATATTCTACACCAACAAAATCTACCAGCAATCTCCAACTGGTGGAGCGGACTTTTACTTCCTATTCTTACTTGGCTTCTTATAAGTGGGACAGAAAGAAGACTTGGCACACAATCTTCAAAGGTACAACAAACGAACAAACTACAAACTAAGATTTTAAGTCTATTTATAACAGGTTTAGTCTTTGGAATTTTAATAGCAATCTCTTTCACGAATGGATACAATCTCTTTTTAGACAATGTTCTTTACATCATATTAGTGCTTAGCCTAATTATTCCCATATATTACTCTGAGTTTATATTAGGCTTTATTCTTGGCATGACTTATACCTTTGGAGCAATTTTGCCTACCGCTTTTATACTCATATTGGCAGGTATTGGAATTCTCACCTATAAATTTATCAGACCAATAATTATGAAGTTGATAATGAAATTTGCAAATAATCTGAATAAAAGCCCGAACCGCTAACATGGTATAGCTAACAATAGCGGGGCATGGTGCAGATTTCAACGTCTCTGCCCCGCGTAGAGTTCATCACGGCGGAAAGCGACGAAGCCCGCAATCCGCTACTGTGGCTATACCAGAACCGTTAGCGGTCAGCTTAACACAAAACGTAGAATTCACCAACTTAAATTGA
>CAYOXI010000108.1:0-5161 GCA_964407855.1 uncultured Chromatiaceae bacterium
TTGAAGGATTAAAATCCACACACGGTTTAAATTTTGACTTCTATTTCTGTGACCAAACAGTGCTTAAAACTATTGTGCGGAGTAATCCGGGTATTCTTGAGCTTAACGCCGGTACCATCAAACAAAAGTTGCATTGGAATGACGCTTTAAAACTGGAGTTGAAAACTATCGAACCCAAACCCATTGTGTTTGATGAGCGCTTAAAATCACAGCTGGACAGCATCAAGGAACTCGATCAGCGATATCGTTCTTTAATGGGTCTGGGACCAACCGACTTAAAAATCAAAGCTGAGGAAATGGGACTTGAGGAAGACGAGTATAGCGGTGATTTGTGGGACAGGCAATTTAGTATCGACCAGTCCAATATGGACTTTATGGAGACTATTTTCAAGACCCGCGGTTACCCTGGGAAATCAATGGTGGGTGAACCTACCCATACCACTGCCTGGTATGTATTGCAACATTCAGACAAAATCCGGCAATACTTTCCCATTATCAAGAAAGCAGGTGAAGATGGTGAACTACCCTATCGTTTTGTTGCGATGATGGAAGATCGGCTTTTAATGCAGGAAGGCAAACCACAAATCTATGGCACACAAGGAAAAAGTTATGACGATGCCCGCGGGTCTTTTATCTGGCCCATTGAAAACCCTGAAAGTGTTAATGAACGCAGAATGGAAGCCGGTTTTACCAGTACCATAGAAGAATATTCAAAAACCCTTTTTGGCGAAGACTTTGAATACAAAGCACTCACAATGGATGATGTAACTTTGGACTAAATGGTACGCTACACACTTCAAAAAATTGGTTATGCCCTGCTCACCCTTTTTGGAGTTGTCACCGTGATTTTCTTTTTGTTTACAATTCTCCCCGGTGATCCTGCGCGAATGATGCTGGGACAGAATGAAAGCCCTGAGCAAATTGAAATCGTCAAGAAAAAATATGGGTTTGACAAGCCTTTACACACCCAATATCTATATTATTTAAATGATTTGTCACCACTCTCGCTTCACAGCGGAAATGAAAACGACTACACCTTCCTTTCGGAAGGAAAATACAGCGCCACACGTTTATTTTCCTTAGACAACATAACCGCAGTCATTAAAGTACCTTATTTCAGGGAATCCTTTCAAAAAAGTGGTAAAGAAGTGACTGCCGTGATTGGGGAAACCTTGCCCAACACAGCTATTTTGGCAGTTTCCGCCATTACAATTGCGCTCATTATCGGTATTTTTTTCGGAATTATTTCAGCCCTTGTGAAAGATAGTTGGATGGATAAAGCCATTCAGATTTTCAGTACTCTGGGAATGAGTGTCCCCTCCTTTTTCAGTGCGATTTTATTTGCCTGGTTTTTTGGGTATGTTCTGCATCAATACACTAACCTGAACATGACCGGAAGCCTGTATGAAGTAGATGATTTTGGTGAAGGCAAATACATCCAATGGAAAAACCTCATCCTGCCCGCCATTGTTCTGGGAATTCGCCCGCTGGCTGTTGTGATTCAGTTGATGCGCAACTCCCTACTGGAAGTGCTCAATCAGGATTACATACGCACAGCAAAAGCGAAAGGCCTAAGCACCTATCAAATCATTAGAAGACACGCATTGAAAAACTCATTAAACCCGGTGGTGACTGCTATTTCGGGCTGGTTTGCCTCCATGCTAGCCGGAGCGGTGTTTGTGGAATATATTTTTGGCTGGAACGGTTTGGGAAAAGAAATTGTCGATGCCTTAAACACCCTTGATTTACCCATCATTATGGGCGCTGTGATTGTGATTGCCACAATGTTTATACTGATTAATATTTTGGTAGATATAATTTACGGGATTTTAGATCCTAAGATAAGGGGGTAATTTTATTTGATAGAATGAAGTTTACTATTTCAAATCTCAAATTTTGAAATGTCAAATTTGAAATGTCAAATTTCTTTAACCCTGCACCACTACCTCCTACTACCTACAACCTACTACCTACTACCTACTACCTCCTATCCTCACATCATAAACAAACTCCTTGACCTCAACCAATTTAAAAAAACGACCTCCCGCCAAAGGATTGAGAACATAATTATATTCATCCGGAATTACTGCCGACGGAATTTTAAAGCCCGGCACGCCCTTTTGCAGCATTTCGGTTCCAAAATTTTTGGTAGTAAAAGAAGCAGGTATCACTTGCCAGTCATTAGGAAGGTTTTTTAAGGAAGGTGTTTCTAACTGTTTTTCGTCAATTTCAAAGGTAGCAATACTCAATTGTTTGGGTATATGCTTAATTGTTACATTAACTAAATATTCCAACACTGCCAATGCCCTGCTCTCTGAGGTATAAAGACAAGCAGTACCCATTTGATTCCACCTTCCGCCATACAACTTGGCACCCACGCCCTCTAAATCCTCAATAAACTGTTTCTTTCCAATTCTGTAAACCAACATACCCTAAGAATAAACACCATAAGCAATCCTTCCTATGAGGTTTTTGATTTCCTCACGGCCATACTGGTTGTTAACAATAGAAAAAGGTACCTCACCTCCCAACCCTTGATTGGGAACAAACATCCACTCATTAAAACGGTTTTTATCTTCAAAAACTTCATAGCCAAACGCATACAAATCTGCAATAGAGACAATGCGCTCACTCACTTGATCATTAAACTTTTCATCACCCTTCTTGTTAATTAAGGTAGCCCGGGTCACTAATAAGGCATCTGCTAAGGAAGAATAGTCTAATGAAGTCGCCTTTTTAAAACTTTCCAAATACCGTTTTGATATACCGCGTTTAATGATTTGCATTTTTTCAAATGAAGTCAACACATTTAAGGGTGTAGGGGTATTTGCCACATAATAGACGGTAGGCTCATTTACAGCAAAGCCGGCCTCCTTTGAAGTTCTATAAGGTTTTGAAGTTTTCTTTTCCATAAGATTAAAATTAAATAGTATATTATTATACTATATGTAATGTAAATTTATACTTTTATATTCGATAATACAATTTTTTTTCATATTTTCTTAGTGTATCTTTGTATTAAACAAGTCGAAATCATGAGAAAAAAGATCGTCGCAGCAAACTGGAAAATGTATAAAAACCTGGCAGAGGCCAATGACTTTTTCACTTTTTTAATTGAAAAACTACCCAAAACTAAAGCACAAATACTCATTGCACCCTCCTTCACCAGTCTCTGGCATGCGTTTGAAACAACCCGCGAGCATCCGGTAGAAATCATTGCGCAAAATATGCATCAGGAAGAAAAAGGAGCTTACACAGGTGAAGTATCGGCAGCCATGCTCAAAAGCGTCGGTATTAAACGTGTCATTTTAGGGCATAGTGAACGTCGCGAGTATTGTGGTGAAACAGATGCCTTGCTCATGGCAAAAGTACATACCGCACTTAAAAACGAAATGAAAGTCATATTCTGCATCGGCGAAAAACTGGAGCAACGCAAAGAAAACAAACATTTTGAACTGGTAAAAAACCAATTGCAAAACGCGTTGTTTGACTTAAACAAAGGCGACTGGAAACACATTGTCCTTGCTTACGAACCCGTTTGGGCCATTGGCACCGGTGAAACCGCCAGCCCCGAGCAAGCACAGGAAATGCACCAATTCATAAGAAAAACCATTGCAAACACTTATGGCGAGCAAATTGCAAACCACGTTTCTATCCTTTACGGCGGAAGCGTAAAACCTGAAAACGCTCAAGCCATCTTCTCACAACCCGATATTGATGGCGGACTCGTTGGCGGTGCCTCCCTGGAAGTAAATTCGTTTATTGACATCATAAAAGCCGTTTAATGGAACTCATCTATCTCGAATTTGACTTTAAGGTCACACCCACAGAGATTGGGAGAGACATCCTCATTGCCGAACTAGGTTATGCGGGCTTTGAAAGCTTTGTAGAAACCAATGAAGGTGTAACTGCTTACATACAGAAAAAAGACTGGAATGAAAATCTGTTGGACGAAGTAGAAATACTCACCAACCCTGAGTTTGAAATCCATTATACTCAAAAAGAAATCGAGCAAGTCAACTGGAATGAGGAATGGGAAAAAAACTTTGAACCCATACTCGTTGACGACATTTGTTCGGTTAGAGCACCATTTCACCCAAAACCTGAGGTGGAGTTTGACATCGTTATCGAACCCAAAATGTCTTTCGGGACGGGGCATCACGAGACCACACATATGATGATTCAACACATCCTCAAGAATGAATGGACCGGAAAAAATGTACTGGATATGGGATGCGGCACAGCTGTTTTGGCAATTCTTGCCGAAATGAAAGGCGCCAAACCCATTGATGCCATAGACATTGACAACTGGTGTTATTTAAACTCCATAGAAAATGCCGAGCGCAACCATTGCAAGCATATCACAGTGTATGAAGGCGATGCATCTTTGCTGAACGGAAAAAACTATGACACCATCATTGCAAACATCAATCGAAATATTTTACTCAATGATATGGCAACCTATGCCGCGTGCCTAAAACCAGGTGGCGAACTCTACCTCAGCGGATTCTACACAGAAGACCTCGAGATTATTAAAGCTGAATGCAATAAACACAATTTGCAATTCGTTGAAAACTTGGAACGTAACAATTGGGTTGCGGCAAAATTTATTAAATTTGATTCTTGAACTTTGAGCTTTAATCCAAAACAGTGAGTACCAGAGAAAAAATAGAAGAAAAAATTGAAGTTCTTATCGACGAGCAGAAGAACAACGAGATTGTTTTATTCAATGACGATGTCAACACTTTCGACCACGTGATTGACACCCTTGTGCATGCCTGTGAACACACTCCTATACAGGCAGAGCAATGCGCCTGGATTGTGCATTACAAAGGCAAATGCACTGTAAAAACAGGCTCCTATGAAGAATTGGAACCCCGCTGCAGTCTGTTACTGGACGCCGGTTTAAGTGCTGAAATAGTTTAAATTCTCTTTGCTCACAGCAAAATAAAAGGTATATTTGCACCCTCAAAATGGCCTCGTGGCGCAACTGAATAGCGCATCTGATTACGGCTCAGAAGGTTACAGGTTTGAATCCTGTCGAGGTCACGAATAAATTCTACAATAAGAAAAAACGCCAAGCTTGCTTGAGCGTTTTTTTGTTTGTAGTATTTTCAAAGCGGAGCTTTGTCAGGATGCGAAGCAATTCTGTCGAGGTCAC
>CAYOXI010000109.1:0-5053 GCA_964407855.1 uncultured Chromatiaceae bacterium
CCTGGCCGCAGGTGTAGCCCAGGCGGAAGTTGCCGATGCTGATGATGGCCCCGCTTGGCAGTATCCGGTTGCTGACTTCGTCACCGTCGACCAGCGTACCGTTCGTGCTGCCCAGATCGACGATGGTGGCATCCTCCCCGGAAACCAGCAGGGCCGCATGGTTGCGGCTGACGAAACGGCTGTCCAGGCACAGACCGCTGCGTCGACTGCGACCGATTCTCAGCCAGCCCGACGTCAGGCTTCGCTGTTCAATGACCGCGCCATCCAGGGTGACGACGAGCCTGTGCTGCGCCACGGCCAGACTGGTTGCCGGTGGCTCCCGGCTATTGCCGGGCTGGACCCGTTCAGGCTCCGCCCGCACGCCCGCGGCAGGGGAGATCCAGGCGAAGGCCCGGTCCAGATCGAAGCGTTCCCGGGTCATGCCCTTCATTGCGGCCATGCCGGGGGAATCGATTACCCGGTGCAAGCTCCGTGATCCCGTCATCACGATGCTGAGCGCGGGTGTTGGTCCGGCCCGTATCTTGGCCAGGGTGTGCAGAAACTCGAGCACACGCGGACCGGAGCGCTCGGCGTTGTGGATGATGATGACGGTCCGCCTTCCGCGGGCGCTTTCATGCCGAAGAAACACCACCAGCAGGTTGTGGAGATCGTCGAGACCAGCCTCAAAAAGGTCAAAGCCAAGCTGTGTCAGGCAGGCCGCCAGGAAGGACTGCACGTTCTCCCGGGGTTCGTCCAGCCGGATGACGTGCAGATCTTCCCGACCGCGATAGTCGGCTTCGATGCATGCCGCGAGGCCTTCTACGCCACCGTTCCGCGATCCTGTGATGATGGCAAAGGGGCGGTGCCCCCGCAGGCAGCGGCCAACGTAGGCCATCGCTGCCGTCATCGCCGCATCGTCCGGCTTCCGGATGCTGCCAGCCGGGATTGGGCTTGATGGAGCTATCAGTGCGGCCATGAGAGCCTTCTTGCTGGGGCGCCGGGTGTGTCCCGGCTGCCGTTTCTTCTGTAGTCCCGATCGAAGACCGTGATCGAAGTCTAGGAAGGTCGTTCAGTTATGTAAAGATGACCGGCCGACTGGCTCGCGGGGAGGGCAACTGGCAAGCAGATTCCCGGAAGATGAGGTAATGACTTGTTATAAAAGCAGAAATCAGGGCAGGATGCCGCCGCTCCCCGGTGGGGAGGCCAGGGTCTTCGCGCCCTGCTTGCGTGGGGAACAGGGGTACGCCGGGTGCTGACAGGGGCTGGTTTGACGCTGTGGCGCGGAACCACGTGCCTGTTCGAGGAGCTGACTTTCGCCGTGCCGGCCGGTTCGGTCCTCGTCATTGAAGGGCCGAACGGAGCAGGCAAGACCACGCTGCTCCGGGTGCTGGCCGGACTGACCAGTCCCGAGTCAGGGGTCGTCCAGTGGGACGGCGAAGAGCTGATGTCGGCCGTCCGGGCCGCGCGCCTGCGTCTGGCCTTCTGCGGCCATAACCTGGCGCTCAAGAACGATCTCGGCACCCGCACCAATCTTGAATTCTTCGCCCAGCTCGCCGGCCGGCCCGCGGAGGTAGTCACCGACGTGCTGGTGCAGGCCGGCCTGGCCTCGTGCGCCGAACTCGATGTCCGGCTGCTGTCCGCGGGCCAGAAACGCCGTGCAGCCCTGGCGCGGGTACTCGTCTCCGCCGCGGACCTCTGGTTGCTGGATGAACCCCAGACAAACCTTGACCGGGAAGGTCGCCGGTTCCTCGAGCAGATCGTCCGGCGCCACGTCCTGGACGGCGGTACTGCTGCAATCGTTGCTCACCAGGCCCTGTCGCTGGACTCGGTGCCGGTAACCACGCTCACGCTGGGCGACAACGGATGAGCCAGCCAGCAACCCTGGGCCTCTTCCGCCTGTTCTGGCTCGTATTGCAGCGCGACTTGCGACTCGGTCTGCGGCGGTGGACCGATGCCAGCAACGCGGCCTGGTTCTTCATCCTGGTGGTCGCACTTTTCCCGATGGCACTAAGCCCCAAGCCCGAGTTCCTCCAGGCCATTGCCCCCGGGGTGCTGTGGATTGCCGCATTGCTTGCGAGCCTGCTATCGCTGAATTTGCTGTTCCGCGCCGACCTCGAGGACGGCACGCTCGAGCAGCTCCTGACCCTGCCTTATCCCGTGGGCTGGATGGTGTTGTCCAAGACGCTTGCTCACTGGATCGTGACGGGTGTCCCGATCGTGATCATGGCGCCAGTGCTGGCAATCACCTACCATTTGCCGGGGTCGGTGATGGAAACCCTGACAGTGTCACTGCTGCTCGGCACGCCGACGCTGAGCCTGATCGGATCTGTCGGGGCGGCGCTGACTGCCGGGCTTCGGGGTGCCGGGGTGCTGCTGGCCTTCATTGTGGCCCCACTGATGCTGCCGGTACTCATGCTGGGCGCGAAGGCCACGGATCTGGCTCTCGCCGGCGAGGATCCGGCAGGGCTGCTCTACCTGCTGGGCGCCCTGCTGGCGCTGACAGTGAGCCTGGCACCGCTGGCAGCCGGACTGGCGTTGCGGATTTCCGCGGACTAGGCGGGGGCGGTCTCGGGCTGATCAGCCCCCAGCCGGGGCAAACCGGGTTGCTGGAGAACGACGCACGTGTGGAACTGGTTCTTTCGCCTTGCCTCGCCCCCGCATTTCTATGCAATGGCGGGCACTCTCAGCATCTGGCTGCTGGTCCCGGCAGTTGCCTTGCTGTTGATCGGCCTCTGGGCGGGACTGGTGCTGGCGCCGCCCGATTATCAGCAGGGCGATGCCTTCCGCATCATCTACGTTCACGTTCCCAGCGCCTACCTGTCGATGATGGTCTACGTCACGATGGCGGTGGCGGCCGGCATTGGCCTGATCTGGCGCATCAAGCTGGCCCACGCGGTAGCTGCCAGCTGTGCACCGATCGGTGCTTCCTTCACGTTCGCCGCGCTGCTAACCGGTGCGGTCTGGGGCAAGCCCATGTGGGGTACGTACTGGGCGTGGGATCCGCGCCTTACCTCCGAGCTGATTCTGCTGTTCCTCTATTTTGGCTATATGGGGTTGCGAAGCGCGTTCGAGGACGTGACCCAGGCCGACCGGGCCAGCGCCGTGCTTGCACTGGCCGGCGTCGTCAACGTACCCATCATCCACTTCTCGGTTATCTGGTGGGCCAGCCTCCACCAGGGCCCCACGCTCTCCAAGCTGGAGGCGCCGTCCATCGCCTGGGAAATGCTCTGGCCGCTGCTCATGACCATCCTGGCCTTCACCTTGTTCTTTCTGGGCGTGCTGGCCATGCGCGTTCGGGGTGAGGTGCTGGAGCGGGAGGTCCAGTCACGATGGGTGCAGGACCTGCTGCGTGGCACCAGCCCGGCGGGCCTGAATCCATGAGCGAGTTCCTGCACATGGGTGGCTATGCGCCCTATGTCTGGACGGCATTTGGTGTGACCATGCTCGTTCTGGTCTGGAATCTGGTGGCAGCGGTCCGGCAGGTGACGAGTACCCGTGTGCGACTACGCCAACGTATCCTCCGACGGGCCGGAGTGCGGGCCGAACAACTTCCGGACCAGGATTCGCAGCCTTCAGCAGACAAGGGAAAGTCCTATGACGCCGCGTAGACAGAGAATGCTGATCGTCGGACTGATGGTGCTCGGGGTGACCGCGGCCGTTGGTCTCGCCCTGCGGGCGTTTCAGGACAATCTCCTGTTCTTTTATACCCCCAGCCAGGCACTGGCAGGGGACGCGCCACTGGAGAAGAAATTTCGCCTCGGTGGACTGGTTGAAGAGGGGAGCATCGCGCGCGCGAGCGGGGCCATGGAAGTGCAGTTCAATGTCACGGACAACAATCAGACCATGAGGGTTTCGTATACGGGTGTCCTGCCGGATCTTTTCCGGGAGGGGCAGGGGGTGATTGCGCTGGGTTATCTTGAACCGGAGGGCCGCTTCCGGGCAGTTGAAGTGCTCGCCAAGCATGATGAGAACTACATGCCCCCTGAAGTTGCCGAGGCCCTCGCTGCCGGCGGCCATCCCGCCTCGGCGAAAGGCGAAGCGGCCACAGTCAACTAGCCGCGAGAATCACCCGCCATGCTTCCAGAACTCGGACAGCTCAGTCTTATCCTCGCCTTGTGCCTGGCTGTGACCCAGGCTTTTTTCGCACTGGTGGGCACCCATGTGGGTCGGAACGGATGGATGGCCGTGGGGCCGACGGCCGCCATTGGCCAGTTCATTTTCGTGGCGATCTCCTTCGCCGCCTTGTCCTGGTCATTCCTGACCAATGATTTTTCCGTGCTCAACGTCGCCAGTCATTCGAACAGCCAGTTGCCGGAGATCTACCGCCTGGCAGCGGTATGGGGCAGCCATGAAGGATCGCTGCTGCTGTGGGCGTTGACCCTTGCGGCATGGACCCTCGCTGTCACGATTTTTGGCGGGCGCCTTCCACCGGCGATGTACGCCCGGGTACTGGGCGTCCTGGGTGTGATCAGCGTGGGCTTCCTCTGCTTCGTCCTCTTTACGTCGAATCCATTTCTCCGCCTGAGTCCGGCGCCCTTTGATGGCAACGACCTGAATCCACTGCTGCAGGATCCGGCGATGGCCCTGCATCCACCGCTGCTCTACATCGGCTACGTGGGATTCTCGGTCGCGTTCGCCTTTGCGGTGGCTGCGCTGCTTGGTGGACGCATTGACCAGGAATGGGCCCGCTGGGCCCGTCCCTGGACCACAACCGCGTGGTTGTTCCTGACCATCGGTATTGCACTGGGCAGCTGGTGGGCCTACTACGAGCTGGGCTGGGGTGGCTGGTGGTTCTGGGATCCCGTCGAGAATGCCTCCTTCATGCCGTGGCTGGTTGGCACGGCGCTGATTCATTCGCTGGCGGTCACCGAAAAGCGGGGCATCTTCAAGGGTTCGACGCTGCTGCTGGCGATCGGAGCCTTTTCACTGAGCCTGGTTGGCACCTTCCTGGTCCGCTCCGGGGTCCTGGTTTCGGTGCATTCCTTTGCGTCTGACCCCGCCCGCGGCCTGTTCATCCTGGGCTTCCTTGTGGTCGTCATTGGATGTGCGCTGGGTCTCTACGCCTGGCGGGCGC
>CAYOXI010000110.1:0-5000 GCA_964407855.1 uncultured Chromatiaceae bacterium
GATGATCTCTTCCGGCTTGTGCTTCCTCGCCATTCCATTCCTCCTTCGTGACCAATTCTAAATTAGAAATTGGGCCACTCAGAAGGGGGCAGATCACGATGAACCGGAGTCAACCGGCTCTTGCGCCCAGCAATTGTCATCCACGAACTCCACTTTGCGCGGCATCTAGTACGAGCTTGGTGGTTCTGTCCAACGGTTGCACTCAGCCTTCCCATTCCGCGCCACCGCAGACGGCGATGAATTGGCCGGTAATATGGCGCGCGGCGCATGATGCCAGGAAGACGGCGAGGTCGCCTATTTCGGCCGGGTCGATCCAGCAGCGCATCGAGATAAACCGCAGCATCTCCGCCTCCACCTCCGCCACGCTGCGGCCCTCGGTAGTAATTGTCGTCGATCTTGTCGAAAAAGCGGTTGATCCGTTCGCGCGGCAGGCTGTCGACCATGCTACCAGGGAATGTCGCCTTCCGGGCAGTTGCGAGATGATGTTCTGCGGCATCGGTGGCGAAAATCTTGACCGCGAGCTCTTTCTTCTGTGCCTTCCCGCGTTCCGCCAGGATCATGGCGATCGTATACGCTTCCTCGCCGGTCGAGCATGCCGGCACCCACACCCTGATCGCCTGCCCGCGCTCCGCATTTTCCACCAGCGGCGCAATCACCTCGCGGTCGAGCGCATCCCACGCATCGGCGTCGCGGAAGAACGCGGTGACATGGATCAACAGATCCTTGAACAGCTGCCGGGCTTCTTCGGGCTCCCGCTCCAGCAAGTCCAGGTAGTCGTCGAGCTTCTCCAGATGGGCGAGGCCCATGCGCCGGTGGATCCGGCGGGACAGGGTGTTGTCCTTGTACTGGCTGAAATCGTGACCTGCACGCGCGTGGAGAACTTTCAGCACGCCATCGATACCAGGTCCCGATCCGTCCGCGCCCGGTCCTTCCAGCATTTCCGGCCGCGGGGCATTGACGTAGGAATGGCGGGCATAACGCAACAATGCCTCGGGCATCCGTTCGGGCGGAAGTATCAGGTCGACCGAGCCCGAGGCGATCGCGTGGCGCGGCATGCTGTCGAATTTCGCGGTCGCCGGATCCTGCGCGATGACCATGCCGCCGGCCTGCTTGATGTCGGCCATACCGACCGTGCCATTGCTACCTGCCCCGGACAGGACAATGGCTATGGCCTTGGCCTTCTGGTCTTCGGCCAGCGCACTGAAGAACTTGTCGATCGGATGGCGCTGGCCGCGGGGCGCCTCGGGCTCGACCAACTGCAGGATGCCAGCGCTTATCAGGAGCGTCTTGGCCGGAATGATGATGTGAACACGGTTCGGCTCGACCCGCATGCCGTCCTCGATCAGCACGACCGGCATTGCGGTCTCCCGGATGAGGAGGTCGGCCAGCAGGCTTTCGCGGGTCGGATCGAGATGCTGGACGATAACGAATCCCATGCCGCTGTCCACCGGCATCGCGTTGAGGAAAGCCGTCGCTACCTCAAGGCCGCCCGCCGACATGCCGATCCCGACGATCGGGAATGCTCCGCCGACGCCCTCCGCTGCCTCGTTGCCTTCGGACCGGGGGGCCGTTTGCCGATCGGATGCCGCGGGCGCGGGTCTTTGCCCGGATTGCCTGCGCGGGGCAGCTTGGTCTGTATCTTTGATAAGTTTATGATTTTTGGGCAGGCTCTGGTTCCATCAATAGACCCGGTGAGATCGAAGCCGCGCACTTAACACAGGATGGACCATTCCCCAGCGCAGAAAAAATACGCGTGACTCCCGCAAGGCTGGGCGAATGCAAATATTCCCCAATGCGGCAACCAATGGGGTGTGGAGGCGTTCTGATGCCAACGCACCCGTGTGATCCGTGCTTCGCGCATCGATCTGAGAAGGCCACGGCGAAACTTTCCGTTGGTAGTGGTGCTTCACGGGTGCACGCAGACGGCGAGGAAGTACGACAGGGAAAGCGGCTGTTTCCAAACTGGCTTCGACGCACGGATTTGCGATTCTTCATCCCGAACGGCAACGATCCAACAACCCCGATCTGTGCTTCAACTGGTTCGGACCCGGAGACACCCGGCGCGCGGCAGATGAGGCGCTATCGATTGCTCAGATCAATCCGCAAGCGATTGAATAGGTCCCGAGCCTAGTGAGCGGACGGAATAATTATTCCTCTGATTTCTTTGGCAACCCGCCTACAGCCGCACCTCGCCAATGCCACATTGCTCTGACAGCACTCACCCCGGAATTGCTATCGCTGCCCGATGAGCGACTGCTTTGACCTCAAATCAACCGAGAACGAAATATGCAATCGCGAGTCCCGTCATCGTGATGATTGCAAGCCAACTCTGCACGCGCGAAGCGGCCGATGGACGCGCCGCTTCAGGCATTTCGCAGCGGGTGACGACGAGATGGTTCAGGAGCGCGACACCTGGCGCGATTACAAAACTCGCCGTCGTCACAAAATCAAGAAATCCGGTGAGATCAGTCAGAAGAGTGAAGGTCGCCGCCACGGCTATGGTCACGAACAGCAACGAGAAGAACGCATATTCGGCTCTCGTATAGGAAACGTCGTCACGACCGGTGAGGATCGCACGTGAAGCCGCAAAGGTTCGGGAATAGGCGTCAATGCCTGCGATCACCGTCGTCAACATCACCGACAATGCAGCGACCCCGGCCAGAAATGCCGGCCCGGGGCCAAGTGCTTCCTTGTACAAGCTGATCAGTTGACCGGCAAAGCCCGGCGCGTCCGCAAGTGGCGTGATGCCCTGTCGGTGCATGACGCCGGCTCCCATGATGCAGAAGCAGACCGCCATCGCTGCGGTCATCATGTATGGCCAGAAGAAGCTTGTGCGCGTTTCATGAAGAGTTGCCTTGCGACCTTCTGGCAAGGCGTGATCAGCCTCGATTTTCCAGAGAGACAAAGGCACCGAGACGTCCGTCGGGTTGGGCATGAAGCCGGCAAGGGCGACGATGAAGATCAGGGCGGAGACTTCACCGGTCCAACTGAAATCGACCATCGTCGTCCAATCGACCCGCGGCAGAACCATCACCGTGGTCAGCACGGTGGAGACGACCAAAAAGGCCAGCAGAATCGAGTTGATCCGGTCGAGGATGCGGTATCCGCCGATAAGTAAAAGGCAGGTGGCAAGCACCAGGATCGCGGCCGCGAGCGCCGGGACCGACGCTATTGGTCCGATCAGCACCGTCAGGATCCCTGCGGTGGCTGCACCCAGCGCCGCCCAGATGATGGGAAGCAGTGGAGCAACCGCCAGCAGGAACAGGAGCACTGCCCAAATCCCCAGTTCGCGGTAGCCCGTAAGCAGCGAACGACCCCGGGCATGGGCAAAATCAATCCCGTATCGGTAAGCGGGATATTTCAGAAAATTGGCGAGCAAGATCACGCCCACCAAGGCCAAGCCGAACATCGCTCCGGCACGCGTGGATTGCACGAGGTGAGAAGTTCCGATTGCGGCACCGCTAAAGATCAGGCCCGGGCCTGCAAGACGGCGTAGAAAGCTCGATGACATTGGCCGCACCCTTCGACAACGCACAGTTTTCGCAACCGCCAGACGAATTCTAGAATTGCCGGGCGACGTTGAATCCGATCGTGCGCGGGCGCAGCGTCGACTGGCGGAGAGTTCCCGTGATCGGGGACAGCCCGTTGGTTGACAGCAGGACCGGCTGGTTGTTCGTGAGATTGTCCACGAACAAGGCCATCTCCCAGCCGGAATCTGTCGTGACTCCAGCGCGCAGCGAGGCACGGTCATAGCTGTCGGCCTCGAACACCAGCGGGTTATGGCCGATGCGACCGGCTGGCTGCGTCCGCACGGACGAGCCAATATATTGGTAATCGGCGCGCAGGTAGAAATCCAGACTGTCCGATATCGGGAAGGCAAACTCTCCATTGAGTGCGGCGGTCCAGTCCGGAATGCCGACCAGCGGGTCGCCCGAGATCGAGACCACCCCTTGTTCGCCGGTATTGGGGTTGGGCGGAGCAAGGATGTCCGAGGTGAGCTGGGCGTCGACATAGCCGATCCGTGCGCCCAGCGTCAGCCACTCAAACGGCCTCGCCTGCGCTTCGAATTCGAACCCGCGGCTGCGCGCGGTACCGAGATTGTCGCTGAATGCGAATCCGCAATTGGGCAGGAAGATCTGTTGTTGTATGCCAGTCCAGTCAAGCTGGTAGACGGCTACGTTCATCGCAAGCCTGCGCTGAAACAGCTGGGTCTTGGCGCCAACTTCGTAGCTCCACAAGGCATCGGAGTCGAAATTCTCCGGAACAGTTCCGCCGAATGCTGCGAGGTCGGCCGCGCACCTGTCGGCTGGCACCGGAGGATTGACGTCGCCAGGACGGAAGCCGCGCTGTGCGGTCGCATAGAGCAGAGTACCCTGGTCGAATTCGTAGCTCAGTCCGAATTTCGGAGTGATCGGCGTGTCCGACTGCTTACCCTCGATGCTCTGGACGCCGCCGTTCAGTGGTCCCTGCGTCAACCGGTCGAAATCCACGCTGGAGCGCGAGATACGAACGCCGACGCTGGCCTTGAGTTGCGGCGTGATGGCATAGGTGAGATCACCGAAGGCAGCGTATTGTTCGTCAATGGTGCGCGTTGCGCCCTGGAACACGCCTTGATTCGGAAGAACCGGTATGCCCAGCACGGTTTCTGTATCCACCCCGGTAAGCTCGATGAAGAGCAGGTCGATCGCCTCGTCGCGGACGAACTGATTGAAGGTGTCCTTGGTGCGACGGTAAAAAGCACCGGCGATCCACGTGAGAGGGCTGTCGGCGGTGGACGCAAGACGGATTTCCTGGGTGATGCCCGTCTGGTCGAACGTGGCGCGACTGGTGGAAGGAAGGTCTTCGAAGCCGGGCAGGAAATCCGCGCCAATGATGAGGTTTGCTGGCAAGGTTGAGTAATCGGTCAGCGCTTCAGAGCGTTTCTTCATGTAGGACGTGATCGACGTCAGGCTGGCAGCACCGAAATCGTAGGTCATCGTCAGGCTTGGGACATAGAAATA
>CAYOXI010000111.1:0-4991 GCA_964407855.1 uncultured Chromatiaceae bacterium
AAGTGACCACGGATCTTGCATGGGGCGTAGGCATCGTGGTTGTCGCGCTGGTCGCCAGCTTCGCGCGGAAGTTGGGCTATGTCGACGACGAAACCGTGACAAGGGTAGTCCTCGGTCTGACTGGGCTGATGATCGCTTCGTTTGGCAATCGAATGCCCAAGACCTTCGTCCCCAGTTCCCGGGCCCGCGAAGCAAGGCGTGTCGCAGCCTGGTCCCTCGCGCTGAGCGGACTCGTATACGCAGGGCTTTGGGCATTCGCCCCAATCCCGATAGCGGTGGCGGGCGGATGCGCCGCAGTGCTCCTGGGACTGGCAGTGACCATTGGCTTTTGCATCTCCATGCGATCAAAGGCCAAGGCCGCATAGACCGGGTGCTGCTCAAACCCCTTCGCTGGAACGGAGCGCCATCGGGAGGACGCCAGGCCCGGGCTGGTGGCCCTCCGTCGATTTTCACCGATCCGGACCTGGCATCCCGCCGTCGTCGCCCGCTTGGCTCGAACGTCAGGCGCGTTGCCCGGCATCAATGCACCCGCACAGGAGTAGGACGTGACGGCAGACCCTGACAAGAAACCTGAGATGAAAAAAACCCATACAGGTGCCGGCATCGGTGTTGGTACGGCTGTAGGGGTGGCTCTAGGTGCGGCGTTTGATCAACTTGCAATGGGAATCGCACTGGGCGCGGCATTCGGCGCAGCAATGGATGTTGCCTCGCATGTGAGGCACAAGAATCGACAGTAGGCGGGAACGGGCGGATTCCCTGGTTGGTATCGGATGCGCCTGACAATTCGGAAGACCGCGGTCAGAGTGACCTACCCCTTGCCGCAACCCTCGCAACGGGTTCTGCCCCCGTTCTTCTCTGCCGCCAGATCTGACCAGATGCAAGCCGCGATGCGGCGAGTTCACAACCGCGTGATTGCACTGACCCATGCCAGCGCGTAGGGTGGCGCGGTTGAGTCCTGGGGGGAGGTCGCAAATGGCCACATGTAGTGGGTCTTGGCGCGGTCGCGGCTGGACGTGCGCGGTGGTGTTGCCGGTCCTTCTGGTCGGAACCACGATCACTGCGATCGGCGCGCCTATCCAGCCGCCGCTGCAGTCCTTGCGCAGTGGCCACTACCAGGTGATTTCGGCCGAGGTCAGCGCGGTGGAACCGGATGGCACGGCGGTGTCGGTGAATATCGTCGAGACCATTCATGGCAAGGCCGAGGGTGCCCTGACCTTGCTGATGCAGCGACACGACGCGGCGGACCTGGAAGAGGGTGAGCGTTATCTGTTCGTGTTCACCGACGTCCAGCGCGACGCATCCAGACCGCGCAAGTTCGTGCGGGTCAACCGCAACATCGTGGTGCATACCGACGGCGCCGATCCGGCCGTGTTTCCAGACACCCCGGCCTGGCGTCATCTGCTGTCAGACCAGCACCGCGAGGACGAGAAGTCTGAAAAGTACCGGAGCCGGGTCATCAAGGGGTTGAGTGACGAAGACCCCAAGGCGGTCGATCTGTGGCTCGCTGAACTGGTGCACCGACCTGCGACTTTCGCCACCCTTGCCGAGGAAGAGATCGCCTTGATCGAAGCGATCGTGCGGGATCCGCAGCAGCGCCCGACGGCGCGATCGCGCGCGTTGATCGTGGCCATGGAGCGCGCGCCGGCGTGGGGCAGTGATTGGTATATCGCTGCCGCAGCACATCTGCTGACTACCACTTCGCCCGCGGAACTCGATACTGCCCCTCGGCTCGACCAGGCGGTCTACGCCGCGTTGACCGTACTCGGTGCAAACGCCACGGCGGATCACCAGCAAGCATTGACCGCGTGGCTCGGTGCCCATGACGCGCTGGCGGAACTGGCAGCCGAAGCGCTCGCCCGGATTGGTCCGGAGGTCGCGCGCGACGCACTCCGCGCGGCGCTGGCAGATGCATCCACGCCCGCCGATACCCAGCGCATGTTGAGTCGACGCCTGGCCGCTTTTTCGAACTGAAGGGTGGCTATTCTGGGCCGCTTTTTTTTGACCTGATCCAACTGGCCGGGGAGGCCGTCGCATGAACCAGATTCGGAACAGCACACTCACAGTGGCCTTGCTGGCAATGCTGCCGGTGGTGGCCAGCGGGGGCATAGAGGGCGCGCGGGTGCCGGACAATGTCCAGATGACCGTTGCGCGGGAAGTTCACCACGATACGTCTCCGCCGCTGCGCGAGATGGTTCTTCAATTGCAGCCAACGACACCGATGGACCCGACCGAGTATGTCGTTCCGAACCGCATTCTGGACGTCGATGACTATTTCATCGGGCAGCCGGGCCGCGCGGCCGAGAATGTGCAGCGTTGGCCCAGCGGGGTGCCCACGCCGGCTGTCGAGATCGCCGTCAACGGTATGCGTATTGGCCTCGGTGGTGGAGGTGTGCCGCCGGATACCACCGGCGACGTCGGCCCGGACCACTACTTCCAGTGGGTCAATACCAGTTGGGCCCTGTTCGACAAGACCACCGGTGCGATCGTGAACATTCCCGGCAATCCCAACAACGTGGTACCGGGCAACGCGTTCTTTGTCGGCTTCGGTGGTCTGTGTGAAACCACCAACCGGGGCGATCCACTCGTGCTCTTTGACGATCACGCGCGGCGTTGGGTGGTGAGCCAGTTCGCGTTCACCAGCACGAGCGCACCGCCATTCCTGCAGTGTGTCGCTGTCTCGACCAGCGAGGACCCGCTGGGTACCTACCATCGCTATGCATTCCAGTATCCGGTCTTCAATGACTACGGCAAGATGGGTGTGTGGGTGAGCCAAGACGGCGGCCAGAATGCCTATCTGTTTACCCAGCATGAGTTCGGCGCGAGCTTCCAGGGGACCTCGTTTGCCGCGGTCGAGCGCGACCGGATGCTGAACGGCCAGTCGGCCCAGTTCATCCGCTTCGCGGGCTTCACCGACGCCTTTGGCGCGCTGCCGTTTCACCTCGAAGGCGAAAGCCCGATGCCGGCGGGAGCCTGTCCGGTTTTCGGGCATTTCCTTTTCAATGGCTCGGGCTACCGCTTCTGGGATCTGTGTGTGGACTGGGCCAGCGGCAACGGCACCTTGAATCCGCAAGCGACGATCGTTCCGTCTGAACCTTTCCTGGTGGGCCTCAACGGCGTCCCGCAGGCCGATTCGACGACCCGTCTGGACGACTTCGGCAGCAACAGCATGTTCATCGCGGCCATGCGCGCATTCGGCCCGACTGGCCCTCAGGAGGCCTACGGCGTCCTGAATCATGCCGTCAACGTGGGCGACTTCCAGGCCGGTGCACGCTGGGTGCACTTCGGCTTTCGGACGGCCGTCAGCGATATTGGTGACCACGTGTTTGCGTCGGGCTTCGAGGATGGTGAATTCCCGCCCGGTTCCCCCGTGATCACCACCAAGCGGATCATCGATCAGGGAACCTACGCCCCGGATAGCCATGGTCGCTGGATGGGCGGCATCAACATCGATCGCGTCGGCAACATCGCGCTCGGCTACAACGTCTCCAGCGAGGCCATCAATCCGCAGATCCGGATCGCGGCGCGCCTGCGAGACGATCCGGCAGGGACGCTGAGAGACGAAACCCAGTGCTCGCCGACCACGACCGGTGCGCAGACGGGCTTGTTCGGTGGCCGCGCGCGCTGGGGCGATTACGCCACGATGGCGGTTGACCCGGACGACCAATGCCGGTTCTGGTTCACCAATGAGTACTACACGACGACCTCCAACTCATCGTGGAACACACGCATTTGCACGCTGACCATGCCCGGCTGCGAAGACGATGACTTCCTGCTCGAGGTCAGCCCGGCTGGACGGATCGAGATCTGCGCCGCCGATGGTGACGCCGAGGTCAGCCTGCGGGCCGGTGAGTTCGGTTCGATCGGTGTCAACGTCGCATTGAGTGCGGATGCTCTGCCGCCGGGTCTGACCCTGAGCTTCGATCCTGCGTCGATCGCAGCCGGCGAGTCGTCGACGGTCGATCTGGTCGGTTCGGCAGCCTTGGCCGACGGCATTTACTCGGCCTCCATCGTGGGTGATGCCGGTCCGCTGCAACGCTCGATCACGCTGGAGCTGGGCGTATCAGCCGCTCCGGCCGCAGCGTCAACGCTGGTGGGTCCTGCCGATGAGAGCACCGGCGTCGTGCCGCGGCCGACCTACACCTGGAACGCGCAGGGCGATGCGATCGACTATCTGATCGAGGTGGCGACCGACAACGGCTTCACCAACGTGATCGACAGTGCGGTCGTCGAGGGGACGACCTACACCTCCGGCATCCTGCTGCAGTCCACCACCGAGTACTTCTGGCGCGTCACACCGAACAACTTCTGCGGAGTGGGCACCTCATCTGCGACCTCCAGCTTCACCACCGGTGTCCCCGGCAGCTGCCCGAGCGGTTCGACGCCCAGCACGGCGTTTGAAGATGACTTCGAGAGCGGTGCCAACGGTTGGACGACCAACACCGCGGTCGGTTCGGTCAGCTGGCAGCAGATCGCTGCACCCGCCGGCACCGGCCTGAGCACGACCGTCTGGCGAGCGACCAATCCGCCCAGTCCGGCGAGCAACAACAGTTCCGACCAACGACTGGTGTCGCCCTCGATCGCACTACCGGCGGTTTCGGAAAACCTGTTCCTGCGCTACGACGCTTTCCACAGCATGGAGGCCGATGGCCCGAATGGTTGTTGGGACGCCGGCCAGCTGGAGATCAGCACCAATGGCGGAGCCGACTGGACCCAGATACTCGACGATCGTTTGTTCACCGATCCCTACACGGGCCTGATCACCGCCAACCCGGAGAATCCGAATTCCGGGACCCCGGGCTGGTGCATCGCGGTGGGCAACACGTCGGTGGAGTCCATTGTCGACCTGAATGCGTTCCTCGGAGAAACCGTGCAGTTCCGCTATCGCGTCGTTACCGACGGCAATACCGCGGGAGCGGCGCCGAACGGGTTCTTCATCGACAACGTCGAGGTCATCGATTGCGCCGACTGACCTGATGGGCAACAGCGCCATC
>CAYOXI010000112.1:0-4990 GCA_964407855.1 uncultured Chromatiaceae bacterium
GGTCACACAGCGCGGCCACCTCCTGCATGATGTGGCTGGAGAAGATCACGCAGCGTCCCTCGCTTTTGAGGGTCAGCAGGAACTCGCGAAGGCCGCGCGTCGTCATCACGTCCAGGCCGTTGGTGGGCTCGTCGAGGATCACGTTTCGCGGGTCATGGATCAGCGCGCGGGCAATGGCGGTCTTGGTGCGCTGGCCCTGCGAATAGCCCTCGCCCTGGCGCTCCATGAAATCCTCCATCCCGAGCGCCGCGGCCAGGGGCGCGGTGCGCTCGGCGATGGTGCGCTCGTCGAGCCCATGCAGGCGGCCGAAGTAGGTGATGTTCTCGCGCGCGGTGAGGCGCTTGTAGATGCCGCGCGCATCCGGCAGCACGCCGAGGCTGCGCCGTACCGCCTCGGGTTCGCGGGATGCGTCGCGGCCGTCCACGCTGACGCTGCCCTCATCCGGTTTCATCAGGGTGTAGAGCATGCGCAAGGTGGTGGTCTTGCCGGCGCCGTTGGGACCCAGCAGGCCGGTGATGCAACCGTCCTCGGCGCGGAAACTCACGCCATCGACGGCGCGCACCGGCCCGGTCTTGGCCTTGAAGGTCTTGTGCAGGTTATGAACTTCGATCATTGGGGTGTCCAAAAGAGCCGAAATGCGTTGAACCGCAGAGCACACAGAGAACGCAGAGAACAACTGCCCGACTTCTACCAGCCAAGGGATTGCCCGGCATATTCATGAACCAGTCGTCGCACGCCGTTCTTCAGCAGCTTCACATTGAAGGTCCATATCTGCGTCCTCTGCGTGCTCTGCGGTTCAATGTTCCTCCCCCGCGTCATCAAGGCTCCCAGCCGTAGAGGCCGGAGAAGGGTGGCGGTGCAGCCAGGCGATCGAGGCATTCGGTGTCCAGGTCCGCGGCGTCGGCGCGCTCGATGAACTGGGCAAGCAGCTTGGGCATGCAGCCGGCGGTCACCAGGCTGTGGCCCTGGCCCTTCAGCACCAGGTGGCGTGCGTTGTCGAGGTGCGCGGCCACCTGGTCGCCGTAGCGCGAAGGAGTGACCGGATCGAACTCGCCAGAGATCAGCAGTACCGGAACCTCGCCGCTGAGCGGCTCGCGGAAATTGGCGGCGCGCTCTCCGCGCGGCCAGACCGCACATTGGACCTGCAGGAATTCGATGAAGCTGTTGCCGAGAAGCGTGCCCTCGTTCGCCGGATCGGCGACCAGCTCGTCGGCGTCCTCGGTGCAGATCACCGATGCCTGCATGCCGAGCGCCATCTGGCCACCTAGATCGCGCACCATCGAACGCGCCATGGCGAGAACGCCGGCATCCTCGCGACTGGCGGCCTGCTGCACCAGCAGGGGCAAAAGACTGGCGCTCAGCGGATTGTAGGAATACATCCTCAGCACCGCGGCCAGATGGTGTTGGGTCGGTGCCTCGTCGATCCACTCGCCGCTGGTCGGATCGCGATAGCGCACCGGGTCCTGTTCACCTGCAGCAAAGCGTGCGCGCGCCTGGGCAAGCTGTTCGGCCGGATCACCGAGGGCGTCGGCACAGGCCGGCGTTTCGCGGCAGCGCGCGAACTGCGCCTCGAGCGCGTCCTCCAGATTGCGCGCGTGATCGTTGCCAAGCGGCAACGCGTCGGGGACCACGCTGTCCAGCACCACCGTGCGCGTGTGCTCAGGGTAGTTCTTGGCGTACTGCTGGGCGACACGGGTGCCGTAGGACACGCCGACCAGGTTGATCCGGTCGGCTCCGATGGCGCGGCGCACGTGATCGATGTCGGCGATCGCCTCTCCGGTGCCGTAAAAGCGCAGGTTTGCCTTTTCGGCAAGCTGGTCGCGGCAGCGCTCGGTCCACTCGCGCACTTTCTCGGCCGAGAAATCGCCCATGCTCATGGCAGCGTCAAGTTCTCCGGTGTCCTCGCAGCTCAGCAGATTCGAGGCTCCGGTTCCGCGCTGATCGAGCAACAGGATGTGACGTGCGCGATGGACGTCGGCGAACGCCGCGGCCACCAGCGGGTAGCTGTCGCGCGCCGACTGTCCGGGGCCGCCGGCGATGAAGAACACCGGATCGGGCTCGGACTCGCCTTCCACGGGAATCCAGGCCAGGGCCAGATCGATCCGACGGCCGTCCGGATCGGCGGGATTCTCCGGCACCGAGAGCGTGGCGCACTGCGCCTCGGTCGGACGCGGCAGGCCGCTCGCCGTGAGCACGCAGGCTTCGAAGGCAAGTTCGCCGAGCATGCGAGCGGAGGCTTGCCCGTGCGGCGACAGCGTCAGGGCAGAGACAAGCAGCGTGGGGAAAAGGAATCGTTTCATGGTGCGCACAGATTAGGTGGGCGGAATGGCGGCCGATAGTGACACTCGTCAGGCATCAGAGTTGCACGGTTCAAGGCGGCGTCAACGCGAGCTCACGTACTTCTCGCGACGGATGTGGGGAATCGGCAGCCCGCAGTCCTTCAGGAGCGCGAAGCAGGCGTCGACCATATTGGGATTGCCACACAGGTAGACGATGTCGCCATCGGGATCGGGGGCGAACTCCGTCAGCACGCCCTGCACATAACCCTGGCGGTCGTCGTCACGTGCCGGCGTACGCGGCAGTCGCGAGAAGCAGGGCAGGAAACGGAAGCGCGGGTGCGTGGCGGCGAAGGCCTCGAACTCCTCGCCGTACAGCAACTCCTGCTCATTGCGCGCGCCGAACAGCAGCACCACTTCGATGCCGCGTTCGGCCATCAGCCGCTCGAGTTGAGGCAGCATGGCGCGGTACGGGGTGACTCCGGTGCCGGTGGCAACCAGCAGATAGCGCCGGTTCTGGTCCTTGTCCATCAGGCAGAAGCGGCCGTAGGGGCCGCTCGCGTCGATGCTGTCGCCCTCCTTGAGCCCGGCGAAAAGCGCGGTGGCGGCGCCGCCCTCGACATACGAAACCGCCATCTCGATGCTGGTGACCGGGGCGCCGGGATCGGAATGCACGGTGGCAACAGAGTAGCTGCGCTTGGTCGGCTTGCCGTCGTCGTAGTGGAAATGCACCTGCACGAACTGCCCCGGCACGAAGGCGAACGGCGCCGCGTCGGCGCGCTGAAACGCCAGGTGGCGTACCCCTGGCGCGATCATGCGGCTGTCGACAAGCGTGAGCGGAAAGATTTCGGGCATGGCTGGATACGAGGGCGGCGGCGATCGGGCCGCGTCTGGGGGGCCGCTATACTACGCGCCCCCCCGCGACTCCTCCATCCATGACCGACACGCCGGCGCTCGAAGTCGTCGACCTCCGCAAGACCTACGACAACGGCGTCGAAGCGCTGAGGGGCGTCTCGCTGCGCGTGGAGGCCGGCGATTTCTTTGCCATGCTCGGCCCCAATGGCGCCGGCAAGTCGACGCTGATCGGCATCGTTTCGTCGCTGGTCAACCCCAGCAGCGGGCAGGTGCGGGTGTTCGGTGTCGACGTGTTCGGCAGGCGCAGCGAAGCCATGCGTCTGATCGGCCTGGTGCCGCAGGAGATCAACTTCAACCAGTTCGAGACGCCTTTCGACATCGTGCTGAACTATGCCGGCTTCTATGGTGTGCCGCGCAGGCTGGCGATTCCGCGGGTGGAGAAATACCTGAAGCAACTGCAGCTGTGGGACAAGGCGCGGCAGCCCTCGCGCAGCCTGTCCGGCGGCATGAAGCGGCGCCTGATGATCGCGCGCGCCATGGTCACCGAGCCGCGCCTGCTGATCCTCGATGAGCCAACCGCGGGCGTCGACATCGAGATCCGCCGCTCGATGTGGCGGTTCATCCGCGGCATCAACGAGTCCGGGACCACGGTGATCCTCACCACACACTACCTTGAGGAAGCCGAACAGCTGTGCCGCAACATCGCCATCATCGATCGCGGCAGCATCATCGAGAACACCAGCATGAAGCGTCTGCTGGCCAAGCTCGATGTCGAAACCTTCGTGTTCGACCTCGCTGCGCCGACGGCCTCGTTGCCCGCGCTCGAAGGCGGCATGCGCCTTCACCTGGTGGACGCCCATACGCTGGAGGTGGAGGTGCCCAGGGAGGAGGCGCTGAACGGCGTGTTCGCCGCGCTCAGTGCGCACGGCATCGAGGTGAAGTCGATGCGCAACAAGGCCAACCGCCTGGAGGAGCTGTTCATGAGGCTGGTCGAGACCGGGGGAGGCAACTGATGGCGCACCCCAACCTGGTCGCCCTGGGCACCATCTTCCGCCGCGAGCTGAACCGCATCCTGCGCATCTGGGGCCAGACCCTGGTGCCGCCGGCAATCACCATGACGCTGTACTTCATCATCTTCGGCAACCTCATCGGCCGCCGCATCGGCGAGATGGGCGGCATGCCCTACATCGACTACATCGTGCCGGGGCTGATCATGATGAGCGTGATCACCAGCAGTTACGGCAACATCTCCAGCTCCTTCTTCGGCGCCAAGTTCGGCCGCCACGTCGAGGAGCTGCTGGTATCGCCGATGCCGAGCTGGGTGATCCTGAGCGGCTATGTCGCAGGCGCCGTAATGCGCGGTCTCATGGTCGGCGCCATCGTGCTGGTGGTGGCCTTCTTCTTTACCCGCGTGCAGGTGCACAACGTACTGGTCACCCTGACATCGGTCCTGCTGGCCTCGGTGGTGTTCTCGCTGGCCGGCTTCGTCAACGCCGTCTACGCCCGGAAGTTCGACGACATCGCCATCGTGCCGACTTTCGTCCTGACACCACTCACCTATCTCGGCGGCGTGTTCTATTCGGTATCGATGCTGCCCGACTTCTGGCGCAACGCCTCTCTCGGCAATCCCATCCTGTATATGGTGAACGCCTTCCGCTACGGGCTGCTCGGCGTGAGCGATGTCTCGCTGTGGCTGGCGTATGCGGTGATGCTGGGATTTGCCGTGGCGCTTGGTGGGTTTGGCATGTTATTGCTGAATCGTGGGGTGGGACTACGCACGTGATGGTTTCGTCCGCACTGGCGACGGAGTTCGTTTCTCTGCGCGTCGCTGGATGTAGGAGCGGCGAGAGCCGCGACCG
>CAYOXI010000113.1:0-4946 GCA_964407855.1 uncultured Chromatiaceae bacterium
CGCGAGGGCGGACGTACCGTAGGCGCAGGTGTGGTAGCTAAAATTATTGAATAAGAGCCTTTGAGATTATGAGAGATAGAAGGATTGTTTAAAAAACATACTATCTATCTCTTCTGATAGCGAAGAAATAGATTTAATCCAAGTCACTAAACAAGCTATAATTTCTTGTTTGGCGATTGCTAGATATATCGGTTAAAGGCCAGTAGCTCAATTGGCAGAGCGGCGGTCTCCAAAACCGCAGGTTGGGGGTTCGAGACCCTCCTGGCCTGCCAACTCCGAGAGTGACTTCGAAGTACAGCGCAGGGCGTAGCCGATAACGATGGCGACAACGAAGGAAGTGGAGACGGCGGCAGGACCGCTGGATACGGTGCTGCTCGTTGTGGCTGCACTCGGTGTCCTGGGTTCCCTGGTGGCCTACTACTATTTTGAAGCCACTCCGGTAGTCATCCGGGTGCTCGGTATCCTGCTCGCCATGGGGCTTGCGGCCGTGCTGGTTTACAACACCCAGCTTGGGCAGGGCCTTTGGCAGTTCATCCAGGGTTCCCGGGTGGAAATCCGGAAGGTCATCTGGCCGAATCGCCAGGAAACCACGCAAACCACGCTGGCGGTTTTCACCTTTGTGCTCATCTTTGGGATTTTCTTCTGGCTCCTCGATATGTTCCTGCGCTTCGTAACCCGCGCGCTCACAGGCCTGGGAGGCTGACGAATGTCCCTGCGCTGGTATGTCGTGCATGCTTATTCGAACTTCGAGAATAAGGTCAAGCATTCCCTTGAAGAGCGCGTAAGGCGCGCTGGCCTCGAGCACAAGTTTGGCAAGGTTATCGTCCCCACCGAGGAAGTGGTGGAGATGCGGGAGGGCCAGAAGCGCAAGAGCGAGCGCAAGTTCTTCCCGGGCTATGTACTCGTGCAGATGGAGATGGATGACGAGACCTGGCATCTCGTCAAGGAAGTGCCAAAGGTACTCGGTTTCATTGGCGGGACGAGTGACAAGCCGGCGCCGATCACGGATGCAGAGGCAAACGCTATCCTGCACCGGGTTGAGGAAGGCGTGGACAAGCCGAGGCCAAAGGTGCTCTTCGAGCCTGGCGAGGTTGTGAGGGTTGCGGATGGCCCGTTCAATGACTTCAACGGTGTCGTCGAGCAGGTGAATTACGACAAGAACAAACTCCGGGTCGCAGTCCAGATTCTGGGCCGGTCGACGCCGGTAGAGCTGGATTTCAGCCAGGTCGAGAAGGGCTGACACGCGATCCATGGATCGCAGAAGACCGTCAGGCCCACCAACCGGGCCTGTCTCGGGGAGCCCGCCAGGCAACTGCCCTGCGGGCGTTTGGACCCACTGTTAGGAAAGTCAGATGGCGAAGAAAGTCGAGAAGTACGTCAAGTTGCAGGTGCCCGCGGGCAAGGCCAATCCCAGTCCGCCCATCGGTCCCGCGCTTGGGCAGGCCGGCGTCAACATCATGGAGTTCTGCAAGGCATTCAATGCCCAGACCCAGAAGATGGAAGCTGGCATGACCATGCCTGTGGTGGTGACCGTCTACAACGACCGCAGCTTTACTTTTGTAATCAAGACCCCGCCTGCCACAAATCTCCTGAAGAAGGCCCTGGGCATCGAGAAGGGCAGCGGAACCCCGAACACCAAGAAGGTCGGCACGGTTTCCCGGCAGCAACTTGAGGAGATCGCCCGGACCAAGACGCCCGACCTGACGGCGGCCGACCTGGATGCCGCCGTACGCACGATTGCCGGTAGTGCCCGCAGCATGGGCCTGGATGTGGAGGGGGTCTGACATGGCAACAGCAACCAAGCGTACCAGGGTATGGCAGGACCAGATTGCTGCCGAAAAGACCTATCCCATTGATGAGGCGCTGGCTCTAGTGAAGAGCAACGCCACCGCCAAGTTCCCGGAGTCGGTCGACGTCGCGGTCAATCTGGGTATCGATGCCAAGAAGTCAGATCAGGTGGTTCGTGGCTCGGCGCTGCTGCCGCACGGTACCGGCAAGACTGTTCGGGTTGCCGTGTTTGCCCAGGGCCAGAATGCCGACAAAGCCAGGGCAGCCGGGGCCGACGCGGTTGGTTTTGAAGATCTTGCCGAGAGGATGAAGGGCGGCGAACTCAACTTTGACACGGTCATCGCCACGCCGGACGCGATGCGGATCGTGGGCCAGTTGGGGCGCGTGCTGGGTCCGAGGGGGCTGATGCCGAACCCGAAGGTCGGCACCGTGACCCAGGACGTGGAGACGGCCGTTCGCAATGCCAAGGCCGGGCAGGTTCGTTACCGCGCCGACAAGGCCGGGATCGTTCATTGCCCGATAGGCAAGGCAAGTTTCGAAATCGCAGCATTGCGGGAGAACCTCCAGGCCCTGTTGACCGACATCAAGAAAGTGAAGCCGCCAGCCAGCAAGGGCCAGTACCTGAAGCGCCTTACATTGTCCTCGACCATGGGGCCCGGTGTGATGGTAGATCAGGGCAGTCTGGAAATCTGAGGCTGGCGGAGCGAAGGCACCCGATCCGGGTAACCGGATCGGCGCCGGTTTTGCCGATGCCCGCTATGGGTCCGGCGAACGTTGCATCCAAGACCGCAGGTGGTGGTCCGGCCGACAAGCCGGTTGCCTTAATGTCCTGCGCAGATGGTGTTACCCGAATCAGGACGCCCTGGTGAAGGTCGCCATCGGAACCGCCCTCTGGCGGACGTATCGGCAGTCGCTCCTGCCGGTCCGGTCGGCGGAAGGCGGTAACCGTGACTTTTGCATCAGGAGTGAAAGATGGCATTAAGACTCGAAGACAAGAAGGCTCTTGTCGCAGAGGTGAATGCGATCGCCGCAACCGCGCAATCGGCCATCGCAGCCGAGTACCGGGGGCTGACAGTGGCACAGGTGACCGCGCTCCGGGCGAAGGCCCGCAGTGAGGGCGTCTATGTGCGGGTGATCAAAAACACCATTGCGAAAAGGGCCATCGAAGGTACCGAGTTTGCATGCCTGAAGGAGGCCCTCCGCGGGCCGCTCATCCTGGCGTTTTCCACTGAGGATCCTGGCTCGGCTGCCCGGGTCATCAGGGAATTCGCCAAGGCCAACGACAAGCTGGTCACCAAGGCTGTCGCCATCGGCGGCACCCTTTACGGGCCAGCTGATCTTGAGCGGCTGGCGAGTCTTCCGACGCTTGATCAGGCCCGGGCCATGCTGCTCGGTGTCCTGCAGGCGCCGGGTGCGACGCTGGTTCGCACGCTGGCCGAACCCGCAGCGCTCGTCGCGCGGGTCCTGGCTGCGCGCGGCAAGGCGGAAACGGTCTCCTGAGCGGCATGTAACAGGCACCAGTCCACCAATCAATCCGATATTCGGGTAACGACACTTTCTGGAATTCAAGGAGATTCGAACATGGCACTGTCCAATCAGGAACTGCTCACCGAGCTGAGCGCCAAGCCCATCATGGAGATCGTCGAGCTGGTAAAGATGCTTGAGGATCACTGGGGCGTATCCGCCGCAGCCCCGGTCGCCGTTGCGGCAGCCGCTGGTGGTGGCGCCGCTGCACCAGCAGCCGAAGAGCAGACGGAATTCACCGTCACGCTGAAGTCCATTGGTGACAACAAGGTCGGGGTCATCAAGGCGATCCGGACGATCACCAGCCTCGGCCTCAAGGAGGCCAAGGATCTGGTCGAGGGCGCGCCTTCGGTCGTCAAGGAAGCGGTGTCCAAGGAAGACGCCGCTACCATCAAGAAGCAGCTGGAAGAAGCCGGCGCTACCGCAGAGATCAAGTGAGCGGCAGCTTCCTGGCGGGTGATTATCGGACCTGCGGGTCCGTGACTATGCATATCCGGGACGGTCGGCTGCAGCCGGCGCTATCGGCGCTGGCTGCAGTTCGCCCTGTCCATTTTGAGTTTTGCGGGTACCGAGACAGAGGTGCTGCGTCATGAGTTTTTCCTTTACCGACAAGAAGCGGATCCGGAAGGATTTCGGCAAGCGGCCGAGTATTCTCGCGGTTCCCCCCCTCCTGGCTATCCAGCTGGACTCCTACAAGAAGTTCCTGCAGGAGGACAAGACGCCTGAGGGCCGGGACGACATCGGGCTTCACGCAGCCTTCAAGAGCGTGTTCCCGATCATCAGCTATTCGGGCAACGCGCAGCTTGAGTACCTTAGTTACCGGCTCGGTGACCCCGTGTTCGACGTCAAGGAATGCCAGCTGCGCGGCCTTACCTACGCGGCCCCGCTGCGTGTGCAGGTCCGGCTGGTGATCTACGACAAGGAGAGTTCGACGCCGACGAAGAAGATCGTCAAGGAAGTCCGTGAGCAGGAGGTCTATCTCGGCGAAATGCCCCTGATGACCGACTACGGGACCTTCGTCGTCAATGGTACGGAGCGCGTGATCGTCTCGCAGCTGCACCGATCGCCGGGCGTATTCTTCGATCATGACAAGGGCAAGACCCACTCGTCGGGCAAGCTGCTCTTTTCGGCCCGGATCATTCCTTACCGTGGCTCCTGGCTCGATTTCGAGTTTGATCCAAAGGATAGCGTCTTCGCCCGTATTGACCGGCGCCGCAAACTGCCGGTAACGATCATCCTGCGGGCCCTCAATATCTCGAACCAGGAGATGCTTGATCTCTTCTTCGAGAAGAATGACTTCTATCTGTCCGCGCGCGAGATCGAACTTGGACTGGTTCCCCAGCGTCTCCGGGGCGACACGGCCACTTTCGACATCAAGATCGGCCGGAAGGTGGTCGTCGAGGAAGGACGCCGCATCACGGCCCGCCATGTCCGGGAACTTGAGGATTCCGGTGCGAAGACCATGGTTGTCCCCAAGGAATATCTTGAAGGCAAGATCCTGGCCCATGACGTAGTTGACAAGAGCACGGGCGAGCTCCTGGCGAAGGCCAACGACGAGCTAACGTCCCCATTGATCGAACAGTTCATCGAGAAGGGCATCAAGCACGTCCAGACGCTCTATGTGAATGACCTGG
>CAYOXI010000114.1:0-4828 GCA_964407855.1 uncultured Chromatiaceae bacterium
TCTGTATAGGGGTGTCTCGTGATTTTCCTCACAGGTCTTGAGGGAGATGGCAGTCAGCAAACGGAACGGCCCAAACCCCCGTTGAAATAGGGAGTTCTGGGCCGTTTTGTCCTGAAACTGAGGGTTTAAGGCGGGGGTTAGATTGAAATCCAGCCAAACCAAGACAAGATGATGGCTAATGCAACCAGAGAAAAGAAGCCAGCAAAACCGTAGGTGAGTGCAGCTCCGATCCGCCCCAGTCCTACCGGCGGCTGCCATTGGAGTGGCATCGGCCATCCGTCTCCGGTGCGGGAGAAGTCGTTGCCCAGGTGCGTCAGCGTTGCCAAGTGATCAGCATCGTAACGGGCCGTGTGGGCAAAGGAAATGTCTCCTTGCTGTCGCTGGGGCAAAATTCGACGGCGCTGATAGGGCACTACCGTATCGCCGAAGGTTTCAAGGTACTCAGCGGAGTTGACTAAACTTTGGATAAAGCCCTTTAACCCCTGAGTTGCCAAGACAATTGACCAGGCAATCTTCTCGCGATCGCCATAGACCTCGCGCCCTAGAATGCGCTGGATACAGAGCTGAACAAAGCGGTAGTTATTATTCGCCTCATAATTGAGACGCCGGAAAGAGTCAGAGGTGGCGAGGCCCGCGATAAACTCGCGTACCGTCAACTGTCCTGCGCGTAACTGGGACTCTAACCTCAGCTGACGGTGGCTCACCAACATCTGCTGCTCATTAAACAGCTGTCGATAGGCTGCCTGGATCAGCGTATCGAGTTCACTATTGGAGCCTCCCGAGTCAGTGGTAAAAATCCGGGGTTGCTCATCTCCGGGGATCTCAAAACCAGCAACGCGGTGATTACGAGATGTTGTGGAATAGTCGAGTAGAGGAATTGCCATAGGGTCTGCCACAGTTTAAACAGCTTCAAAAAAGCGCAAATGGGATGATTGCGGTACTTCGTAGGGATAAATACTCAGTCATTTCTACGGTAGAGGACAAGAGGAAGCCCCAAGACAGCAAGTATTAATTCTTAATATGAAAAAACGTAAAAATCATTGATAAAAATAAATGGTTAAGATGATTAGAGGTTTGCGGCTGAGGACATTGGCGTTAGCTTCTAGACGGGAAGCCCCGCGCTCTACCCGCTATGATGTTGCAGCAGGTCAGGTCATCTGTGCCCGTGGTCTATCGGGTGTTGAAATTGCGAGGGGAGCCGAGGTGTCGGGGGCATTGGAAACGGTGTCTAGACAACTGGCGATGAAACTCGAAAGTCTTAAGAGCGATCTTGAGAAGCCCGCGCTGTATGCGTAGCATCAGCGTCGGGAGAAGTCACAGGGATTTCTAGCGGTTTGCGGGGGAAGGGGAGCCGGAGTGAGGCTGGAGAGATGGCAAGGGATCTGGGAAAATAGAGGCCGTAGGACGGGATTGAGCTGTTGTGTGAGGGCGTATCTGCTGGTCGGACTGGGTTTGCGGGCTGGCAATGGCCAGATTTTGGGTTTAAGTTGGCGGTGAATCCAGGGCGAGAACTTTATCGATAGGACGCGAAGACATATGACGGAACCTTTAGAAGTCGCGGCGGCGGATATTTTGACGCTGGAGGAGTTGACTGCCACAATTTCTGAGCTGGAGCAGTATCGAACGCGGCTCCATGATGAGACCTTGGAGACGGCCAAGCGTGCCAAGATGACAAAGTCAGCGGTGATGGCCAAGCTAGAGCCAGAGCTAGCTCAAATTGATGCCATTTTGCAGCAGTTACGTGAGCAGCAGGCCACCTTGATGCAGCAGTTGTAGGGGCAAGTTCATCTCAATCAACGAGTTCAACCGTGTAGTGAACAACACAGCGTATGGCGAATCAACCTGAGGCGACGCTACAGCCTGCCGAACCTTGCTTGCTGTCCCATGCCGAAATTGACGAGCTGCTGCTGGCGGCGAAGGCCGCCTTGGCGGCGGGTACGTTTGATGCGACAGATTGCTTGCGGCTACAGCAGTTAGTGGAAGGGCTAGGGGATGACCGGGGGGCGGTACGCTTGAGTGTCGCCCAAACGTTGGGTCAGATTGGGGCACCCGCAACGCCTTTGCTGCTCGAGGCACTGGTTCAGCATTCTAATCCAGTGGTGCGGCGGGCAGCGGGCAAAACCCTGACGCTGATTGCCGATCCGCGCGCGGTACCCACCCTGATTCAGGCGCTGTTGCAGGATAAAGACACGGTTGTGAAGGGGTCGGCGGTGGGGGCATTGGCCCGGATGGGGTCGGCAGCGGTGCCGCCGCTCCTGGAGATTTTAGCGGCACCGGAGCAGCCGGAGAGTGATAAGGGTCATGCGGCTTGGGCGCTGTCGTTTATTGGGGCGGCAGCGGTGGACTACCTGTATCCGGCCCTGGCCTCGGATTCGCTGGATGTGCGCTGTGCGGCCATTGGGGCGATCGCCAGCGTGGTGCAGGAGAAGGGGGACTCTCAGGCGTTTGAGGTGCTGCTGACGACCTTGACCGATGCCGAGCCTTTGCTGCGGGCCGAGGCGGCATCGGCCTTGGGCAAGCTCAATAGCTGGGTCTCTAGAGCCGTTGGGCCGCTGACGCAGTGCTTGCAGGATGCAGATTTAGACGTGCGTAAAACGGCAGCGCTCTCGCTGATGAAGCTGGGCCACCCGGACGCGATCGCCCCGTTGCAGGCAGCTTTAGCTCAAGAGACCGAAGCAGCTGTGCAGCGGGTATTTCAGCTGGCCCTAACGCAGCTAGCGCGGGCGATGCCTGACGATGATTGGGATTGATCGGGCTCTAAGACGGGTCAGGCCGCTTGTAGTTCATGACCAGATCCAGGCGGGAAAGGGCGCTCGTGGCCGATTCCCGCACGTAGCTATCGGCGGTTTCAGACTGACTCAGGTCTGTGAGAACGGCGACGGCGCGACTGTCGCCAATGGTGGCTAGGGCATTCACAATGGAGACCTGAACGGCAATGTTGTCGGTCGTGTTGAGGGACTCTAGCAAGATGTCGTAGGCGGGAGTGCCCATTTCTCCGAGGGCCATGACGGCGGCAATGTGCACGACTGGGTTGGGGTCGGAAATGGCCAGTTTAAGGCCCTGGAGACCTGGATCCGGAAAGGGTAGATCTGGATAGTTGACGGCAATTTGGGCTAACGCCTTGGCACAGCTGCCGCGCACGGTGACATTGTCGCTGTGCAGGAGCGCTTCCACGAGGGCGGGTATGGCCTCGGCCCCAATGACGCCTAAGGTTTTGACGGCGGCCCGCCGATAGACGACATCGGTTTCATCGAGGACGGCCATCAGTCGGGGAATGGTGCTTTCATCGCGGGATTCGGCGATGCTGACCATGGCCCGCTCCTGCATGTAGGGGTTGGGGTGCTTCAGCTGTTCAAAGAGGGAATCGGCGGGGGCTGTCATGGGGATTGTTGGGAAGGAGGGAAACAGTTTTAAGTTTTGAGGTTTAAGTTTTGAGGTTTAAGGTTGGGTGATTTTGACGGGCGGGTTGGCTGGCCCGGGCCTGAATCAACCAGTCGGGGTCTTGGGTGGCGATCGCCTGACCTTGGTCATCGCCTAGGGTATCGAGGGCCATGAGGGCGGCATATTTTAAGGCCCAGATGTTTGTGTTGAGGCAGGTGTGCAGTTCGGGAATGGCGCGGCGATCGCCTAATTCTCCGAGGGCGATCGCCGCAGCGGTGCGAGATTTTTGAAACTGAGGGGCTGGGTTGTGCAGGGCCTCCACCAGTAAATCATAGGCAGGCGCGTAGCGCAGCCAGCCCAGGAGCTTCATGACGTGGTAGTGCGCCCCGTAGTCGCTGGCGGCTTCGGCCTGGTAGGTTTCCAGCAGCGCCTCGGGGGCTGCGGTGGGATAGCGCTCCAGGAGGGTCTGACTGCCGAGATAGCAGCGACCAAAGTCAGTGTCGTAGAGTTCGCGGACTGCAAAGCTGAGGCTGGGGGGCTGGTCGTACTCATGCACCAGCGCTAGGGTTTGGGGATGATCGCGCAGGGTTTGCTCCAGGTGAGGCTGGATGTTAGCAAAGGCAATTGTCCCGGCGGCCACCCCGGTATCGGCGAGGTGGCGCAGTGCCCGCAGCCGAAAGACCAGGGACACCGGACAGCGGGCGATCGCGGGAATGGCCGGATAGTACTGGGCATCCATCAGATCTTGAAGGCAGGCCCGTCGCGTCACGCGCTCAGCATCCTGCAAAAAGTCAACCACTCGCGTCATCTGGGTCGCATCCCCCGTGAGGCGATAGACCGCCGCGATTGCGGCACTGGCAGTCGGGCCATGATCCGATCGGGTAAAGGCTTGAATGTGGGGCAGGGCGGGGATGTAGCGGGCGGTGGCCAGGGTGTGAATTGCGACTCGATAGGTTTGTCCCGGACGATCGAGAACCTGAGTCACCGCCGCGAGGATGGCTGGATCCTGGGTGCCGATTTCGCCAATGGCCCACAGGGCATTTTCAACGGTATAGCAGTCTTCATCCTGGAGACAATCCTGGAGCAGCGGCAGGGCCTGCTGGGCCTTGAGTCGTCCCAGGGTTTCGACTGCTTTCCGGCGCACAATGCGATTGTCGAGGGATGGATCGGTCATTTGCACCGCCCCCATCAACGCCGCGATCGCCTCTGGACTGGGAAAATTAGCCAGGTGAGCCGCGGCAATGTAGCGCGATTCATCTTCTCTGATTTGGGCTTGGGGGGTATTCAGGAGGCGGATGGCCTCCGCCTCCGATAAATTAAATAGGCCGGCAAAGCGTTTATCCATAGCAGCGGGCTAGGAGCAGGGAATTCCAATTACGATGTTCTGTCATAGTGACATCCTCCCCTCACCAACCCTAGCGGGTATGGTGAGGGCTTTCCAAGATCG
>CAYOXI010000115.1:0-4665 GCA_964407855.1 uncultured Chromatiaceae bacterium
ACCAGGAACGGAAAGCGCAGGGTTTCGCCGCGCTGCAGGACATCCCAGTAGCGGCGCACGAACTCGTCGAACCCCGCATCGGCCACCATGTCAGGCACTGCGTCGATCAGGGCGTGCTGTTCGGCCTGGTCCCGGCCTTCCTGAACGTAGACTTCCGGGCCAAGCCGACCGCGGCGCAGACCCTCGCGGTAGCCGATGCGTGCATCGCGCAGTGAAAACGCCGGCGCCTGCGGCTGCTCACCGTAGAACACGTGCTTGCGCGCAAACGGCATGCCGTCGCGACAGCGGTAGAGCACCAGTCGGCCGGCGCCATCGTCGTCGCGGAACAGGTAGTGCGATTCCCGATACAGAAGCGCGCCGGAGCGCGTGTCGTACGCATCGCCGTGGAAGACGCGCCCTTCCGGGATCGCGGCTGCCGATAGCGATCCCGCGAGGGTTGCAGCGGCAAGGGCTGGCAACCACCTCACCATGGAATCGCCTCGCCCTGGCGGTTGAAGAACCCGCCGTGCATGGATCTGTCGGCGCGGTCGATCAGCTCGATCAGCGACGCCACCGACTCCTCCACGCCCAGCTCGGCGTCGGCACCGCCCATGTCCGTACTGACCCAGCCCGGACTGACCAGCAGACAGGTGATGCCGAACTCGTCAAGACCATGGGCCGCCTGGCGCATCGCCATGTTGAGCGCAGCCTTTCCGATGGCATAGCTGGCGGTGCCAAAGCGGACGCATTCGGTCAGTGATGCCAGTCGGGTGGAAAGATTGATCACTTTGGGCGACTCGCCCTTCGCCAGCAATGCGGTGAGCTGCTGCACCAGGACGAAAGGTCCGAGGGCGTTGACGGCGAAGCTGCGCGTCAGATTGTCGGCCTCCACGCTGCCATAGCGTTCGCCCGGATGCAGCACGCCAGCGTTGTTGATCAGCAGGTCGAGTGAATCCCAGATCATGCCGGTTTCGCGCGCCAGTTCGACGACCGATTTCGGCGTGCCCATGTCCACCGCCAACACATGCAGGTGGCCGGGGTGCGCCGCCGCGAGCTGGGTCAGTTCGGTGGCCTTGCCCGGGCGTCTGCAGGCAGCCACCACGCGCTCGCCGCGTGCGAGAAACTGACGGGCGAACTGCAGGCCGATACCGCGATTGGCCCCGGTGATCAGGATGCGTGCCATGAGGTGAAGATCATGCGGGTTGGAGAGACTGGCGTGAAGTGTAATGCCTGCGAAATGAACCGGACCCCGTGGCTGCCCGGTCGACGCAACGAGAGGCGCGTCAGCGGGCGTTCATTTGCCGCGGCTGCGCGCCGATACACTGCCACGAACATTCCCGGAAAGGCGACCCCACTCATGTCCATCTCACTGCGCACTGCCCCACTCGCGCTGTTCGCTGCGGCCACCCTGGGCGCCTGCACCTGGGTCGCGCCCGACACCGGCGGCCGGCAGATCGACGTGGCCTACAGCGGCGTGGCCGGCCACTGCCGCCACGTAGGCGATGTCAGCGTCTCGGTCGCCCACCGGGTGGCCGGCGTGCGCCGCAACGAAATCAAGGTCAAGGACGAACTGGAGTCGCTCGCGCGCAACGAGGCAGCCACCATGAACGCCGACACCATCGCTCCTGTCGACGAGCCCGAGGACGGTGCGCAGAGCTTCCGCGCCTACCGCTGTCGCTGAACAAGGGTTCAAAGGCGGTGACTGAGGTCCGCCGCATCGAGCTGCGGAAAGGGCTCTTCGATGCCGCGCGAGAACGCCATCAGCTGGTAGCGTTCGCCCATCTCGCCAGGGAGAGTGAGGCGCTTGGCTTCGTTGATGCGTGCCTGTCTGGCACCGACGTCGACCTCGTCGAGTGCCGCCAGGCGCTCCATCAGTCCGTTGTTCAACAGGAACTGCGCCTGCGAGCAGTAGGCGGCCAGCGCCAGACCCGCGGCCACGCCGCTTTCGGCGAGCGCGGTGAAATCAACGAAGGCGGTGATGTCCTGCAGACCTGGCCACACCAGCGCATCGCCGTGTGCACGGTGTCGGTAGTGGCAAACCAGAGTTCCACCGCGGCGCTCCGGCAGGTAGTACTCGCGGCGCGGGTACCCGTAGTCAAAGAACATCGCCACGCCGCGCGACATGTGCTCGCTGACGCCGCGCAGCCATTGCGGCAGTGCTGTGCAGACCTCGGACGCATAGGGGCGCGGCATCGCGGCGGGTAGATCGTCGTCGATTGACGCCACGCGGGCGGCGAGCTCGCCGTCGGCAGGGACTTCCACGGTGGCCAGGCCGCCCCCGTCGGTGGCGACCACAGCCATCGCGAAGCAGCCCTGCTCACGCAGCACGAAACGCCGCACCGGCAGCGCATCGGGCACCTCGTTGGCGACCAGCGCACCCTGCCAGGACGTGGACGGCGGGGCGTTCAGCCATTCCACCCGGTCCGCATACAGGGGACAGTGACGAACGATGGCCGCCTGCTGGCGGGCGCGCAGGTCGGCGCTGATCTCGAAGATGGCGTAGCGTGCCGGCAGCGCGCCAAGCGACGCCAGCGCCGGCAGAAGGGTGCACACCAGGGCGCCGCTGCCGGCCCCCAGTTCGAGCACCTGCGGGTGACTGCACTCAGACAGCACCGGCGCAAGGGCCTGCGCGATGCATTCACCAAACAGCGGACCCAGCTCCGGCGCGGTGACAAAGTCGCCGCCCGCCCCGAACTTTTCGCTGCCGGCCGCGTAGTAGCCCAGGCCCGGTGCGTAAAGTGCAAGCTCCATGTAGCGGGCAAAGTCCATCGGGCCGCGCTCGGCGATTTCGGCGCGGATGGCGGCGATCAGGGTCTCGCTCAGGCGCCGGTCGTCGTCGGCCGGATGCGGCAGTGCATGCATGCGGATACTTTCGCTGTCTCGACAGCTCGAATGTGAAAGCATAGTCGCAAAGGAGATTTCCCTCATGCCGCAAGCTCCCTCGGAACATCCTGTCGCCCTTGTCACCGGTGCCGCGCGGCGGGTCGGCGCCGTGATCGCGCGCAACCTGCACGCAGCCGGCTTCGACATCGTGCTTCACTACCGCGGTTCGGCTGACGACGCCGGTCGCCTCGCCGCCGAGCTGGAGGCGGCGCGCGAGAACAGCGTGTTGCCGCTGCAGGGCGACCTCGCCGATCTCGATGGCCTTCCGCTGCTGGTGCGCCGCAGCGTGCAGCGCTTCGGCCGGTTGGATGCGCTGGTCAACAATGCATCGGGCTTCTGGCGCACGCCGTTCGCGGAGATCGCGCCCGACGATTTCGACCGGCTGATGGCGGTCAATGCGCGCGCGCCGCTGTTCCTGTCCAAGGCGGCGGCACCCCACTTGCGCGCCGCCCGCGGCGCCATCGTCAATATCGGCGATATCTTCGGGGAGAAGCCGCTGCGCGATTTTCTGCCCTATTCGATGTCCAAGGCCGCGCTGCTGATGCTGACCCAGGGACTGGCGAAGGAGCTCGGACCGGAGGTGCGCGTGAACGCGGTGCTGCCGGGGACGGTGCTCGCCTCCGAGCTTGAGGAAAAGGCCGAAAGCTCCGCCGAGATCAAGTCACGCACCACGCTCAAGCGTGTCGGCACCGCCCAGGACGTCGCCGCCACGGTGCGCTGGCTGCTGACCGATGCCGGCTACGTGAGCGGACAGTGCATACGGGTGGATGGGGGGCGGTCGGTGAACCTTTGATCAGCCCATCTTCTCGGCGCGGCAGGCTGACTCACGAAATCAGCCACATCCACATCGCAAGCGTGCCCAGTGCGATCACGATGCCGTAGCCCACCATCGCTGTGGCCAGCTCAGGCGCCAGTCGCGCGGCCGCAACCAGCGCCGCGGCGGTGATCATCGGCGGCATGGCGGATTCCAGCACGCTGACCTGCAGGGCGAGATCGGACAGGCCCAGCCTGGGCGCGAACAGCAGGGCGAGTGCCGGCAGGAGCAGCAGTTTGGCGGTCAGGCCAATGGTCAGAGGCGCGATGAGTTCGCGCGGCAATCGAAACTGCAGCTTCATGCCCAGCGCCAGCACCACCATGGGTAGCAGGGCGTCGGCCAGGCGCTCCAGCCCGAAGCTCACCATCACCGGATACTCCGCGGGCATGAACAGCGCCAGCAGCAGGGCGATGAACGGCGGGAACAGCAGAATGCGTTTGCCGATCTCGCCTACGGTGGGGCGCTCGCCGCCGCTATACCAGGCGATGATGAACAGGCCGGCGGTGGTCATCATCAGGAACGAACCGAACTGGTCGTAGATGACCGCATAGGGGAGCGCATCGCTGCCCAACAGGGCTGCTATCAGTGGGTAGCCGAGGAAGGAGGTGTTGCCAAGCGGGACCAGGATCAGCAGTACGGCGCACACCTCGCGCGGCCAGCGCAGGAGGCGCGATACGGCAAGCACCAGCGCGATGCTCACGCCGAACAGGATCCACGGCACCGCGGCGACCGCAGGCACCTTGGCGTCGAGGGTGAGTCTGGGCACGTGCAACAACACTGCCGCCGGCAGGCACAGGTTCAGCACTACCCAGTTGAGCGCGTCGCTGGCCGAGTCCGGCAGCCAGCCGCGCCAGGCCACCATCTTGCCGATGGCGAGCATCAGCAGGATGAAGGCGAAGGCGGCGAGGCTGTCGGGATTCAAGGGCGGCGGGGCGGGCTCTGCGGGTTGGCGAGCATAGCGCAGCGCTCGCACTGACCCGGAGTGCGCA
>CAYOXI010000116.1:0-4579 GCA_964407855.1 uncultured Chromatiaceae bacterium
ACGGCGCCGGTATCATCCGCGACGACCCACTCGACGGGGTTTCCCGGATCCGTGCCGAGCCTGACAACCAAGGTTTCAGTCACGCTTCACCTGCAGGATTCATCGGGCCTCAAAGGACCGCAGCCGGCTACGAACGTTCTCGATATCGCGCTCGAGCAGACTGTACATAGTGGACTGTACACTGCCAATAGAAGCAGTCACGGTTAACAGAAACCAGCTGCTGCGGATATCGAAGGCATCCGGGGGCACGTCGGCCAGCGCATCCGGGCCTATGTCGTCCAGGGCCGCCTGCTGGAACTCCTCGACGGACTCGAACTCCTGGCTCGCCAGGACCTCGATCCGTTCGACGCTCTGGTTCAGCAGGGAGGCCAGGACCACGTTCGTTACACTGTTCACGTTGGTGGCGCGGCGTGGTGAGGCTGTCGGCGGCGGCAGGGCGGTGACGTGGGGTTCCAGCGCCCGATAGATCTCTGCAGTGTAGCCTTCCACCGCCATCAGCTCGGACGGTGAGACGAACCAGAAGTTGGCGGGTCGGTAGGGCGGCTGCCGACCGGTATAGCGATCGTCTTCCGCCCCCTCCAGCATGGGTGTCTGGTCCGGGTCGAGCCAGTCGATGGTGGCCTCCGTCAGGGCAGCCGCTGTCCCTGGGTCCATGGGGATCTCGAGGGGCAGCAGGGTGAGCAGGCGCCGGTACTGTTCCTGCGTGAAGGGCACCGGCCTGCCCTGCCGGTCAACGAGGCTGTTCAGGTCGAAGCGGCCCTGCTGGTCGGCCAGAAAGCCCTCCAGACTGCCGCCATCGACGGGGAAGAAGAGGGGAGCTTCCCACTCGGAGCGGGTATCGGTGCCGTCGAGGCCATTGATCCGGATGTCATCGGCCAGCAGGAAGCGGGCGAGTTCCTCGCCCCCGAGACCGTACTGGCGCGCCTGGTCCTGCAGCAGCAGGTTCTCGGTGCGCTGGAGCGACACACCGGTCTGCCAGAGGAGGTTCACCGCAAGGACTGTGGCGATCGTCACTACCAGCATGGCTGTCAGCAGCGCCACGCCCGACTGGCGATTGGGCGTCCGCCGCTTCACCGCACCACCTCCACCAGCCGCTCGATCTCGCCCCAGTTTTCCAGGTCGAGGGTCAGGCGGATGGCCTTGGGCAGGGCCGGCGCCGCGGCACCCGTGTTGCGCAGGGGCGGCCACAGCGGCTGCCACTCATTCTGTTCGTCGAGAAACTGCATCCTCACCTCGGTGACACCCGTTAGCAGCGTCTCGCTACGGGGTTCCTGGCCGAGCACCGGGTCAACGACGGGCCAGTATTCCCGGATGAGGCGGTCCTCTTCCACTCGGTACTGGACGCGCTGCAAGGTGCCGCGATGGGGCAGGCTGGCCGGATTGGGCCAGCCGCTCCGGGTGAGGCGGATGAGGTAGTCACCGCGGCCATCCGCAGAAACGGGCAGTTCGCAGGGATCGCCCAGCGCATCCCGCACAAAGCGGGGCACGGCACCGCCAAGATCTCCCCCCATCAGACGCAGGGTACGCTGGAGGCCGGCCAGCCGCTCGGCCTGCTCTCTGGTGCCTGCTTCCTGGCTGATCACCGTGTTGAGTCCACCGAAGGCCAGTGCCGCAATGATGCCGAGGATGGCCATCGCGACCAGCAGTTCGAGGAGCGTGAAACCCGATGCGGGCGGACGCCCTCTCATGGCCCGGACCCGCCGGGCTCGTCACAGAACCAGTCTGCCTGGCTGATGGCGTCCGGTGGTGCCGCCGTGGTCTGCCCGAGGAAACCTGTCAGGGTTGTCACCACCGAATCCGGCTTGTCGCCGAAACCCACCGCGATCTCGACCCGTCGCAGAGCTTCAAGTGCCGTCTTCTCCACCTTGATGGTGTAGCGCCAGTTGACGCCGGCCATCTCCACTTCATTGGAACGGACGCCCTCAGGCGGAAATTCGCCCAGCAGCCGCAGCTCGGTCATACGGTCCAGGGCAACCCAGTGCGCCAGGGTCTTGTCCTTCAGGCGCGTCGCGCCAATCAGCGCCTGGTTCACCTGACCGAGAGCCGCCATGAGGCCCAGCGCAACCACGGCCAGCGCCACCAGCACCTCGACCAGCGTGAACCCCGCAGTTCCGGGTCGTGACTCAGGCATCGTCGCGGACGAGTTCGGCGCTGCCGTCGATTGCGACGCTGAGGGTATAGCCAGTGCGCTCTTCCCGGCTGCGAATCCGCAACCTGAAGGCATCGCTCAGGTCGCCGGAAGAGAGGATGAAGATGTGGGGTTCATAGCGCTTCTCAACATCCTGTGCGCTGCGCTCCAGGTTGACGCGCCGGCCTTCGATCTCGAGCTCGAACCCGAATGCCTCGGGCATTACCCGAGGCACAAGGACATCCGTTGCAATGGTCACCCAGAGATCATCACCCGGGTCCTGGAGCACACCCCGGTCAAACACGGAAAACTCGTAGCGTCCGGGATAGAAGCGAATGCCGAGATCCCGGGCCTGAAACTCCGCGTCCTCCAGCGCCAGCCGGATCAGTGTTTCGAGACGCTCCCCTTCACGCAGCATTTCGCGGTCACTGCCGCCGGCCGTGCCAACCGACAGCGTGAACATGGCGGCGAGAATGCCCATGATGAAGACGACGACGAGCAACTCCAGCAGGGTGAACCCGCGGATGGCGGCGTACGCCGGAAGTCTGCTCATTGGTGCGGCCCCTCCCTGCGCCGCGGACCTTCGGGCGGCTATTTCAGCTCCCAGTTGCCGATGTCTGCATCGGGGCCGGTACCACCCGGCGCGCCATCCCGGCCCAGGGTATACAGGTCGTACTCACCGTTCTTGCCGGGATTCTCGTACAGGTAGGGACGATCCCAGGGGTCGCGGGGCATGCGATCCAGGTAACCGCCCGCCGGCCATTTCTCTGCGGAGTCCTGCGGCGGCGTGACCAGTGCGTCAAGGCCATCCTGGCCCGTTGGGTAGCGGAAGCGGTCGAGGCGGTAGAGCTTGAGTGCGCTCTCTATGGCCCGGAGATCCTGCTTCACCTTTGCTGCCTGGGCATCGTCGATCCGGCCAATGACATTGGGCGCGATGAGTGCCGCCAGGATGCCGAGGATCACGATGACCACCATGATCTCGATCAGCGTGAAGCCACGCACGGCCCGGCACGAAGGCTTCTCGAACTGCATGAATTGCCCTTGTGATTCTGCGATGATCCGCCGCAAACCGCAGCGGCGAACTGCCCGGGCGGATTATCCGTTACCCGGGCACACCTGTCAGTAATATTCATCGCGGCGTCATAAAGTGCCACTAAATGTCGGACAATTAACGCTTTCTCCCCGGCTGGAGTCCTCGTCGCTGGTCTGGGCGACGGGCTTCGCCGTGATCCTCATCACACTGCAGATGCTGCCTGAAGGGCTGCACCGGGCCCTGTGGTACGACCGGCCGGCGATCAGTGAGGGACAGCTCTGGCGGATCATCACCGGGAACCTGGTGCACCTGGGCTGGACGCATCTTGCCCTCAACGTCGGTGCGCTGCTCATCGGGATCTGGATTTTTTATCCGGCCCGCAATCCCATTGCCTGGGCCATTGCCCAGCTCACCTGCGCCATTACAACCAGCCTGGGGCTGTTTTTCTTCAGTCCCGAAATACCCTGGTGCGTGGGGATGTCAGGTGCACTGCACGGGCTGCTGATGATTGGCGCCATTGACTGGATCCGGCAGGGAGACAGGGTGGGCTCAGTATTGCTCCTGCTCTGGACGGGCAAGCTGGCCTGGGAACAATGGCAGGGCCCGCTACCACTGTCGTCTGATGCGCTGGGCTCTGACATCGTCATCGACGCCCATCTCTGGGGTGCGGTTGGTGGACTCCTGTACGTGGCGGCGGAGGCCCTCTACAGGGCTCGCCGCAAGCAGCAATTGATATAACCCGGCATCGCGGAGCAGTGGCATGAATATCCTGAACGAGTGGTTTTCCCTGGCTGGCCAGACGGCGCTGGTCACTGGCGCTTCACGCGGCATTGGTGCAGCGATTGCCGACACCCTGGGAAGGGCCGGCGCTGTTGTGATCGGCACCGCCACCACGGCGGCAGGCGCCGAGGCCATAACGGCACGTTTCGCCGCCGCAGGACTCCCAGGTCGCGGGATCATGCTGGATGTCACTCGCGCCGATGCGGTCGAAGCTGCCGAGGCCGGGATTGTCAGCCAGGAGGGCACCGTAACCATCCTCGTCAATAATGCCGGCATAACCCGGGACAACCTGCTACTGCGCATGAAGGAGGAGGAGTGGAACAGCGTACTCGACACCAACCTCAGGTCGGTGTTCCTGACGAGCCGCGCCTTCATTCGCGGTATGCTCAAGAAACGCCAGGGGCGGATCATCAACGTCTCATCGGTGGTTGGGGCGATGGGCAATGCCGGGCAGTCCAACTATGCGGCCAGCAAAGCCGGGATTGTCGGCTTCTCGAAGTCCCTCGCACGGGAAGTGGCGAGCCGGGGCATAACTGTCAATGTGGTCGCCCCGGGCTTCATTCAAACGGATATGACCAGCCAGCTGCCAGAGCCGCAGCGCCAGCAACTGGAGGCACAGATCCCGCTCCAGCGCCTGG
>CAYOXI010000117.1:0-4536 GCA_964407855.1 uncultured Chromatiaceae bacterium
CCGCGGACTGTCGGCGTGCGGCGGAAATTGCTGGCCACCACCGACTCTGACACCAGGGTGTAGTCGAGCGCGGCGATCAGGCCGTCCGCACCCAGTGCACCCCGCACCCGCCCGACGGCGGCAGGCCGGTACATGTCGTGGCGCACGTCCTGCTCCCGCGACCAGGTGAGCTTCACCGGGCGGCCCGGAACGGCCACTGCGGCCAGTGTCGCTTGCGTGACGAAGTCCATCTCGGCCCGCCGGCCGAAGCCACCGCCCATCAGCGTGCTGTGGATCTCCACGGCAGACGGCGGCAGGCCCGCTGCCTTTGCCGCCTCATCCCGCGCAATGCTCGGCGCCTGGGTGGGCGCCCAGAGAGTCAGCCGCCCGTCGTCCAGCAGCGCCGTGCAGTTCATGGGCTCCATGCAGGCGTGCGCGAGGAAGGGCAGTTCGTAGACCGCGGTGACCGGCTCGTTGCTGAGCGCAGCGGGCACCGCCGGATCGTCCCGGAACACCGAAGGTGCCGGATCGTCCAGGGCTGCCCGGTAGGACTGTTCCAGACCGGCCGAGTCCGGCATGGCGGCCTCCTCCGGTGGGGCGGTGAGGCGCAGCAGGGCCGCGCCCTGGAAGGCTGTCCAGGTATCGCGGGCGAGGACCGCCACGGCGGTGTCTCCCAGGGCAACAACCTGCAGGACGCCCGGCAGCGCCGTTGCTGCCCGGGCATCAAAAGCCGCAATCCGGCCGCCCACGCGGGGCGCATGGCGCACGGCACCGAACAGCATGCCGGGCAGACGGGTGTCGATGGCGAAGGCGGCCGTGCCGGTGACCTTGGGAGGTATGTCGAGGCGGGGCAGGGAACGGCCAAGCAGCCGGAACTGCCCGGGTGTCTTGCGCTGTACGCCGGCCGGGGGCCGGATGCGCGCCGCCTCTGTGGCCAGCGATCCATAGGTGGCGGTCGCGCCCGTGACCGGGTCCGTCACCACGCTGTCTGCCGTCGTCAGCCGGCCGGCCGGCACCTGCCAGCGCACGGCCGCGGCGGCAACCAGCATGCTGCGGGCTTCCGCACCGGCCTGGCGCAACGTATCCCAGGCATCCACGGTGCTGGAGCTTGCGATCGTCACGTTCATGCCGATCTGGTGGAACACCTCGCGGATCACACCGGTCGCCGCGCCGGCCCAGAAGCGCCCGTCGGTCTCGCCCAGCGGCTGACCCCGGAGCAGGATGCCAAAGTTGAAGTAGTCCTTGTCCACGGGCGTGAACTCGTAGCTCACGCGGCTCCAGTCCGCGTCGAGTTCCTCGGCGAGCAGCATCGGCAGCGAGGTGGTCACCCCCTGCCCCATTTCGGCTCGATGGACCCCGCAGACGATCCGGCCGTCCTCACCGATCTTCAGCCACGCGTTCAGGGTCGCCAGGTCGGGCGTGCTGGCGCCGAACTTCGCCAGCGCGTCGCCATCGTCCAGGCGCCGGCGGGCATAGACGATCCCGAGGCCGCCGCCGACCGCCACTCCGGTGGCCAGGCCGGTGAGGACTATCTGGCGTCGGGTCATGACCATGCGAAGGGTTCCGGTTGGAGCGACGGCCGAAGGTACCGCGTCAGTATACTGGCGCGGGCTTTGGTGGCCGGGAGGATCACCTGGATGGCTTCGCGGCGGTTAGCGTATCGGTTTGCGGCGCTATCGATTGCTGCACTCATCGCGGGGTGCACCCACCCCGTCCCGGATGCCGATGTGATCGTGATCGGCGGCGGCATTGCCGGCCTCTCTGCCGCCCTCGAGGCCACCGCCGGTGGCCGGCGCGTGATCCTGCTGGATGCCAACTCCGTCGCAGGAGGCCACGCGGTCAAGGCGGGTGGGCTCGCCCTGGTCGGCACGCCGCTCCAGGCGACCCGGGGCTATGCGGACAGCCCGGAGATCGCCGCCCGGGATCTGCTTGCCTGGGGGGAGAACGCGGACCCGGAATGGGTGCGGCGCTATGTGGCGGCATCCCGCACCGAGGTGCACGACTGGCTCGCAACCTTCGGTGTGCGCTTTACGTTCATCCTCGATACGCCCCAGCACAGCGTGCCCCGTTTCCATTTCGCGAGCGGCACCGCGCTGAACGTCGTGGTGCCGATGATGCGGGCGGCGGCAGAGCGGGAAAACCTGGACATGCGGCTGCACACCGAGGTCACCGGCCTGCTGCGCGCCGGCGATGCCGTCACCGGGATCCGCTTCCGGGATCTTCGCTCCGGTGAGGAGGGAACGCTGCGCGCCCCGGCCGTGATCATCGCGACCGGCGGCTGGCAGGGGAACCTCGACCGGGTCCGGCAGAACTGGCGCAGCGACCTCCCCCGTCCCGACGCGCTGTATGTCGGCGCCGGCGAGTTCGCCACGGGTTCGGGGGTGGTGCTTGGCGAGCAGGCCCTGGCCGCAACCACCCGCGGAGACGACCAGGTGATCTTCACCACCGGGCTGCCCGACCCGCTGGATCCTGCGGGGAGACGGGCCCTGCTCACCCAGAACCGCGCTGCGATCTGGGTGAATGCTGAGGGACAGCGCTTCATCAATGAACAGGGACCATCCAAGGTCGCCGACGACACGATCCTCGGGCTCAGGCCGGCCACCCACTGGCTGATCTTCGATGAACCCGGCCGGCGCAGCCTGTTCATCCGCGGCGCCGTCTGGCTCAACAATCCCGCGGGACTCGCGCCGCTGTTCGACGCCGGACTGGTCCGGCAGGCAGATTCCATTGCCGCGCTCGCCGCCGCTGCCGGGCTGCCCGCGGCCGGACTGGAAGCCACGATCCGCACCTGGAATGCGGCGGTGGCCCGCGGTGTCGATACCGAATTCGGCCGTTTCGGGCCGGACAGGCCTGATGCCGCCGCTCGCGAGATCAGCACGCCACCCTTCTACGGCATCCAGCTCCATCCGATGACGCGCAAGAGCCTGGGCGGACTGGCGGTGGATGCGCGCACCCGGGTGCTGGACCAGTCGGGGCAATCGATTCCCGGGCTGTACGCTGCCGGTGAGGTCACCGGGGTAGCCGGCATCAACGGTCGCTACGGTGGCGAGGGGACCTTCCTGGGACCTTCGGTCTACATGGGTCGACTCGCGGGTCAGGCAGCGTCCGGGATGCCCGGACTGGCACCGGCCGGGGTGACAGCCTCCCCGCGCCCGAAACCCGTGGTTGCAGTGGATGAAGCCCTGCGCGGCCAGACCGAACTCGTTGCGCCGGCAGCGCTGGCAACGCTGGTCGACAGCCAGCGGCCCGGCTACTGGCACTTCGAGGTCGCCCACCAGGCCGTGCTGGCGCGCGGGCTGGACTGCCTGGCCTGCCACTCCCCCGAGTGGCCGACCAGGCCGGCCGCAACTATCCAGCAGCGTCAGCTCCAGCTGGACTCCTGCAGCAGCTGCCACTGACCTCGCGCTAGCGGACTGCCCCGCCGAAGCGCACCCGGGCGTTGAGACCGAAAGTGCGCAGGCGCGGTTGGGATATCGAGAGGCGCAAGGGCGGAAAGTCCGCGAGCGTCGAGGTGGGAAAATCCGGACCCGTCGCGCGGACGTCCTGGGTATTGCTCCAGTAGATGTCCCGGAAGGCACCCACCGGGTTGGTGTCCTCGAAGAGATTGTTCACGAACAACTCGAGCGTGTAGCGGGCCGAGTCCAGACCCAGCCGCAGGTTGACGTAGGTGTGGTCCGGGATCACGCCCTGGTTGTCGTTGCCGACGAACCACTCGTCCTGCCAGATACCATCCAGGCGACCGAAGAAATCCCAGTCGCCGAAGATCTCCGTGCGGTAGCTCAGGTTTGCGCTGGCGGTCCACGGCGAGACCCGGTTGAGCTGCTTGCCGGAAATGTCGCCGGATGCCAGATTGCAGGCCAGTTGCTGGTCAGCGTCGAGTTCAACCGGAGGACCACTGCAGCCAGGCGCCCGGAAGCTCGGAAAGAACTGCAGCGTGGCAACCTTGCCCCGGTCCCAGATGGCATCGGTGAAAGACACGCCGAAGCGGCTGGACCACTGGTCGGTCCAGCGGATGTTGCCACCGATCTCGAAGCCCTGGACCGTGGCCCGTCCGACGTTGGTATTCAGTGCCGGCGGGACGCCATTGATCGGCAGCCCCTCATCCGGCGTCTCGGTGAACACCTGGGGCACCACGATATCCCGCCAGTCGCTGTAATAGATGGCTACATCCAGGCCCAGGCGACCGTCCGCCGTGGTGCCCTTGATCCCCAGTTCGGTGGTCAGGATCTTCTCCGGGTCAACCCGGAGAATTATGAGTTCGTCCTGGAGCTCACCCTCCTCCGGGGTGCCGTTGCCGTTGTTGTCCCGAAAGACCGCCGGCGCCACGTCACCGTCAAAGGAACCGGGCTTGGTGCCGTTGGCAATCGAGCCGTAAAGCATCCAGTCGTCGTTCACCTTGAAATCCAGTGTCGCGCGGGCGGTGATCCGGCCCCAGGTATTCTTCTCGGTTTGCTCATCCAGCCGGCCGTCGCCATCCAGGTCCTGCTGGATACGCTGGGTGAGTTCCTTGGGATCACGGGTATAGCGGCCTTCCAGCCGGGCGGTAAAGCGCTCGAG
>CAYOXI010000118.1:0-4426 GCA_964407855.1 uncultured Chromatiaceae bacterium
CGGTCGCGAGCGCAAATCGCAGCGGCCCCGCCCGTTCTTCGTCGGACGACAATGCAAAGGTCGAGAACGAAGTTCCGGAAAGCACCGGCTCAAGCTGCAGGTCCCCGAGGAATTTCGGTATCAGTTCGGCATCAAGTGCCAGACCGCGCAACATGAGCTGGCGCCCACCGTCGGAAATGCGGATTCGATCCAGCCACAGACCCTGCGGATGGCGCCGCCCGAGGGCCGCGAGGTGGCCGGAAAAGCCGTCTGTGTTGCCAACAGATTCACCGCTCAACAAATCGAGGACGCGTGACTTATCGTCCGCTTCCCGCTGCCGTCGCTGGAGATCGGCAACCAGGGCCGGGTCGGCATTACGCTGCGCCAGGAAGTGGCTGCGTTCTTCCAGGTTGAAAACCAGGTCGTCGATGTTCGAATTGAGAGTCGTTGCCCGATGCTGCAGGGAATTCGACTGATAGTCATACCAGGAGCCGGCCGCGAAACCGGCCGCGAGGACCAGCAACAACGTCATCGCTGCGTGTCTCGCGGTGGGATGACGGGACGTGCTACCGGCCGGTGTCACGAGCAGATTGATGTCCTGCTTCATGACGCCACCTGTTGCCGGTCGCCATTCCTGTCGGCGACGTCCTGCATTGCAAGGGCGCCACCCAGTGCGAAATATGCTTCCGGCAGGCCGTAGTCTGCAGATTTCGAGGGCACCGGTTGCAGGTCGGCGTCCAGTTCGAGAGGCGCGACGGCCAGGCCGACCACGTCGCCGGCCTGGCGCATAAAAGTCATGAAGATGTTTTCATTGGGCCCTGCAAGAATCCGACGGATACTGCCCGCCGAGAAATGGCTGTCGAAATAGTCAATGGTGCGCCGCAGTTCGAGCGGCAAGGTGTTCTGGATCCCGGTTGCCAGGACATCGACAGGTTTGACACTGCTCAAACCGTAATCCAGTCGTCGTGACAAGTGTATCTGGCCGTTGTGCGTGACCTGGATAAGTCCCTGCCGACCGGTCAGGAACACGGTAACCACCGGTGCGCCGCCGGTTTCCGACCGGCCCACCAGGTCGCGGATTGCCAATTCCGCAACCGTTACCTTCTGTGGCTCGAGACCCGATTTTTTCGCTACGGACGCCAATTCCCTTACCGAACGGGCCGGCGCAGCGACAACGTTCAGCATCGGTGTGCGCTGCCGGTCGTTTGGCGGCGGTGCGTCGAAAACCTGCAGGACGGCTTCCTCGACCGGATAATCCAGCATGCTGCCGACACGCCAGCGGGCAGCGGCCACGAGTTCATCGTCTTCGACCGGCGGCCGCTCTATTTGCAGAATGCTGTAGCTTCCGGGCGGCAAGGTAATGGCCACCGGGCATCCCCGCAGCCCGAGTTCCGCAACGTATTTCGACAGGACTTTGACCTGCCCTGCCGGCTCGGTCGGCAATTCGGCGAGTTGCACGGTTGCCCGCCCTGCCGCCGGCACGGCCGCCAGCGCCAGCGCACGATGAAAGGTGATGCCGACAACGGTATTCGCGCGACTGCGGGCAGGCGCGAGTGATTTGAGCATCTTGAGCATTGCCCGAGTATGACCATGCGCTGGCCGGTCTTATGTGAAATGAGTCCCAGAATCAAAGTCATAAATCCCCTTCTTGCCGTCGTTGCTACGCTTGCTGGCTGCTTCTCCCCCACCATCTTGACCACGCTGGCCGGGCTGGCCTACAGTTAGTTGATTGTTCAACTCAGAGTTCAAATCAGGATTGGCGAGTGGTTTCGGATACGCGGCAAAGGATCGTAATGGCGGCAATGCATCTGTTCCTGGAAAAGGGTTACAACTCCACGAGTATTGCCGACATCCTCGGCAAGGCCGGCGCCAACAGCGGCAGCCTGTACCACTTCTTTCCCGGCAAACAAGACGTGTTGATCGCAGTACTGGATACCTATCTGCACGGCATCCGGCCGATGCTGCTAGATCCCGCCTGGCAGGGGGTCGACGATCCGCTGGAGCGAATATTCATACTGCTGGGACGCTACCGCCAGTTCCTGGTGGATTCCGACTGCTTCTACGGTTGCCCGATAGGCAACCTCGCACTTGAGATTCACGAACCGGATCCGCCGGTACGCGAGCGGCTCGCTGCCAATTTCAACGCCTGGACGCGGGCCATCGAAGAATGCCTGCAGGCGGCCGACGGCCTGCCCGGGGATATCGATCGCAAGGCACTGGCCCAGTTCGTGCTCACGACTATGGAAGGCGGCGTCATGCAGGCACGGACGCATCGCAGCCTGGAACCGTTCGATGCGTCCGTCACGCAGTTACAGAATTATTTTCGCTGTCTCATCGGGCCTGATTACCGGGCTCAAATCGACTGACAACATCGGGCAATGACGGCATCGGCTCGCGCGATGCCTTAAGTTCACAGGAAAACACCAACGACTCGAAGATTAACAACAGAAAACCAACAACAAAGGGGTATTCGTCATGGAAAGTGTCATGGGGCAAGTCAATTACCTGGCCGTGCTCGCAGCTGCTGTGTCCGCTTTTCTGCTCGGTGGGCTGTGGTATTCACCGGCATTGTTCGGCAAAGCATGGATGCGTTTGACCGGCATCACGGAGGAACGCGCCGCGCAGGCAAATCAGGCTAAGGTCTTCGGCATTGCATTTATCTGGTCGCTTCTTGGAGCGCTGGTATTCGCCATGTTTCTGGGTCCGGCTCCGGCGTTCGGTTTCGCGACCGCAGCAGGATTCGCAGCAGGACTGTTCTGGGTTGCCGGATCGTTCGCCATCAATTACCAGTTCGAACAGAAGCCTTTCGGGCTGTTGCTGATCAATGGCGGATACCACACGGTTCAATACACCCTGTTCGGGGCTGTTCTCGGCCTCTGGCACTAGGGATACCCTCCCTGGCGGCCAAACCGGTGTCGGGTTGGCATCATGCGTCCTTTGGCGTGACGAATTGCTTTAAGATCGTCGGCTTAGGCCAGCAGCCTGATAGCACGACCAGAAAGGCGCGGCCCCGGCACCGGGCTCCCGGAGGAATAACCGTTGATACGTGTTTTTATCGTTATGGTGGGTATCGCCTTGCTGTTGCTCACGACGGCTTGTACACGGCCAGATGATGCGCCCCAGGTCGCTGCTTATTCTGCAACCATGGAACAGTCGGCATCAGCCGTCGAACTGCACGCCCTCTTTGCCGACGAGTGGGCAGCGCGTCTCGCGAGAGACCCACTGTTCGCCAGCCAGATGGGGAGTACGGAGTACAACGACCGGTTGCCGGTCAGCTCGAGCGCCGATCACGAGCAATTCATCGAGGAGGATCGCGAGTTTCTCCAGCGCCTGCAGGCGATCGATACCAGCGCGCTGGGGGACGACGATCGCCTCAACTACGAACTGTTCGAATTCGTTGTGCGGAGCCGCGCGACATTGGCGGAGTTTCGACCACATCTTGTACCGATTCTCAGCGACAGCGGGTTCCACCTCGACATTCAACGTATGCACGAAGCGGTTCCGTTCGAATCCATTGACGACTATGAGCGGTATATAGCGAGGCTCCGCCAGACAGGCCCGTACTTCGAACAGCACATCACACACATGCGCGAGGGGTTGCAGGTCGGCATCACACAGCCGAAAGCGATTCTTGCGAGCATCGAGTCCTCGATAACCAGTCCGCTCGTCGCAGATACCAAAGACAGTATTTTTTATACGCCTTTTGCTGCGTTTCCCGCGCATTTTTCAGCCGAAGACCGAGAGCGCTTGCGAACTGCGGGCGAAGATGTCATTGAAGGTGTGGTGTTGCCGGCCTACCGGCAGTTTCACACTTTTTTCGTTGACGAGTATATGCCCGGCGCACGGGACGAACTCGCGGCCTCTGCACTGCCCGACGGCCCCGACTGGTACGCGGCGCTGGTCCGTTATTTCACGACCCTGGAGGACGCAACACCCGATGCCATTCATGCCATCGGCTTGCAGGAGGTCGCCAGAATTCGCGCGGAAATGGAGCAGATCATCCAGGAAGTCGAGTTCGACGGCACCTTTGCCGAGTTCATCGACTTCCTGCGCAACGACTCCCGCTTTTACGTCGATGAGCCTGAGGACTTGCTGAAGGAAGCGTCCTATATCGCAAAAAAGATCGACGGGCAGATGCCGGCATTCTTCAAGACGGTACCGCGACTGCCGTATGGCGTCATGGCGGTCCCGGACGATATCGCGCCGAACTACACCACCGGTCGCTATTGGGGCGCACCGATCGGCGGCCGGCGCGGTGGCTATTACCTTGTTAACACCTACGCACTCGACAAGCGGCCGCTTTACGAACTGGCGGCACTGACCGCTCACGAAGCAGCACCGGGACATCACCACCAGATCGGCTTAAGCCAGGAAATCAGTGGCGCTCCGGATTTTCGCCGCACGTTCTATCCGCACGCCTACGGCGAGGGCTGGGCACTGTACGCCG
>CAYOXI010000119.1:0-4396 GCA_964407855.1 uncultured Chromatiaceae bacterium
GACTCTTTGTCGAAGGCACTTTCGGGCAGTCCGAGGCCGGCCTGACAAGCTTTGAGGTGCTGAGTGGCGGGGCGCCAATTCTTTCGGAAAGCGATCGGCAGTTTACCTACTACAACCTCAATCTCGGCTACAACCTGCTTCCCGGCGAGGTGTTTATCGGCGCGGGTCGGGCCTACAACACCAGCCTCTATATAACCGGCGGACTGGGTTCAACGAATTTCGGTGGTGACGACCGTTTCACAGTCAATTTTGGTGCCGGATTCCGTTTCCTGCTAACCGACTCCATCGCCCTGCACCTTGACGTTCGCGATCATATGTTCGACACGGATCTGCTCGGCGAGGAAAAGACTGTGCACAACCTTGAGGGCGTTCTTGGCCTGACAGTGTTTTTCTGAGGCAGGGGTCACGCTTCCTGCGCTGGAAGTTGCGCAAAATTCCATCGAGGAGACTTGCGATGAAAGCAAAATCTATATCACGGATACTGGCCTCTCTGGCAATGCTGGGTTTGCTGTCGGCTTGCGGAAGCGTTGAACCGTGGGTGAAGCCCTATGAGCGGGATCGCCTGGCTGACCCAATCATGTTCCTTGACGGCGACCCGGTGTCAAGCGCCTATCTCCATCACGTATATGAGGCGCGTGAGGGGGCCAGAGGCGGCGAGGGGAGCGCTGGTGGAGGCTGCGGCTGCAACTGACTTGCAGTCGTTGAATAGCACGTGTACATGAATCTCGTGTCGATGCGTACTGCAACAGCAGGCATTATTCTGCTGGCGCTAATGCGTGCGAGCATCGCGGGAGTGCTGCCGGACGATCGCAGCGATATTCTCTATCACCTCTATGACGGTGGCGGCGTCACGATCGACGGCCCTTCGCTGCTGGTGAGAAAGCAGGTTGCCCAGAATGTTTCACTCGTTGGCAACTACTATGTGGACATGGTCACCTCGGCATCAATCGATGTTGTTACTACAGCAAGCCCGTACACCGAAGAACGCAAGCAATGGTCTTTGGGCATGGATTACCTGCATCGCAACACCACCCTGAGCATGGCGTATACCAGCAGCGTCGAAAGTGATTTCGACGCAACGACTTACAGCTTCACGGTCAGCCAGGACATGTTCGGTGACCTTACAACCCTGACGCTGTCCTATGCGCTCGGCAACGATGTAGTCGGACGTTCGGACGATGAAACGTTTGCTCGCGAAAATACCCGGCAACACTACGGCATAGGCCTGACACAGATTCTGACACGCAACCTGATTACCACACTGAACATTGAAACCATTACTGACGAAGGCTACCTCAACAACCCTTATCGCTCAGTCCGTTATGCAGATCCCGACAGCCCCGTCGGCTACAGTTTCGAGCCGGAGCTATATCCGAACACGCGGACAAGTAACGCCGTAGGTCTGCGGGCCAGGTACTTCCTGCCATACCGCGCCGCCGTGCAGACCGAGTACCGGTATTTTACGGATACCTGGGATATCGAATCGCACACGGCGGCAATCTCCTATATCCACCCAATGGACGACTGGACCTTTACCGTGAAGTACCGTTGGCATGACCAGACCGGTGCGCACTTCTACCAGGACCTGTTTTCCCGCTCGGAAGCTACGAACTTTCGCGGCCGCGACAAGGAAATGGGCCCGTTAACCAGCCAGACGATCAAGTTGGCGGCGAGCTATGAGTTCCTCAGCAACGGCTGGCGATTTATTGATCGCGCCTCGGTGAACTTCTCCATCGATTTACTGACTGTGGATTATCATGACTTTCGCGACCTGAGGGCGGACGCGTTGGTCGGTGAAGAGCCGCTGTACGCCCTTGAAGCCGATATCGTGCAATTGTTCTTCTCTATCTGGTATTGACGAACTCGAGCCCCCGGCTCGCGCCGCTCTCGCCGGTTGTTCCCTGGCTACTCCACGCTGTATGCTTCGATGTTCGCATCCAGTTAGCAATCTGCAAACTGAATACCGACATTTGGAGGATCAACACATGAGCGTAGCGAAGGTATCGGAAATTACATCGTCGTCGACGAAAAGCTTCGAAGATGCGATAAAGCAGGGTATCAAGCGGTTTGGCAAGACCGTCGACAAGGTGCAGGGTGCCTGGGTGTCGGAGCAAAAGGTAACAATCAAGGGCGGCGAAATCGACGAGTTTCGCGTCACCCTCAAAGTCACATTTGTCCTGAAGGACTGATCAGCGCCGGTTGACGATCGACCCGCCGCTTGCCTTGCGGTTCGTTTCCTGTTTTCCCGGTACAATGCCGCGACTGAACGGGGGAAGCGTACGATGGCAAGTAATGCGGGTCGGCTGGCAGGTATCGCGCGGCGGGATAAGGGTGGCCGGGTGTCTGTTGGAGACAATTTGACAACCCACGTTAACGGGTCCTGACATGCTCGCCGTTCTTGTCAGCGCCGCAGCTGCGTTGCTCGTGGTCGTTGCTGTTCTTTATAACCGGCTGGTGCGCGATCGCAACCGCGTGGCCGGAGCGTGGAGCGACATCGACGTTCAACTGCAGCGCCGCCACGATCTCGTTCCGCAACTGGTCAAGGCCGTCGACCAGTATGCAAAGTACGAACGAGCGACAATCGAGGCCATCACGGCATTGCGCGCGGAGGCAATGAAAACCACGGACGTCGAAAAGCTCGGCGCTACCGAAGAAGCGTTGAGCAGCGGCGTGCAACGATTGCTGGCGCTGGCCGAGCAGTATCCGGATCTCAAGGCCAGTGGGAACTTCCTGCAATTGCAGGCAGAGCTGGTCGAAACCGAAAACTACCTGCAGTTTGCGCGGCGCTTCTACAATGGGTCCGTGCGTGAGTACAACACGAGAATCGAGTCTGTGCCGCACAATGTAATCGCCGGCTGGTTCAGTTTCGAGGCGAGCAGCTTCTTCCAGAAGACTTCCGACGACGCCGCAGCCGTGCCACTCGTGAAATTCGGCACCCTCGAATGAGGCGATTTGCACTGGCATGGATACTCATGCTTTCCTGCGTCGCAGTGGCAGACGAGCGCATTCTCGACTATCACAGCGACATCCTGGTTCGCCAGGACGGCACGATAGAGGTGACCGAAACCATAAAGGTCCGGGCGGAGGGCCGGCAAATCAGGCGAGGCATCTATCGCGACTATCCAACACGCTACAAGGACCGGATGCAAAACGACCGCCAGGTCGATTACGAGCCCGTATCCGTGCTGCGTGACGGCTTACCGGAAGACTTTCGTTCGGAATCACGACACAACGGCGTTCGCACCTACTTCGGCGCGGCCGACAGGCTACTGAGCCCGGGCGACTACACTTATACCTTTCGCTACAACGCCGGTCGCATGCTTGGATTTTTCGGCACGCATGACGAGCTTTACTGGAATGTCACCGGTCTCGGCTGGGACTTTACTATCGATGCGGCTTCGGCGGCGGTCGGGTTCGAGTTCGATGTAGCCGCCGATAGAATTGACCTCGACGGGTACACCGGCGAGTCCGGCGCGAAGGGCACCGATTTTACGGCGCAAGTCGATACCAGCGGTCGCGCCCGATTCACTACCACCCGCCCGCTGGGACCCCAGCAAGGCCTAACGATTGTCGTTGGCTGGCCCAAGGGCTACATCGAGGAGCCGGGACTCGCAAGCAAGATTGCTTGGCTGTTGTCCGACAATGCCAACTTGCTGGTCGCCCTTGCCGGATTGCTCGGGCTCATTGCCTACTACATCCCGGTGTGGCACCACTTCGGTCGTGATCCGGAGAAAGGCCCGATAGTCACTCGCTATGAACCACCGCGCGACCTTTCGCCGGCATCGTTGCGGTACATAAGGCAAATGCGCTACGACGACAAGGCCATGACCGCAGCCGTTATCAACCTGGCGGTAAAGGGCTATCTGCGTATCGAGAAGTCAGGTAAAAAACACACCTTGCGTCGCCAGGAAGCTTCCGGGATACGCGCGCCACTCGCTGCGGGTGAAAAAGCGTTGTTGTCGGCGCTTTTTTCCAGCGGATCGGACATCGAACTCGATAACAAGAATCATGAAGTTCTGGGGCGCGCCCGTTCACTGCACCGGGCATCACTGAAGCGCGACTATGCCAATCGCTATTTCCGCACCAACGGTGCGATGAATTTGCCAGGCGTATTGCTAGCGGTTGTGGTTACGATTGTCGCATTGAATGTCGGAAGCGGCCCGACGCTGCTGGTTTTCTGTGTTATCGCGGTCATGCTCATTGTTATTACCCTGTTCGCCATTCTGATGAAGCAGCCGACCGGACTCGGTCGCAAGATTCTCGATGAGATGGAGGGCTTCAAGGAGTTTCTGCAAATCGCGGAAAAAGACGAGCTGAACTTGCGAAACCCACCGGAGAAGACCCCGGCGCTGTTCGAAAGTTACCTGCCGTTTGCGCTGGCGCTGGGTGTTGAGCA
>CAYOXI010000120.1:0-4366 GCA_964407855.1 uncultured Chromatiaceae bacterium
CCTCGTCGAGGTCGATGAGGTCGGCGAGGAAGATCCCCACCTTCACGACCGTCGGCGAACTCGGAGGATTCGGCATTCCGGCGTCGATGCCGGCGAACGCCGGGCCAGGGGCCGACACCAGGAAAGCCGTCGCGACGAACGAGGCGCGCAGGAAGTGAGACAGACGGCAGGGGTTTCGATTCTTCATCCGCGTTTCTGGCTCGGTGGGTGGGAGAGCGCTCTGGGCCGTGCCGAGTCTGTTGGGAGAAACGCGGGGGGGCGACGAAGCGGGGGTCCCGGGGATGGCTACCACTTGTCGCAACACTCTCCGGGGTACGATCCGGGGAAGGGGGCCACCGATGCTGGGCTCCTCGGAAAGGCAACGGAACGCGGCGGATCGTAATCGCGGGACGCCCTGACTGCCAACCATTCGCCGTCATTTCGCGCGACATGAAATCCGCGACCCGAGACGACACGGAGCTTTCCCAGCTCGCGTGCGTGAGGAGCCCTTGGGAACCCAGGGGGCCCGTGCCGCGGGCCCCCTCTGGATTCGAACGGATGCGCAGCAAGGGAAGGTCTGAGAAATCGAGGAGTCCGAAGCGGCGGAAGCCAGGCCTATGACACGGCGGCTCGGTTCGATCTCGAGCAACCCGCGAATCTCAGAGTGACTCGTCGTCGAAAGCGCCCTCCCCCGCTGCCACCTCCCCACACAATGCAGAAGAAGGACCACCAGATTGGCGTACGAGACACCGTGGCACTTGACGAGGATCACTCCCGATCCGCTTGATCCGGCATAGCCAGGTGTGATCTCCGAGTCCTCCGGTGGAGCGGCCGAGGAGGTTCGGCGACGCTTCCGAGGCGATGCAGCGTTTCGCTGGACTTGCACGCAGCCGAGAGGTTCCCTCTCGCGCATCGTGAGGGTGGGAGCAGAACATCGCGTTTCGGCTCGGCTTGGATCCGATCGGGTCCGTGGCGGGTCGGCGGACGCCGTCCCGCGGATCCGCGTCCGCGAGATCGAGCTCTTCGAGCGGCCCGTCGACTTCCGCATCCCGTTTCGCTTCGGGGCGGCCGTCGTCCATCGAGCAGCACAGGCGTTCGTCGGCCTTCGCGTCGAGGACACGGCCGGTCGCAGCGCCGTCGGCCACGGCGCCGAGCTGCTCGTCCCGTATTGGTTCGACAAGGATCCCTCCAGATCGCTCGCCGCACACGGCGACCGGCTGCGGCAGTCTCTCCTGCTTGCGACTGCCGTGGCGCGCGACTGCACCGATCCAGCGCCGGCGTTCGCGTTGTCCCGCGCCTGGCGTGAAGCGCTGCGCCTCCCAGCCCGGCAGCACGCGTTGCCCCCGCTGCTCGCTGGGCTCGGTCCGGCCCTGCTCGAACGCGCGCTGCTCGACGCGGTCTGCCGGCTGGTGGACGCCCCGTTCGAGCGCGCGCTCCGCGCGAACGCCTTCGGACTCGACGGCGCACAGGGTGTCTTCGCCGACCTGCGGGGATTCGATTTCGGGCGCTTCCTCGCGCGGTTGCGCGGAGCCTCCGAGATCGCCGTCCGACACACGGTCGGGCTCGCGGATCCGATCCGGCGTGAAGACGCGGCCGACGGGGGCGCCGACGGAATGGTGGACGACGGCCTGCCGGAGAGCCTCGAGGAGGCGATCGAGGTCTGGCAGCCGCGACACTTCAAGATCAAGGTATCCGGGACCCGTCGGCCCGACGCGGCGCGGCTGATCGAGATTGCGACGTTGCTCGACGAGGCGGCGCCGGACAGCGTCGTGACGCTCGATGGCAACGAGAGCTTCGAGGATGTCGACGCGGTCCTCGCGCTCGTCTCGCTCCTCGACCGCGAGCCGCGGCTCGCGCGCTTCGCCGACCGGATCCTCTACTTCGAACAGCCCCTTCCCCGCGCCCGGGCCCTCGAGACGGACGTCCATCTGCTGGCGGCTCGCCTGCCCGTCGTCATCGATGAGTCCGACGACGACGACGATGCGTTCCTCGCAGCGCGCGCTGCCGGCTATGCCGGGGTCTCGATCAAGGCGTGCAAGGGCGTCCTCCGCGCGGTCGGGAACGCGGCCCGCTGCGCGGCGTGGAACGCAGAGGCCGGACGGGACGCTCGCTGGTTCGTTTCGGCCGAAGACCTGACGACGCAGGCGGGGCTCGGTGTCCAGCAGGATCTCGTGATGGCCAGCGTGCTCGGCTGCGCCCACGCCGAGCGCAACGGGCACTGGTACGTCGGCGGCATGCCGGGGGCGTCCGAAGCCGAACAACGTCGCTTCGTCGCCGCACACCCGGATCTCTATGAGTTCGGGCCGATGGGTGCCCGGCTCCGGATCGTCGCAGGTCGCGTATCGCTGGCGTCGCTCGGCGGGGTGGGATTCGCTGCCTCGGCGCTGCCGGATCTGACGTCGATGGCGGCGCTCCGCATGCCCGAGCGTTCGGATCCGCGCCCGCGATGAAACCCCTCGTGCTGATCGTGCCGTCGCCGCGCACCCTGTCGATGATCGCCGGCGACGAGGATCTCGCGTGGCTCTCCGAGCACGCCGACGTCGTCGTCCACGAGTCGGGTCCCGCACCGGAGGACCTCGTCGAGCAGTGTCTACCAGGTTTGACGATCGTGCTCGGCCAGGTTCCGATGTCGGCCGAACGCCTGGCACGCGCGCCTCGGCTGCGCGCCTACATCAACGTCAAGGGCAACTGGGAGCCGAACGTCGACTACGCGGCCTGTCTCCGACACGGCATCGAGGTGCTCTCGATCGCGCCGGCGATGGCACCCGCCGTCGCGGAGATGGCGCTCGCGATGGCGCTCGATCTCGCGCGGGGCGTGACCCTGGCCGATCGCGCTTTCCGCGCCGGCCTCGAGCGCTGGGGGATCGCCGGCAATCTCGAGTCGTTCCTGCTGCGGGAGGCGCCGGTCGGGATGATCGGCTTCGGCAACCTCGGACGCGCGCTGCGCCCGCTGCTGGCGCCCTTCCGCTGCCCCGTTGCGGTGTACGACCCCTGGCTCTCCCCCGGCTATCTGGCCGAGTACGACTGTCGGGCGGCCGCGCTGGAGGAGGTTCTCGCTTCGTCGAAGGTGTTGTTCGTACTCGCCGGGGTGACGGCCGAGAACGAAGGGTTCCTGGACCGCATGCAGCTCGAGCGGATCCGGCCCGATGCGGCCGTGGTGCTGATCAGCCGCGCCGAAGTCGTGGACTTCGAGGCCTTCGTCGAGCTGGCGGAGGCAGGTCGCTTCCGGGCCGCCATCGACGTATTCCCGCACGAGCCGCTCGCCCGCGACCATCCCGCCCGTCGGGCGCAGCGCTCGCTGTTGTCCTCTCATCGCGCCGGCGGGATTCCGGAGTCGTATGCGCGGATCCGCGAGATGCTGTGGGAGGACGTGGAGCTGCTGCTCGCCGGACTGCCACCGGTCCGACTCCAACGAGCCCATCCCGCAATCGCCGCGATCCAGCGGAGTCGTTGACGCGATGACCCCCGTGCGCTTCGCCGTCATCGGCATCGATCACATCCACATCTTCGGCATGGTGGTCGCACTCCGGGAGGCGGGCGCCGAGTTCGCAGCCTTCGATGCGCTCGATTCGCCGCTCGCCGGGGGCTTTGCGAAGGTCTTTCCGCACGTCGAACGCGTGCCGGATCGCCGTGCGATCCTCGACGATCCAAGCATCGCGTTGATCCTCTGCGCATCGGTTCCGGATCGCCGTGCGGCACTGAGCGCCGAGGCGATGCGCCATGGCAAGGACGTCTGGGTCGACAAGCCGGCGGCCCTCACGCGCGACGATCTCGCCGCCCTGCGCGAAGCGCAACGCCAGGGCGATCGCCGGTTCTGCGTGTACTTCTCGGAGCGCGTCGGAAGTCGCGCGACCGAGCGTGCCTTGACGCTGGTGCGCGCCGGCGCGATCGGCCGACCTCTCCAGATGACCGTGTTCGGCCCGCACCAGCTCGGTCTGGTCCCGCGTCCGGACTGGTTCTGGGATCCCGACCGCGCGGGCGGCATTCTCGTCGATCTCGGCTCGCACGCGATCGACCAGTTCCTGTGTCTGTTCGGCGCGGAGGACGTGACGATCGCGGCGGCGCAGACGGCGAATCGAGGGCATCCCGAGCGAAGCGGTTTCGAGGATTTCGGAGAGGTCCTGCTGCGGACGCCCGCCGCCAGCGGCTACGCGCGAGTCGACTGGTACACACCCTCCGGTCTCGGGACGTGGGGAGATGGTCGCCTCTTCGTGCTCGGCACGGAGGGCTCACTGGAGGTTCGCAAGTACTGCGATCCCGCCGGGCGCCCCGGCGCCGATCACCTGCTGCTCGTCGACGAACGCGAGACCCGCTACTTCGACTGTTCGGCGGACCCGTTGCCTTTTGCCGCGCAGCTCGTCCGCGACGTTCGCGAGCGCAGCGAGAC
>CAYOXI010000121.1:0-4305 GCA_964407855.1 uncultured Chromatiaceae bacterium
TGCGCCATCAACTCCAGCGGCTCGAAGACCACGTGGGTGGTGTCGTCCCGGTAGGCACCGTCCACTCGGCCACCAACAACATGACGCCGGTCACCACGGCCACCGTCATGGCTGCTGAAAACAATCGTTTCATTAATCCAGAACCCGTAACAAACAAGAATTTTTTAACCAACCCGAATAAACCCAAAGCGGTGTGGCGCTAGAAAGCGGCCCGTTCCAGCAATTGGTCCACAAGCTGCCCGGCCACAAATTCGTGGCCCGATTCATTCCAGTGACCATCTACAGCAAAATACAACCCGGGCTTATCCGGCTTATCCGGAATTGTGAGCGCAGGCACATCATATTTATCCAACACACCACGAATGATACTAAGTTCTGTGCCCTGGAGCCCCACCAAAAGCGCAAGCACCGGATAGCCATTGCTCTGGCACATGTCTATAGCCTCAGTTACAAGAGCAGATGTCAATTGATGCCGGTAGTCAGGGGGTGATGGCGTCTCAGGCTCTGCAAATGTCACAGCAACAGCGTCTGCGACATCAGCCGATACAGGCAAGGGAAACTGACGAGAATATGCGTAGGCTTCGCGCATGGCTGCATAAAGATATGAGTCGGCAACTCCAGGCAACAAACTCAAGGCGTACTCAAGTTTGCGTGCCATTGATATATGTACCTCGTGTTCAATCAGTTGGCCATCCGCCGAGAGCGCAAAGTAATCCTCGGTCAGGTTATCGTCAAAGTCATTCTGTGACAGTTGCAGCACGACTATTAGCGGATCAATGTCTTGCAGGTGAAGCCGAAGGAACTTCAGCCACTGGCCGTTGCCATTATTGCCGACACCTGCATTGACTACTTCCGTAGCGCGATCCGGAAACAGCTCGCGCAATCTGGCCTGAACCAGCGCGGGAAACTCCAGACCATCGCTGACGCCATACCCCATGGTGAAGGAATCCCCCAGAAACAACACCGGCTTGGCAAATCCACGGCGTTCATGCCCCCGGAAGCCCTCGGAGTTCGTGCTGAAACGCATTGTAAATTCCGGCGAATGGCGCTCTGTTCGCACGTTGGGGCGAAGCTGCTTGCCAAGCGCGGCGCTCTGAACACTTAAGACGGATCCGAGCTCACGAACGGGAACAAAGGCGCGGACCAGAAATTCCGCACACAACACGGTGATTATGACAGTCGTGAGGAACAGCCATGCTTTCTTCATCTTTTTACCCCGCATCGCAGAAACAGAGGTGAACAGCGATGGTACCGCGGAATTGTGAACCGCCTCACAAATCCGGGATTACGGCAGCAACTGAATTGGATTGGGCGCTCTCAACAGGTCGATGCAACACGAGCATGAAGAACGTTCGCCGGGGAATAGGCATTTCAATCACCGGCGTTCTCAATGGGTCGATGCAACACCCAAACATGGCGATGGATAGGAGGTTGCATCGACCCATTGAGAACGCCGCGGTTTGAACTTCCTATCCGCCGATATATACTTTTTATATACGTGAACCAGGAGTCTCCATCATGACCCCTACCCATGCTCGCAGGAAGCGCAAGACGCCTGGCAAGCCGGTTGCAGCGCCGCGACAGAAGGCAGCTGCCACGGTGAGCGGCCACGAGAAGGCCAAGAAGTTGCTGGTGAGCTTTCGCAGCAGGGACGGCCTGTTCGGCGTCACCCGCAGCACCATGCGCAAGCTCGCTGCGGAGCTGAACCTCAATGAGACCCAGGTTGTGCATGTGGCGCTCCGGCGCCTGGCTGACAGTGTCCTGCCAGGCTACGAGGCTGACGATGGCCCATTGTCCGCTGAGCAACTTGCCACCATTCGCCGGCTTGCCGGGCGTCAGGAAGTCCACTCGATCAGCTCCACGTTGTTGTGAGCGACATTGTCTCTGGCGCAACGACTGATCCGCGCTGGGGGATGCCTTCGGCGGGAGATATCCTGTGGTGTGCTTTCCCGGAGAACAAGGCTCTGCGTCCGGGGCCGAAGCACCGACCGGCACTAGCGATCACCGTAGACAACGGGGACGCGCCGCTCTATCGGGTGCTCGTGGCCTATGGCACTTCGCAATGCGTCGACGAATTGTTCTCCGGCGAGTTTGCGATCACACCCGCTGACGCAGCGGCCTACCAACTGGCTGGCCTCAGCTATCCCACGAAGTTCGATCTGCGCGAACGGGTGCTGCTGCCGTACACGAGCGACTGGTTCGCTTCGCCACCAGCCGTGCCTCATGGGCAGTTGCCACGACTCGGCACACTGCATCCCAGCTTGCTCAATCGCTTCCGCGCCGCTGCCGTCGCGGCAGAGCTGGTGTAGACATTATTCGGCTCAGTGGTGAACCTGCTTTGGTGGCCAGGAAGTCCACGAAATCCTCGACCTCGGCACGCCGCTCGGGGGGCAGAGCCCTCGGTTTCAGCAACGCACCGGAAAGTAAACCCGCGTACTCCGGCGTGCACCAGAATAGCGGCAAGTCGAATCTCAGAAGCAGGGCGGGATCTGCTGAAGCGGCCGGGCGACGAAAGCCGCCGCGTTGACGACCACCAGCAGGTAGACCAGCAGCGCCGCGGGCCGCCGGTCAAAGCCCAGTCCCCGCAGGCTGCCGGCGATGCCGTAGGCGGGCGCCAGCACCGACAGGTTCAGGTACTTCAGCACGGCGGCAATCCCGGCCAGCAGCGGCGCCAGCGCCGGTTCGGCTCCGGCGGGGGCCACCACGATCTGGTACAGAAACGCGTCCTCGATGCAGTCGAGTACCGAGGCCACCAGCGGCGTCCACATCAGCACCCGGCCGTAGCGCTGCCAGTCCGCCGGCAGCCGCAGCGTGAGCAGCCCGAGCAGCCCGGTGAGCAGAAAGCCGTAGCCGAAGGCAAAGATCATGTCGGCGGGAAAGAGCAGCCGGCCGATGGCCGCCCGTTCCACCTCGTTGAAAACCCCCAGCACCGTCGCCGCCCGCTCCGGCGTGAAGGCGAGCTGCAGGCACGTGAGCTCGGGCAGGCGGTCACCGAGCAGGGCCGCGTCCGCCGCCATCAGCACGCCGGTGGCGTAGCCGAAAATGGCCACCCCCAGCAGGGTCATGCCGGTATACAGCCAGCCGGCGGTGACCGCGGATCGGCTCATGGCGTTATCCTTCCCCCGTGCAGCGCTTTCTCATTATCACCGGACTCGTCGTGCTGGCGCTTGGCCTCGCGTGGCCGTGGCTGACCCGGACCGGCTGGTGGCGGTGGGTGGGACGGTTGCCCGGCGACCTGCATTTTGAGCGGGACGGGTTCTCCATGCACCTGCCGATCATGACGTCGCTGGTAGTGTCGGTGGTGATTACGCTGCTGATCTGGTTTTTCAGGCGGTGAGCGCACCTGACGGGATGGCCTCCCGGCGCCTCAACCCCGAGAAGCTGCCGCTCAGCAAGTGGACCACCACCCATCCGGTCCGCAAGGAAAGGCATTTTCTGGTCACCGCCCTGGTCCGGGACGAGCAGGAAAAGGTCACCGGCTGCATCCTCGAGGCGGTGCACAGCAGGCGCACCCGGGAGATCGACTGGCGGGAGCTCAAGGATCCGACCCGCTGGCTGCAGGGCTGGCGGTGACCGCAACGGGCCGATCAACGGCGACGGTCACCAAAATCCGGGTCCCGATGCTGATGCCGGATGACCAGAATCAGGATTCCCGTCTCTGTCGGTCGGTAGATCATCGAGTAGGGAAACCCGGAAAAAGGGAACCAGCGCCGTTCGCCGCCATCACGGCGATAGAACCGCGCAGCTCTTCCAAGTTCCTGTTGTGCTTTGGGATGAAGTCGATGGATCAAGAAAGCTCGGCGCGCAGGCGGGCAAGGGCTTCAGGGCCTGGTATTGCGCCTACCTTGCCCGATGCGAGTTCTTCATCGCGCCGGGCAGCTACCTTGTTCCACGCATCGTCGCGAGCCTTATCCCCATCCAGGCTCGCGATGAGGCGATCGAGCACCCGCAGGCGGTCAGCCGTGGACAGGCGCAGCAACTCGGCTTCCAGAGCTTCGATGGGCAGTGACATGTCGGCAAGCTCCATGCTGGGAGTCGTCAGGATCAAGGGTGCCACAGGTCGAGGGAACTAGCCTAACCCGAGTCCCAATGCCGCGTAGTGCCCGTTTCTGGCCGGATTATGGGTATTTGGCTCGCGACGGGGTTTCACCGCGGATCCGTCAGCCACGCCGTCCGCCAGCCGCTCCGGTCGTCGTTCTTCAGCGCCTGCCAGAGCCACGGCAGCAGCCGGTTGAGCTCGGCCTCCAGCCCGTAAGGCGGGTTGACGATGCACAGGCCGGAACCGCGCATGCCCGCAAAGCCCGG
>CAYOXI010000122.1:0-4283 GCA_964407855.1 uncultured Chromatiaceae bacterium
GATGACGTGCGGGACATGCTGGAGGCCAAGCAGCAGCTGCTGCTGGCCATCAGCCACGAGCTGCGCTCACCGCTCACCCGCGCCAAGGTGGCCCTCGAGTTTCTCGACGACGGTCAGGTGAAGCACGACCTGCTGGGCGACATCCGGGAGATGGAGCACCTGATTGCCGACCTGCTCGACAGCGAGCGGCTGAACGCGGGCCATACCACGCTCCGGCGCAGTGCCATCGAGTTGCGCGGCATGCTGGAGTCGCTGATCATGGCCGACTTCGATGACCGTCACGAGCGCATCAACCTGAAGCTGCCCGCCGTCCCGGTGGTCAGGGACGTGGACGAAGTCCGCCTGCGCCTGGTCGTCAAGAACCTGATCGAGAATGCGCTGCGCTACAGCCCGCCGGATGCACCGCCGGTCGAGGTGGAGCTGGACTTCAAGCCGGGTCTGGTGATCTTCCGGGTCAGGGATCATGGCCCTGGCATTCCCAAGGAGCACCTGCCGCGCGTCACCGAGCCTTTCTACCGGGCGGATCCGGCCCGCAGCCGCAGTACCGGCGGGCTGGGACTGGGACTCTATCTCGCCCGCCGGATTGCGGAGGCCCACCGGGGCACGCTGGTGATCGAGAGCGAGATCGGGCACGGCACGCTGGTGACCGTTTCGATCCCCGACTTCGTTGCGTCGCAGGCGGCCTGACCTACCGCTGGTAGCCGCAGCCGGATGGGTTAGCATGCGCGGGCAGTGGCCAAGCGGGAGACTGACCCATGGACGAAGAAAAGACCGTACTGGACGAAGCCGCCGAACAGGTGATCGAGCTCGGCAACCACCTCCTGGAAGCCGACGACCAGGCTGATGCCTGGGATGTCGCCGATGGCCTGCTGGCCGGCGCCATCCAGTTCTGGCTCTACGCCCGGCAACCCTGCGACGATCCCCGCTGCGAGAACTGTGCGGAGGTCAGCACCGCCGACCTGCGCCTGCGCAAGCTCGCCGCCGAGGTCAGGCGCTGGGCCGAAGACAGCACCTACTACGAGACGCCCTACGACGTGAACGTGGGCCGGGCCTGACCGCCACCACGGCACTGCCGGAGCTTCGTGCTATATTCGCGCGCCTTTTTTGAGCATGGACAGCAGGAAATGCCGACGATTCAAGTGACCGACCGGACCGGACAGCAACTCGCCGTCAGCGTCGAAACCGGCCTGACCCTGATGGAGCCCCTGCGGGAGATCGACAACGGCATCGAAGCCCTGTGTGGCGGGATGTGCTCCTGCGCCACCTGTCATGTCTTCGTCACCCCCGAATGGTTTGCCCGGTTGCCGGCCCGGCAGAGCGACGAGCTCGAACTGCTGGAGAGCACCGAGTCCTATCGCGGCAATGAATCGCGGCTGGCCTGCCAGGTTCGCGTCACCGACGCGCTCGATGGCCTCGCGTTGACGGTCGCCCCCGAAGAGTAAGGATGCCGATCGACTACGAGCACCTGATGTCCCTCCGGACCCGGGGGGAGCGTGTCTCGTACACGGATCGCGAGGTGCTGCTTTACGCGCTCGGCGTCGGACTGGGCCAGGATGCAGCCAGCCGTAACGAATTCCCCTTCGTCGTGGAGCACGCGGGCCTGCGGGTACTGCCTACCTTCGCCAGCATCCTCGCCACCAACACGCTGCTCGACGACTGCGGCTGGGATGTGAGCCGGGTTGTCCCTCACGAAGAAGCCGTGAGCCTGGAACGGCCGCTGGATGATTCCGGCACGTTGCTTCTGGATACCGAGGTGGCTGGCGTGTTCGACAAGGGTGCGGAGGCCGGGGCGCTGGTCGTGGTCGAGAGCCGGGCAAGGCGCGAACGGGATGGCGAGGCCGTCTTCCGCGTACGGCGCACCTGGCTGGCCCGGGGAGATGGGGGATTTGGTGGCGCCCGCGGTGCGAGCGTTGCCCCGCCGGCACCGCCGGACCGTCCGCCCGACCTGCTGCAGGTCTGCGCGACGCGCCCCGACCAGGCACTGCTGTTCCGGCTGTCCGGCGACCGCAATCCGCTGCATGTGGACCCGCGGGTGGCCCGCGACCGGGGCCTGCCCGGCCCCATCCTGCACGGCCTGTGCCTGCACGGCCTGCTGGGCTACGCCGTGCTCCGCGTGATCTGCGAATACGACCACACTCTGCTCAGGTCGATCAGCGCCACCTACACCGGACCCGCCTATCCCGGCGAAACCCTGATAGCCGAGCTCTGGCAGGACGGCAACATCGTCGCCTGCCGGCTCCGGGCCCGGGACCGGGATCAGGTGGTGCTGGACAACGGCCGCTGCCTCCTGGCCGCCTGAGTGATGATCCCGGCACCCCTTTTCCTTTAGAATCGCCGCCGAGTGGGGCCGTAGCTCAGCTGGGAGAGCGCCGCGTTCGCAATGCGGAGGCCGGGAGTTCGATCCTCCCCGGCTCCACCACAAAATAAATAACTTACTCGCCCTTGGTTCTTCAGCCGCTTTCCCGTAAGTGCACCGTAGGTGCAGGTGAAAGCGATGTGTCGTCTTGACCAACTGGTGGTCTTCCTTCCGCCACATCAGTATCGGCATCCCGACCAGTTCGCGCCCAAGCCAACGTGCCGGCGCCAGGGCCGACGCCGATGTGTACGTCCAACCATCCAACGACCCCATCTGGCGCCTGGCGCGATGAACCTCGGAATCCGCGCCATCGACGCGGAGTAGGGCAGGGCGCCAGGTCTTCTGGAACGCCCACAACCTGCCCTATAACATCACCCGCGGCGAGTACTCGGCAACCTTCAGCTACGGCCCGGACCACCAGCGCTACAAGCAGCACCTGATCGAGCCCTGTCCGCCAGGGGGCAGCAGCAACCCGACCACCACCCTGTACCTGGGCGGCCTGATGGAGCGCCTCGTCAAGAGCGAGACCGGCACCCTCAAGGAGTACCGCCACTACATCCAGGCCGGCGGCCAGACCATTGCGGTGCACACCCGCTGGAGCAACAACAACACCCGGGACGAGTACCTGCACCACGACCACCTGGGCTCGGTGGTCGCCATCACCAACAGTGGCGCGGCAGCCAGCATTGAAGCCAGAAAACTGCCGTCAATAAATCTCCAGACAGGAGCTGTCGCCATCCTGGAGGAAGGCTTCGATCCTGTCCCGGTTCCTGACCAGCACGCCCAGCACATACCATTTGGGCCGGTTGCCGCACTTGAGCCAGATGACCTTCGGCGGATTGCGGTAGACCAGGCTGAACTCGTGGAAATCCGAGTCCTTGGTCACGATGGCAAAGCCGTTGTCCGCAGCGTAGCGCCAGACGGTGAGATCGTCGGCCTGGTCGAGATTAACGAGCTTGACCTGTGTTGAACCCGGGTAGGCGGCTTCCAGCTTCTCCAGCAGCCGGAACGACAGGTTCTGATCCAGCAATAGCTTCAAACCGGTGCGAACGTCGTTAGCTGGTGTTCGCGGTTGGCGGCGAAGGCAAGACAGGCGCGGATGTCATCCTGGGTCAGTTCCGGGTGATCCTCCAGAATCTGCGACTCGCTCATGCCCGAGGCGAGCCAGTCCAGCACATCATAGACCGTGATGCGCATGGCGCGGATGCACGGTTTGCCGCCACGTTTACCCGCCTCAATGGTGATGCGATCCCGATAGTCATTCATGCCCTATGCTCCTTGTGGTCGGCGGCGAGCGGCTGAAGCCGCTATTTGCGCATCAGACAGTGGAACAAGGGTACGGAACGCCGGGGCGGGCTGCAATAAACCGGCGTCACAGGCCTGAACCCCCGGGGCACGGCCGGATCGACGCCCCCGGAGCTGGGGCGCTGCCTGTCGACCGGCCGCCTGTCACACGGTGGGTGCGGGTGATGGGCAGGGGGTGGAGCCGAACCTCCACGGTGTGTTTGGGTGCCAGGCCGGCGGGGTGCCGGGCTACGTGTACTCGGCCGTGCTGCCCGGTTCCCGGATGACCTTCCTGCCGCTGGATCGGCCCCGGGACCGGGCGGATCTACTGGCCTGGCTGATGGAGGTAACCGCCACACCTGTGGGGGGAGCCCCACATTCAACGCCTGGTGCTATTGGGGGGGCGATGCCCTTAGCCAGTAGATGATCGGCGGCGCCTATGCCGTCCGAATACTGCCCCCGAGCCGGACGACTTTGTCGCCGCGATCCTCGCACAGTAGAGCGACCGCTTCGCGTTTCTGATCTGACCCAAGGTGGGCGTACCGCACCGTCATCGCCAGCGACCCGTGGCCTAGGAGCTCCCGCACCGTATTTAGGTTGACGTCAGCCTGGACCAGGCGCGAGGCGAAGTGGTGTCGGAGGT
>CAYOXI010000123.1:0-4210 GCA_964407855.1 uncultured Chromatiaceae bacterium
TGAACAGACTTACTATTAAAGTAGAAAGTAAATACCAGCGATTAATTGAAAAGAAAGTTTCCCGCTTCAGGAATAGATGAAATACCAGGTAAAAGAAGACCCAGCAAAAGCTTACCTGAAGCAGATAGGTGATCATTCTTCTTCGTCTTTAAGTTTGTTACGAATAGCCTCCAGCTCCTTAAGGGATAAATCTTCTTCCCTGACCAGAAAAGAAACCAATTCATTCATGGAGCCTTCAAAGTAATTGCTCACCAGGCGGCGCAAAGAGTACCGTGAATAGGCTTTTTTTTCTACGATCGGAAAGTAAACAAAGGATCGTCCTTCCTGCCGGTGATCGACAAATTCTTTCTTTTCCAAAATTCTTACGATGGAAGATATCGAGGAGTGCGGAGGTTTTGGATCTTCCATCCTGTCAATGATGGAGGTTACCGTTTGCTCTCCATGCTCCCACAATGCCTGCATGATCTCTTCTTCCGCTTTAGTCAACTTTTGCATACTTATCGTTCCCGTTTTTTCCCTTCAAGGGTAGTGATTGACCAAATATAACTAAATTATACGTTACAACGCAATAGTACGTTGAAAAAAAATCAAAGTTTCTGAAAATTTAGTGCACCAGGCAGGTAAACTCAGTCAATTATCATGGAGGTAATGGCCCCTGAAGCGGATGTGGAATCGGGGAGAAGAGTTGACATATGCTGGGACAGCCATAATTGTCTTCGATCAGACCTTGCAATAGTTAATGCATGAAAACGAACCCTTGTGTTGCATGATTCCTTTTTATTAGGGACTTTTATGATATGCGAACTCTATTATTTGTCCTTGGCTGGCTGTTGGTTCCGTCCTGCAGCATCCGGAGTACTCAACCCCGGGAAAGTGCAGTTCCAACGGATGGTATTTGGCATACAATTTCTCCTTATTTCAATCCTCCGAATGACCTCAGGGATAACTACGGAGATTTTCGTTCGCCATTAATCTTTTACAATGGTACGACTGTCTTGAATTCGGGAGATTGGGGGGCAAGGCGACAAGAAATCCTTGATCAATGGCATGAAATGATGGGAACCTGGCCTGATTTAATCACCGGACAGCAATTGGAATTTCTCGATAGCCAGGAAAGAGAAGATTTTACCCAACATAAAGTCCGGTTTTTCTGGATACCGGGAGAAGCCACGGAAGGTTATCTGCTGGTGCCGGAAGGGAAAGGATTAAAACCTGCGGTAGTGACTGTATATTATGAGCCGGAAACTGCCATCGGATCCGGCCAGCCATTCCGGGATTACGCCTATCAATTAGTAAAGAGAGGTTTTATCACGCTGTCTATTGGTACTACTGCTGCTACGGAGAGCAAGACCTATGCCCTTTACTATCCCTCCATTGATCAGGCCCGAGTCCAGCCATTATCCATGTTAGCCTATGCGGCAGCTAATGCCTGGCATGTCCTGGCAGGAACGGCTGGTGTGGATTCCACCAGGATAGGCATTGCCGGACATTCGTTTGGTGGTAAATGGGCTATGTTTGCCTCTTGCCTATTTGAAAAATTTGCCTGTGCGGTGTGGTCGGATCCCGGGATCGTATTTGACGAATCCCGTCCTTCGATCAACTATTGGGAGCCCTGGTATCTTGGGTATCACCCCAGACCCTGGCGGGATCGCGGAATAATTACGGAGGAAAATCCGGCCAGAGGCCTGTATCCGGAATTGAGACAAAATGGATTTGATTTAACGGATTTACAAGCTTTGATGGCACCGAGGCCATTTCTGGTCTCCGGAGGTTCGGAAGATCCACCGGAAAGGTGGAAAGCGCTGAACCATAGTGTTGCGGTGAATCATTTACTGGGATATAGTAACCGGGTGGCCATGAGCAACCGTCCGGAGCACGCACCGGATGGAGAATCAAACGAAGTTGTCTATAAATTCTTTGAGTACTTCTTAAAACCCAGGGTCAACTGATAGACTGTATAGTCTTAAGCTGTATTTATCAAATGCTTCTAAATGATCCGATTCGCTCTTCCGACTCGTAGATATCTTCAAAATTGCTACTCAGGTTGTTATAAATTTCAGAGTTGATTTTCAGGAAATTTTCATAAGATTGCCGGTCAGTCCAGGTATCTATAAGAATATAGGTATTGGTTTCATCTTCACTTTTATAGAGAAGAGAACCCAGGCAATCATTTGATTTACTGAATAACTGACACCAGGTACCATTTTTTCCATATTCTTGTTCAAATTTTTTCTTTTCTCCTTCTCTTATTTTATACCTCCAGATCACTGAATAACTATTGACATCAGAATTCATTTTTATATTTTTTCATTATATTTTTTGAATCCTTTTAGGGCTCGGGAATGTAATCTCCGGTATCGAATATTTTGGTCATTCCTCGAATACAGCCAACAGCTATCAGGATTACATTTATTAATTATTGAGCCCGCTCCGAAAAGCCATATTTTCTAGTCAAAATCAAACCTAACATTGTAAATACATAAATGGGTGGGATAAGAAAATTTTAAGTGTCGATTTAATTTGTGAGTCTTCAGAGTGTGCTCTATGATAAAAATCAAATAAATAGCGGCATTCTTAAGATTTTTCTGGTTTTTATCCTTAATTCGAACCATATTTACCCAAAGGGCTCGCGATACTGCATACCACTTGCATTTTATCAACCCTCGATACACCATTTTATTGTTCTTTTTTAGACGATGGAAGGTTTGGTGGATCGTGGATTCTACGTTAGCTCGCAGATTATAGTTTTCTTCGTTTGCCTGATTTTCTATTTGTTGTCGTTGAATATGATTTTCTATTTGTTGTGAGGTCAAATATCTCTTAATCTTGCCTTCAGATCTTATAACATATTTCTGAGTCTCTTGAGAATAATGGATCTCTAGTTGGTCACCGCTTTTAATATCATAAACTTCCAATTCACCTTCATCGTTTTTTTCTATTTGATAAACTCGACAACTTCCTTTCATCTTGGCCAGACTCCAGTTTGGATTTTGTTCCTTCAGCATTTCTTGACGATTTTCTATACTGTCAAAGCCACCGTCTGTTAGCACTTCTTCGATACGCTTAGCCGGGTCATCTTCATGCTCTATGATCTGCTGACTTGCCTTTACCGCATCGATTAAAAAGGCAGCTTCGCTCACATTGGCACAGTCTACATCAACATCTAATATGAGATGAACCGCCTCTTGGGGATCACAACTTTCGGTGATATTCGCATGATATCCCGATACGCTTTGTTTACTTGTTCCTTGTCCTTTTGAACGATAGGTAGCTTCAGGATCATGGATGGATTGTATACTCGAGGAGGGAATGTCTTTTGGAGTTTTAGGCAAAATATCCTCCTTTGGAATGGCTGGCAGTACCGTATCGTCTATATCTTCGGACAATTTTGGTGTATCACTTGGATCATCTTGATCTTCATCATTTTCTCTGACTACTTGCTCATACTGCTCTTCATATATGCGTTCCAGTAGTTTATAATTTTTCGATTCACTTCCTTTTGCAAGGTCTAACAAAGTTCGTATATGCTGCCCCATGGTTATCAGCATCTCTCGCTTTTGCTGAGCATTTAATGGATAGGTAATATTGGTAGTGCTTTTGTGATGCATGCTCTTCAGTAAGTCATACGATGTAGCATCAAAATGTTCTTGCAGGTCATCTATATTTAGGTCAATTACATACGTCCTGACCGCTTCTAAAATCAAGTGCAAGCGATTGCTTCGCACTATATTGCTGTTGATTAACTTGGAGTCCAGACGTATTTTTTTGCCGCTCACTCCATGCATCTTAACTTGTCGGGTTGTGATTTTAATGAAGGTTTCCTTCAGCAAGTCTCTTTGATGCTCCGCGTAATAATTGCCCAGCAATTTTCTGAATTCATAATATGTCGATTCGACCGGTATATCATCATCAATATTGGACAAACCCAGGGACCGCATTATTTTTAAATTAAAACGGCATTCTTCAAATAGCTGCTCATCACTCCAACCCTGACCCTCTTTGAGAATCATCATTCCTATCAGGACACGCACTGATGCATTGGGCCTTCCCATGCGCTGATCATATAGTGCGGAATATAGTGTCTCGTCTATTTGACTTACTACTTCTTGGTAGAAGACATTATGCCACCCATCAGGAGAATCGAGCAGCTTCTGCTTCCTTCCTGATAATTGACTGGACATATTTTTAAAAATATCTCCTTGACTATTTG
>CAYOXI010000124.1:0-4154 GCA_964407855.1 uncultured Chromatiaceae bacterium
GACCAAGCTCAATCTGGACAGCCCGGAGACTTCCCGGCTGGTACTTCGGCTGCGGGACGAGTTCCACAACTGCTGGAGCGACTGCAGCGCGAACGCCAATGAGATGGAAGATGCCATCCGCGCCTTTGCCCAGCTCATCCCGGTGGCAGAGGTCGATCCGGACCTGGTGATCAGCAAGGCGCTGACGCTCTATGACGGCACCGTTGCCTCCGGCGGCAGCCGCTACGAGGGCAGCCAGATCGCGCAATGGGAGTTCAAGGAGGGCGGTGGCACCACGGCCTTTGATACCAGCGGCGTCCAGCCCGCCATCAATCTGACCCTGTCCGGCGACATCGGCTGGGTCGGGGGCTGGGGCATTGATATCCGCTCGGGCAAGGCCCAGGCCACGACCACGTCCAGCCGCAAGCTGCGCGACCTGATCACGGCCACGGGCCAGTACAGCATCGAGGCCTGGGTCGCTCCGGCCAACGTGAACCAGGAAGACACGCGCATCGTGACCTACTCCGCCGGTTCGGCCGCGCGCAATTTCACCCTTGGCCAGACGCTGTACAGCTACGACTTCTACAACCGCAGCAGCGCGTCCGATGGCAACGGTGCACCGGTACTGACCACAGCCGACGCCGACCAGGATGCCCAGGCAACTCTGCAGCACGTTGTGGTCACCTACGATCCGGTAGGCCGGCGCACCGTCTACGTCAACGGCATTGACACCCAGGACAATGACGGCGTCCCGGGCGGCAACCTGAGCGACTGGGACGAAACCTTTGCCTTCGTGCTCGGCAATGAGCCCTCCAGTGACCGGCAGTGGCAGGGCGTGATCCGCATGGCGGCGATGCACAACCGCGCCCTGACCCCGGAACAGGTGCAGCAGAACTACGACGCCGGCGTGGGCGAGAAGTTCTTCCTGCTGTTCAACGTGGGCAGCCACATTGACAACGGCGATGGCAGCTACGTGCTCTTCGAGGTAAGCCAGTTCGACAGCTACAGCTACCTGTTCAGCCGGCCCACCTTCGTCAACCTGGATGGCGACTGGACCCCGGCGAGCCCCATCCCGGTGAAGGGGCTGCGGGTCGGGTCCAATGGCGTGGTCTTCCCGATCAGCCAGGCCTTCGCCAACCTGGATACCACCGTGAGCGTGGCCAACGGCTATGCGCCGGCAACCGGGCAGGTGCTCTCCAGCCTCGGCACCGTGATCCCGCTCGAGAAGGGACCGGATCAGGACGAGTTCTTCCTGAGCTTCGAGATCTTCGGCAACAACAGCAATGTGGTTACCGAACCGGCCCCCCTCACGCCTCCGCCGCCGCCGGACGGTACGCCGGTGTCGGATATCGGGGTGAAGACCTTCGACGAGATCAACGCCTCGATGGCTGCCATCACCGGTGTGTCACCCAACCAACCGGCCGTGAAGACGACCTACGCAACCGTGCGCCAGCAGCTGCCGGCGGTGGAGCAGATCACGGCAGTGCTGGCCTCCCACCAGGTCGGCATAGCCCAGCTGGCCATCGAGTACTGCAACGCGCTGGTCGAGGACAACGCGCTGCGCAGCGCGCTGTGGCCTGCCTTCAACTTCGATGCGCCGGCCGGTACGGCCTTTGACAACGGGACGAAGCGGGACCAGATCTTTGTCCCGCTGCTCACCCGGGCGATGAATACCAGCCTGGACAGCCAGCCGGACGAGGCCGCTGTGCGGATGGAACTCGACAACCTGACAGCCGACCTCACCGCCTGCGGTGGCAGCTGCCCCGCGAACCGGACGAGGACAGTGGTCAAGGCCGTATGCGCAACCGTGCTGGGTAGCGCGGTGAACCTGGTGCAGTAGGAGCGGGACAGATGGCACGCAAGATTCGCAATTACTTTGAGCCGCAGCGGCACCCGGATCATCCGCGGCCGGTTACCCGTCGCCAGCTGATCCAGCAGGGCTTCCTGACCGGTGGCGCGGTGATGCTGGGTGGCGGGGTGCTGAGCCTCTTCGCGAACCCACGCTCGGCGCTGGCCGCCCTCGCCCCGGACCTGGAAGCCCTCAAGGCCTCCTGTGGCATCGCGGTGCAGGGTGCCGGCAAGATCCCGTTCATCTGCTTCGACCTGGCCGGTGGCGCCAACATGGTGGGCTCCAACGTGCTGGCCGGCAAGCAGGGTGGCCAGCTAGACTTCCTCTCGACCCTGGGCTACAGCCGTCAGGGGCTACCTGGCGACATGATCCCGTCCGCCATTGATCCCATCACCGGTCTCGACTACATCGATCGGAGCATGGGCCTGGCATTCCACCGGGACAGTGCCTTCCTCCGCGGCATCAACGGAAGCATCACGCCGGCCACAGCCGCCAACTTGAATGGCGTGGTGATTCCGGCGCGCTCCGAGAACGACACCGGCAACAATCCGCACAATCCGCTCTATGGCATCGCCCGCGCCGGCGCCGATGGCTCATTGCTGGGCCTGATCGGTTCGCAGAACACCGAGTCCGGTGGCAACTCCCTGGCTCCGATCAGCATGATCAGTCCGGAGAACCGGCCCACCAAGGTGGATCGCCCGAGCGACGTCACCGGCCTCGTGGATACCGGCCAGCTGGTCGGCCTGCTGAGCCAGACCGATGCGGTCAAGGTGCTGGAGTCTATCCAGCGCGTCAGTGACATGAAGCTCGGCCGGGTCAGCACGGGTCTCAGCGGACCAGACCCGGGCAACCCGGTGGTCACGCGGGATGAGGTGATCAAGGACCTGGTGAACTGCGGTTACGTGAAGTCCGCGGACATCGCCGACCGCTTCGGCGACCCCTCCGCGCTGAATCCGTCACTGGATCCGGACATCGTGGGCGCTGGCGGCATCTTCAGCCAGGCAGAGTACGACAGCAACGGCGAATTCCGGAAGACAGCTTCCGTGATGAAGCTGGTGATGAACGGCTTCGCCGGCGCCGGCAGCATCACGATGGGTGGTTACGACTACCACGGTGGTCGCCGCGCCGAGGGCGAGGTCAAGGACTTCCGTGCCGGCCGCTGCATGGGTGCGTGCCTGGAGTACGCAGCCCGGCTGGGCATACCGCTGATGCTCTACGTGTTCAGCGACGGCTCCCTGTCCAGCGATGGCGCCATCGACAACACGGTGGACGGCCGGGGCAAGGGTGAGTGGGTCAGCGACAACCAGGCCACTGCAGCCTCCTTCTTCCTGGTCTACAACCCGGGCGGTCGGGCGATCCTGCGCGGTGGATCCGAGATCCAGCAGGCACGGCGCCAGCAGCTCGGGTACTTCAGGCCCGATGGTTCGGTGGAGACCTCGGCCACACCGGCGGCCAACAACGTCAACCTGCTGGTGGAAACCCTGGTGCTCAACTACCTGGCCCTGCATGGAGAGGAAGGCAGTTTCGCCAGCCTCTTCCCCGGGCATGGACTCGGCAATCCGACGCTCCGGGATTCGCTGACCTCCTTCGAACCGATCGTCAACGGCACGATCCTCTAGCCACCGGGCTGTCGCGCCGCCGGCGCGTCCCGCTGCCGGTTGCGCCATAATGCGCGGATGCCGGATGCCGCCTTCGCCGACGTACTCGCGTGTCCCCGCTGCGAGCTGGGGCTGCAGTCCAATCCGGATGAAACCTGGAGCTGCCGCGGCTGCGGCCTGAAATTCCCCTCGCTGCGCGGGATTCCCTGCCTGTTCGTCGATCCCGGCGCGACGCTCAGCGAGTGGCGTATGCGGCTGCAGTTCAGCCTGGAAAAACTCGCCTGGGACGCGGCCGGGATCCAGGCCGAGCTGCAGAACCCGAGACTCCGGGCGCTGACCCGCGAGCGGCTGCTGCTGCTCAACCGGGCGTATCTGGATCAGGCGCGACGGCTGAAAGACCTGCTGAACCCACTGGCCGTGCACCAGGTACAGGCCGGGGTGGCCACCCACATGGCCCTGCAGACACGGCTCCCGGCAGACCAGGGACTCACGACCTACTACCCGAACATACACCGGGACTGGGTCTGGGGCGCTGCCGAGAACGAGGCCGCGCTGGAACTGGTAGGGGCCTCGCTCAATGCCGGACCAGCTGCGGAGCGCCTGATCGTCCTTGGTGCCGGCGCGGGCCGGCTGGCCTACGACCTCCACCAGCGCCATGCCGCCAACCTGACCCTCGCCCTGGATTTCAATCCCCTGCTCGCGCTGGTGGCGCGGCGGGCCTTCGCGGG
>CAYOXI010000125.1:0-4070 GCA_964407855.1 uncultured Chromatiaceae bacterium
GCGAAGGCGACGAAGGTCACGGCGCCCGGCGGTGTCAGCAGGCGGCAGAAGGCCCCGGTGAGCAGTCCCCAGAGGCCAATCACCAGCAGGTAGGGCCCGAGCGGGATCGGGCGGATGGCGCTGCCATCGAGCAGGTTCGCGACAGCCGTGGCGGCGATTTCCACGCCACTGAGATCAAGACCCGACTCGTCGGTGAAGACCGAGTAGAAACCATCCCGCTGCTCGGGCTGGAACTGCTCGGAAAACCCCACCAGCACCATCGCGCCTGCCAGCCCCAGACGCTCACCGGACAGGGCCTCGGTATAGGGGACCGTCCGCACGGTGCGGGGTGGGCCGTAGTAGTTGAGAAACCGGGAGTCAGCGCCGGCGTAGAGATCGAAGAGTCCGCGGAGTGCGCTGGCCGGTGGACTGCCTGTCGCCTGCTGGCGCGCAGTCCACGCGGTGCGCAGCTCACGCGCGGCGACCGGGTCTGCGGCGAGGCAGTCCCGGGCCATGCGCATCAGGTCCAGCAGCCTTCGATCAGCCAGGATCTGTTGCCCCGTGGCCGGCAGCGCATTCCGCACATCGCTGCATACCGCGCGCAGGTCGTCCAGCCACGCGTCGCCCTGCTGGAGCATCCAGGCCTGGAAGACGACGGTGGGTAGCGTCGGCAGGTTGCCGGCCGATGCCTTGAAGGTCCAGTACTGGTTGACCCGCACCGGCACACGGGGCAGGGGAAAGGGCGCGACCGCGAGTGCACCGCTCGCGAGCGGCGCGATGACCGGGCGCAGCCGCTCGGAGGAGACCGTGACCTGTCCGTCCGCGCTGCTGCCGAGGGCGGAACTCTGCAGCAGGGCGACGACCACGACGTTGCCGGCCGCTGCCACGGCGTCGCCGAGCGCGGTGTCGGCCAGGGCATCGCCCGGATCATCAAAAATCACGTCGAAGCCGATGACCACTGCGCCCTCGTCCGCGAGCCGCTCCACCAGCGTCGCGTGCAGTGTGCGGGGCCACTTGTCGGGCTCATTGGGCAGGCCAAAGGCGTCGCTGGAAAGCTTGTCGAGGCTGACAATCACCACTTCGGCCGGCGGCGCCCGGGTACCGCGCAGCTGGAAGAGCAGCGCGAGCCCCGCGTCCTCCTCGAAACGTACGAGGGCCGGCACGCTGCCGGCGAGCATGCCCAGCAGCGCAACCATCACGCCGAAGCTGATTCCGGGCAGCAGGCGGCTCAGCATCGGCTGTCCCGCCCGTCCACCCCGCGTCTCACGCCCGCTCCCCTGCGACACTGCGCAGCCCCGCCGGGCTCAGCACCACCACCCGGCTGCGGCCCAGGCTCACCCAGCCATTGCGGCGCCAGCCCTGGAGCGTCTGGTTGACGACCTGGCGGGATACGCTGAGAAAGCTCGCCAGTTCCGCCTGCGAAAGATTCAGGGTCACCGGGGAGCGGGGCCGGTCACCAGCCGCTTCCGATGTCAGCCGGAGCAGGCGCCGGGCGAGGCGCGCACTGGCTGGCAGGAAAGCAGCCTCCTCGATCAGGTCGCTGGTCCAGCGCAGCCGGCGGCACAGCAGTTCCAGCAGCTGGGTGGCAAGTGCGGGATCACGCTCCACTGCGGCCAGCAGGTCCGCCCGGCGGAGCACGAACAGCTCTACTGCGGTAAGTGCCTCTGCATTGGCGGTGCGGGCCAGCCCGTCGAGCACCGCAATCTCGCCAAAGCTCTCGCCCGGCTCCAGGATATTCAGCGACACCTGCCGGCCGGCAGGCGTGGTGGCCGTGATCCGCACTTTTCCGGCGATGATGCCGAGCAGGGAATCGCCGGGATCGCCCTGGGCAAAGATACGCACGCCCTTTCGCACGGTACGGCGCAGCGCCAGTCCCGCCAGCCGGTCGAGACTCGCGTCGGGCAGGTCCCGGAAGAGGTGGTTGGCCTTGAGGACAGCGCGGGCGGTGAGCGTCATGTCCGGACGTTCCGCCAATCTGTCGCGTTGTGTCAAGTTGTTGACAGAGGACTCGCCGGCCCCGGCGCAGATTCAGCCTGCAGCCTGGGAGATCGGTGCATGGCTGGTGAAGGCTCACTGTGGCGGAACGGACCCCACGCCTGACTGTCTCAGTGCCACGCCGGTGTGGGGATCTCCTGAAGTAACCCGGTCGGTCCGGGCACGCTGCAGCCTGTCGCCTGGGGTTCCTCCATCAGGCGGCAGCGACCGGCCGGGTTCTTTTTTGGACGGAAGCCCAGTCATGCACAATGGTGCCGGCCACCTGCTGATCTCCGGCCTCCGGGGATTTTTCTATGCCAGCCTGACGGCGCTGGTCATGGCGTCCTTCTCTTCCCGGTTCCTGGTCGCCACGGACCTGCTGGCGCCGGTAACGGGCTCCGCGGTGCGCAGCTGCTGCGTGCGGATTCACTGATTCCTGTCGAAGTCCGGCTCTTTGCCAGCTGAAACGGCAGCGCGCACGCTTCTACTCTGGGCCGGGCATTTATGAGCGGACTTATGTTAAATTTTATAGACATCAACGCATCAACCCATTTATGCTTTGATGCCATGCGCACGACCCTGACCCTGGATGACGACGTAGCCGCGACCCTGGAGCGCCTGCGCCGGAGCGGTGACGCCAGCTTTCGCGATCTGGTCAACGAGGCGCTGCGGGCCGGACTGGCACAGATGACAGCCAGGCCCCGGCAACGGCGCACCTTCCGGACGACAGCCGTTTCCCTGGGCGGCAGCCGGCTGGCCACGGTGGACAACATCGCCGAGGTGCTCGCGGTCTCGGACGGCGAATCCTTCCGCTAGGAGCAGAGGCGTTCATGTGGCTCGTGGACGCGAACCTGCTGGTCTATGCCCATGTGCGGGACTTCGCCCAGCATGAACCGGCTCGCGACTGGCTGGATCAGCAGCTGAACGGCACCGTCCGGGTCGGTCTCCCCTGGGCCAGCGTGCTTGCCTTCCTGCGCGTCGTCACGAACCCCCGTGTCTTCGCCCGCCCGGAGCCCATGGCGGATGCCTGGGCACAGGTGACGGCGTGGCTGGGACATGAGAATGCCTGGGTGCCCGAGCCCACCGAGCGGCACGGCCGGATCCTCGGCGAGCTGCTGCTCGCAGGTGGCGTGCAGGGCAACCTGGTGCCTGATGCAGACCTGGCGGCACTGGCACTGGAGCATGGCCTGACGCTCTGCTCCACCGACGGGGATTTCGGCAGGTTTGCCGGACTGCGGTGGCTGAATCCGCTGGTCTGAAGAAGCTGGCCTGAAGCAGCTCCTTGCTAAATATACGATGTAATCGCATATTTAGCGCATGTGGATACCCCGGGCCATTGAACCCCGTTTGTCCCAGCTGGCCGTCACCCGCCCCGTAGTGGTCGTGACCGGCGCCCGACAGGCTGGCAAGACCGCCCTGCTGCGCCGGCTTTTCCCCGGGCACAGCTTCGTGACCCTGGACCTGCCCAGCGAGGCCGAGCAGGCGGAAAAGGATCCCGCTGCCTTCCTCCGGCGTTACCCGGGACCGGCGATTTTCGACGAGGTGCAATATGCGCCGGGCCTCTTCCGGCATCTCAAGGTGGTCGTGGACAGGGCGCGCACCCGGGCCGGTCAGTTTCTGCTCACCGGCTCCCAGAAGTTCACGTTGTTGAGGGGTGTCACGGAATCCCTGGCGGGCCGGGCTGCAGTGCTGGATATCGAGACCCTCGCCCTCGCCGAGATGCCCGGCCGGCGTTCGGCCGAACTGGAGGACGTCATCCTGCGTGGCGGTTATCCGGAACTGCACGCCAACCCGGACATCGACGGATCGGCCTTCTATGCGAGTTACATCGCCACCTATCTGGAACGGGATGTGCGGACGCTGTCTGCGGTCGGCAGCCTGCGGGATTTCGAACGCTTTCTGCGCGCCTGCGCACTCCGGTCCGGAAACCTGCTCAACAAGGCAGATCTTGCCCGGGACGTGGGTATCGCCCCTTCGACTGCCAACCAGTGGCTCTCCATCCTCCAGGCCTCCGGTATTGCACTGCTGCTGGAGCCCTGGTTCTCGAATCGCACCCGGTCGATCATCAAGAGCCCGAAACTGTACCTGGCGGACACCGGCCTGCTGTGTGCACTGCT
>CAYOXI010000126.1:0-4005 GCA_964407855.1 uncultured Chromatiaceae bacterium
CGCTGCATGGCGGTCATCGCCTGCGGGGCGTGCATGTGGTCGGGCGTCGAGACGTTGACCGAGGTCAGCTCCTTCTCCTTGTCGAACAGCTCGCGCCAGTCGGCATAGACCCGCAGCTTCGGAAACTTCTGTTTCAGGTCGTTGGCCTTGGCGGGTTCGACATCGGCCACGGCAATCAGTTCCAACAAGTTGTGGTTGGACAACTCGGTGAGATCGGCGCGGGCCATCCCACCGGCCCCCATGCTGGCGTGCAATACGCGGCTGGAGGGCGGCGCGGAGATGAGGCGCGGCACGAAGAACGGCGCGGTGGCGGCACCGGCGGCGAGGGCTTTGAGAAAGGAACGGCGGCGAAGTAGTGCGGGGTTGGACATGGGCGAAACTTAAGCAGACGGCCGGACGCGATGCAAAGCCGAAGTGTGGTTTGCGCGGACGCCGGCTTGCCCTTCCCCCAAACCTGCGTTAAGGCAGCGGTCGCATGGCGCACGCTTTTCCCGATACCACGCTCGTCATCCTCGGCCACGGCTCGACCAAGAACGACGGCTCGGCGGGGTCCGTCTTTCAACACGCGGCGGAACTGCGGCGGCGGGGCTTGTTCGCGGCGGTGCGCGAGGCGTTTTGGAAACAGGAGCCCAAAGTGGCCGCCGTGCTGGCATCCATCCCTTCGCCGCGCGTAATCATCGTGCCGCTGTTCATCAGCGAAGGCTACTTCACGGAGGAGGCGATCCCCGAAGCGCTCGGTTTCAAGCAACCGGGCGAGACGACCTGGTCGCGCACGCTGCAACGCGCCGGCCAAACACTCGTTTACACCCGGCCGGCTGGCGTTCACCCACACCTGACGGACGTGCTGCGGCAACGCGCGGATGAGGTGGTCGCCCGGCATCCGTTTCCCCGCCAACCCAAACCGACGGAGACCTCGCTCTTCATCGCCGGTCATGGCACGGAGCGGAGCACGCAATCCCGCCTGGCCATCGAGCATCAGGTGGCGCGCCTGCGGGAAGCGGGCGGGTTCGCCGAGGTGCAACCGTGCTTCATGGAAGAATTACCGCGCATCGCCGACGTGCCCGAGCTGGCCCTCGCCCGCAATGTCGTCGTGGTGCCCTTCTTCATGGCCGACGGGTTGCACGTCGTGGAAGACATCCCGGTGCTGCTGGGCGAACCCGAAGCCGTCGTGCAGAAGCGCCTCGCCGCCGGCCAGCCCACCTGGCGCAACCCCACGGAGCGTAACAGCAAACTCATCTGGTATGCGCCCGCCGTCGGCACCGCGCCCGGTGTCGCGGAGGTGATCCTGGAACTGGCCCGGGAAACTGCCGTCGCTATTTAGCCGGAACCATGCTGTTGGATTGGGGGGAGCGCGCCCGCCCCGGGCGCGGTGGGCCGCGCCCTCGCGGCCCACTGGGGCGGACAACCACCGCTGACTACTTGGTGGGTGCCTGTGCGTTCGGGTTCGACGCGCGGGCGCGCCGAACCACAGCCGGGGCGGCTGTGCTCCCCGACATAACGAACCGTTTCGTGCCGGCTTAGATCGGTTTTAGAAGAACGGTAGCCTGCTTGGCGAACAGTGGCCGTGTTTTCCCGCACCCCGGCCCTTGCCCTAAACCTCGTAGCAGCGGACATGAGTCCGCTCTGTCTCTGCCTCCGGAAAGTCAGAGCTCGCTCACGTTGGCTGCTACGGGTCAAGGGGAGGGGAAAGGCGCGACTCCGCATCCACCAAGTCGGCCATGACATTATATGACCTGCTCCAGGCGGAGCGCGGACGGCTCGCCCGCAGACCAAGGCGTCGGTCAAACCCAACCGCTCACCCGCGAACCGGGTCACAGCAGGGCGCTTCGTGCAGAAACAAGGCGAGCCATTCGCGGGCGTCCTGACGTTCCTCACGATTGCCGCCGCGTAGTTCGACCTGGCCGTCGAAGCGTTTTACCAGTTGCGCCGCACCGAACCGGGCGAGCAACCGCTCGACCCGCGAAGAATTGAGTTGGATTGATTTCACGCCCGCGAGCCTGCCAGCCGGGGTCGGTCAACCGCGGGGGCACCCCTAATCATTTTTTGAATCTCTCCCCCCCGCCCATTTTCTTAATCCTAATCTTGCTCCTAATCCTAATCATCCTCGTTCTCGTCCTCGTTCTCGTCCTCGATCCAATTTGAAGTGCACTGAGTTTGTTGGACGCCGGATTCTCTTGTTTTGTTGTTGGTTGTTTTATCAGGGTTTTAGTTTTGGGTAAAGGCGGCTTTGCCGCCGTCCCGGTCTTTTTCCCCAACCGCCCCCGCGGGGGCGGTTGGGGAAATCATTTGCTCGAACGCCACCGGGCTGCGGTAGCCCAGCGCGCTGTGTTTGCGATACCGGTTGTAGAACGGCTCGATGTAGGCAAACACCACCGCCCGCAGTTCCTCCTCGCCGGCGAATTCCCGGTCCCGGATGGTGCTCGTCTTGAACCGGCCGAAGAAGGATTCCATCGCCGCGTTGTCATAACAGTTTCCCTTCGCGCTCATGCTCGGAGTCATTCCCAGGCGGTTCTGCAATCGCTGGTAGGCGTCGCAGGCGTAGGTGCTCCCGCGGTCGCTGTGGTGGATGATCCCGCGTCGGAGGTCTCCGCGTGTGCCCTGCGCGTTCTCCAGCGCCTGGCAGACCAACGGCGCGTCGTTCTTCTCCGAAACGCTCCAGCCCAGGATCCTCCGGCTGTGCAGGTCCATCACCGTGGCCAGATACATCCAACGGCTCTCCACCTTCAGATACGTGGTGTCGGCCACCCACACTTCATCCGCACCGGCGGGCTTGCCGTGTTCCTTGAGCCGGTTCGGGTGGTAACCGAAGTCATGGGCACTGTCGGTGCCCTGGGGCTTGTACCGCGGGGAGCGGGTGCCGGCCACGCCCAGTTCCTGCATCAGGCGCAGGGTCCGGTCCCGGCCGCACTCCAGGCCCAGATCGTTCACCAGGTGCTGGTGGACCGGCCTATGGCCGTATTCGCCCTCCGCCTGTTGGTGGATCTCCAGAATCTCCTGCTTCAGCCGGGCGTCCTCGCTCGCTCGGGCGCTGGGCTGGCGCGTCCGGCTGGCGTGATACGCCGAGGGCGCCACTTCCAGCGCCTCGCACAGCTCCTTCAAGGGATACTGCCCAACGTTCTGGCTGATGAACTCAAGTTTCATTGCTCGTCCTTGGCGAAGAATCCCACCGTTTTTTTTAGAATCTCATTGATCCGTTCGCTGCGTCGCAGCTGCTGACGCAGGCTCTCCATCTCCGCAGCCATCTCCTTGGGACTCATCTGGGCCTTTTCCTTCGTTCCGCCCTCAAGCTCCTCAAGGGACTCGCCCTTCCAGCGGTACAGGAGATTGCTGTTTATTCCCAGCCGCTTGGCCACCGACGGAGCGCTTTCCCCCTCCATCACCATGTATCGCACCGCCTGCTTTTTGAACTCCTGGCTATGTCGTCGTCGCTTCATTTCTCGATTCTCCCGTTAAGAGAATCTTCCGTCCATTTTTTCCAGTACAGATCAGTGTCCATCTGTGTGAATCTGTGTGAATCTGTGGTTGGCCTTTTCCATTTACTGCTTACTGCTTACTTTACACGCTTCTGTCTCCTGCATTCTGTATTGTGACTTCTGACTCCCGTCTCCTGTCTCCTTTCTCTATGCACATCGCCATCGTCGGTCTCGGTTACGTCGGTCTTCCGCTCTGTCTCCAGTTCGCCCGCTCGGGTGCCCGGGTGGTTGGCCTGGACATTGATGACAAGAAGGTCACCGCCTGCAACGCGGGCCGGACCTACATCAAGCACATCACCAGCGAGTCCATCCAGGAACAGCTTGTTGCCGGCCGGCTTTCCGCCGCCACCGACTTCGCCCGGGTGAAGGAAGTCGATGCCGTCATCATCTGCGTCCCCACGCCGCTCAACAAGAATCGCGAGCCGGACATCTCCTACATCCTCGACACCGGCCGCGCCCTCGCGCCGCATCTGCACCCGGGCATCCTCGTCGTGCTCGAATCGACGACCTATCCCGGCACCACCGACGAAGA
>CAYOXI010000127.1:0-3853 GCA_964407855.1 uncultured Chromatiaceae bacterium
TCGATCACATCAACACCGGCGCCTACATCCGCAATACGCTGATGGCCGACAAGGTCGAAAGCTACGAACAGTCGCTGGTCGACATCTACCGGGTGATGCGCCCGGGCGAGCCGCCAACGCGTGAAACCGCCGAAGCACTGTTCGCCGGGCTGTTCTTCGACGAAGAACGCTATGACCTGTCGTCGGTTGGCCGCGTGAAGATGAACATGCGCCTCGAACTGGATGCGCCTGACACCATGCGCGTGCTGCGCAAGGAAGACATCCTTGCCGTGGTCAAGACGCTTGCAGACCTGCGCGACTCCAAGGGCGACATCGACGATATCGACCACCTCGGCAACCGCCGTGTGCGTTCGGTCGGCGAACTCATGGAGAACCAGTACCGCCTGGGCCTCATCCGCATGGAGCGCGCCATCAAGGAGCGCATGTCGTCGGTCGATATCGACACCGTGATGCCGCACGACCTTATCAACGCCAAGCCTGCGGCTGCTGCCGTGCGCGAGTTCTTCGGTTCGTCGCAGCTGTCGCAGTTCATGGACCAGACCAACCCGCTGTCGGAAATCACCCACAAGCGCCGCCTTTCAGCGCTTGGGCCGGGCGGCCTGACCCGCGAGCGCGCCGGTTTCGAGGTTCGCGACGTGCACCCGACCCACTATGGCCGCATTTGCCCGATCGAGACGCCGGAAGGTCCGAACATCGGCCTGATCAACTCGTTGGCGACCTTTGCCCGTGTCAACAAGTACGGCTTCATCGAAACGCCATACCGCAAGGTAAAGGACGGCAAGGTGTCGGAAGAGGTCGTGTACCTGTCCGCCATCGAGGAATCGCGTCCCCACATCGCTCAGGCCAACGTCCAACTGACGAAGGACGGCAAGTTCGCGGAAGAGGTCGTCACCGTTCGCCAGCACGGCGAAGTGATCCAGATTGCCGCCGATCGGGTTGACTTCGTTGACGTTTCGCCGAAGCAGCTGGTGTCGGTGGCTGCCGCGCTCATCCCGTTCCTGGAAAACGATGACGCCAACCGCGCCCTGATGGGCTCGAACATGCAGCGTCAGGCGGTGCCGCTGGTACGTACCGATGCACCGCTTGTCGGCACCGGCATGGAAGCCGTCGTTGCCCGTGACTCCGGTGCAGCCATCACCGCTCGCCGCTCCGGCGTGGTCGACCAGGTGGACGCAAAGCGCATCGTTATCCGCGCCACCGAAGAGACCGATCCGACCAAGTCCGGCGTCGACATCTATACGTTGTACAAGTTCCAGCGGTCGAACCAGAACACCTGCATCAACCAGCGTCCGCTGGTCCGTGTGGGCGACGTGCTCAAGGCCGGCGACATCATTGCCGACGGCCCGTCCACCGACAAGGGTGACCTGGCACTCGGCCAGAACGTGCTGGTCGCGTTCATGCCGTGGAACGGTTACAACTTCGAAGATTCCATCCTGCTGTCCGAACGCATGGTGCGCGATGACGTGTTCACCTCGATCCACATCGAGGAATTCGACGTCATGGCCCGTGACACCAAGCTTGGGCCTGAGGAGATCACCCGCGATATTCCAAACGTCGGTGAGGAAGCGTTGAAGAACCTCGACGAGGCAGGCATTGTCTACATCGGGGCGGAAGTCCACCCCGGCGACATCCTGGTCGGCAAGATCACGCCGAAGGGCGAAAGCCCGATGACGCCGGAAGAAAAGCTCCTGCGCGCCATCTTCGGTGAAAAGGCGTCGGACGTTCGCGATACCTCGCTGCGCCTGCCGCCCGGTGTGGCCGGTACCATCGTTGAAGTGCGCGTGTTCAACCGTCATGGTATCGACAAGGATGAACGTGCACTCGCGATCGAACGCGAGGAAATCGAACGCCTTGCAAAGGACCGCGACGACGAACTCGCCATCCTGGACCGCAACTCCTATGGCCGCCTGTCCGACTTCCTGAAGGGCAAGCAGGCTGCAGGCGGGCCGAAGGGTCACAAGATCGAGGGCAAGATCACCGAATCCATGCTGGACGACATTCCGCGTTCGCAGTGGTGGCAGATCGCGCTGTCGAACGAGAAGGCCCTGGCCGAACTCGAAGCCATGCGCCAGCAGTACGATGAATCGAAGAAGCGCCTTGAAAACCGCTTCCTCGACAAGGTCGAGAAGCTGCAGCGCGGCGACGAGCTGCCGCCCGGCGTCATGAAGATGGTCAAGGTCTTTGTCGCCGTGAAGCGCAAGATCCAGCCAGGCGACAAGATGGCCGGCCGTCACGGCAACAAGGGCGTGGTGTCGCGCATCGTGCCGGACGAGGACATGCCGTACCTCGAGGATGGCCAGCCGGTTGACATCGTGCTCAACCCGCTGGGCGTGCCGAGCCGCATGAACGTCGGCCAGATCCTGGAAACCCACCTGGGGTGGGCCTGCCGCGGTCTTGGCAAGCGCATCGGCGAGATGGTCGATGCCTATCGCGAAGACCACAAGGCCAAGGAACTGCGCAAGGAGCTTGAGTTCATCTACGACAAGAACGAGGAAATCGCCTCGCTTGACGATGATGGACTGGCTGACCTTGGTGACACGTTGCGCTCGGGCGTGGCCATTGCCACCCCGGTGTTCGACGGTGCCAAGGAGGAGGACATCTCCAAGCTGCTCCATCACGCAGGGCTGAACTCGTCAGGCCAGGTGAGGCTGTACGACGGCCGCACCGGTGAGCCATTCGACAGGGAAGTGACAGTGGGGTATATCTATATCCTCAAGCTGCACCACCTGGTCGATGACAAGATCCACGCCCGTTCCATCGGCCCTTACTCGCTCGTTACCCAGCAGCCGCTGGGCGGCAAGGCGCAGTTCGGCGGCCAGCGCTTCGGCGAAATGGAGGTCTGGGCTCTGGAAGCTTACGGTGCAGCATACACGCTGCAGGAAATGCTGACCGTCAAGTCGGACGACGTGGCCGGACGTACCAAGGTGTACGAAGCCATCGTGCGCGGCGACGACGCCTTCGAGGCAGGCATTCCGGAAAGCTTCAACGTGCTTGTCAAGGAAATGCGCTCCCTCGGCCTCAGCGTCGATCTGCAGGACAGCGAATAATCACAGCAACAGTGGCCGGGCAGGAGAGCCTCACGTCTCTTTCGCCCGGCCTGATACGCCAGCCGTCACAACCGGGCCACTTGTGACATTGCTGGCGGACAAACCGCAAAAACCTACCCGCCGCGGGATAAGCCCCAACCCGCTGCACAGGATCGAGGTAAAGCCATGAACCAGCAAGATGTCATGAACGTCTTCAACCCGGCAGGTGCGCCGCTCACGTTTGAACAGATCAGGATCGGCATCGCGTCTCCTGAGAAGATTCTGTCGTGGTCGTTCGGCGAGATCAAGAAGCCGGAGACCATCAACTACCGGACCTTCAAGCCCGAGCGCGACGGCCTGTTCTGCGCCCGCATCTTCGGCCCCGTAAAGGATTACGAGTGCCTGTGCGGCAAGTACAAGCGCATGAAGTACAAGGGCATCATCTGCGAAAAGTGTGGCGTTGAAGTCACCCTCGCCAAGGTACGCCGCGAGCGCATGGGCCACATCGAGCTGGCAGCGCCTGTTGCCCACATCTGGTTCCTCAAGTCGCTGCCGTCGCGGATTTCGCTGCTGCTCGACATGACGCTGAAGGATGTGGAGCGGGTGCTCTACTTCGAAAACTACATCGTTACCGAACCCGGCCTGACGCCGATGAAGTATGGCGAGATGCTGACCGAAGAGCAGTACGTGACCGCGCAGGACCAGTATGGCCCGGATGCGTTCACTGCCGGCATCGGTGCCGAGGCCGTGCGCGAAATGCTGAGCGCGATGGAACTGGAAAAGCTGCGTGACGACCTGCGTGTCGAGATCGCCGAGTCCACCTCCGA
>CAYOXI010000128.1:0-3806 GCA_964407855.1 uncultured Chromatiaceae bacterium
AGGAGCACGCCGGCAGGGGTCGCATCCTTGAGTTTCTGCACGCTCGTGCGCAAGTCGCCAGCGAGGTGGTGGCTGTTGGTCCACGGGAAGTCCGTTCGAGTTGACGACACCACGTACTTCGGCTTGGCCTCCAGCTTGACCGCCCAGACGCGCATTGCCGGCGGCGCCTCCTCGTCGCCGCGGGCGACCGCCGGCCAGTAGCTCTCCATCATCTCGTAGGTGACGCGGCCCCACAGCATCGCCCCGCCCTCGTCCATGAGGCGGGTGAAGAAGGCGTGTGTCTCGTCGTCGGCGATTCCCTCCTGGTGGTCGACGCAGCCGTCCAGGGTGACGTTGAGGGTGAAGGTCAGAAGTCCCATGCGAGCTGATTCCGAGTTGGGCGTTCCGCTGGATTGTCGCTTTTCGACGGGCAGCGCACGCGGAGTGCAGATCAATGCCGGCACAAAGCGTCATGCCCGTTTCCTGTCGTTAGTGTGGGCCGAGAAAGTCGGGTCTTACAACTTGGACCGTTCCGCCAGCAATGGGAGGCGGCGATAGAAATCTTCGTCCTGCGATGCCAGCGACTGGGTATTCGGGGTCACGATCATCCACCAAGGATGATCCCACTCCGAATTGTTCAGGCTCAATTGTCATTGGAAGAAGCCGGGGCTTGCGTCCGGTCAGAGCTAGCGTCAGCATGGTCGGTCATACCCCCCCGGCCGATGGAAACCACAGATGATCCGTTCGTGCGTGCTTGCGGCTGCTCTCGCCGCCACCCTGATTGTCCCAGCCGCCCATGGCCAGGGCTTGACCAGCGTTCCTGCGACACCGCTGGATCCGCAGGCGTCGCAGCTCAGTGTCGCCGATCCCGATCTGGTCGTATTGCGCAGCGGTGCCTTTGATCCGCGTCACGCCGAGTTGCGCTACCCGCCCACCTTCGATGCCGCCGAAGCGACGGTGGTCATCGTCCAATTTGACACTTTCGGGATGCGCGGTGCGCGCGACCGCTTGCTGGCGGCCCAGCTGAGGATTCTCGACTACCTGCCAAACAACGCCTTCCTCGTCGAGGCGGATGCCCAGCAGGCCACGGCGATGGGCCAGATCTACGGCGTGCGGGCGGTCAGCCCCTTCAAGGTCGGAATGAAGCTTGCCAATTCGCTGCTGTTTGGCGATGTGCCGCAGCGCTCGCCAGTCAGCCGACTGATCGAACTCGAACTCACTGGTTCTGCCGGGCTTTCAGCGCAGGCCATGGCCAACGGCTTGCGCAAGCTCGATCCGGCGGTCACGGTGCTGGTCGTACGAGAGGATGCCACCCTGCCGCGCGTACGGGTCGGCGTAACACCTGCGGCCTACACCAACTTCCTCGCCGACAGCGCGCGTTTGTCGTCGGTGAGATGGATTGAAGCCTATCTGCAACCCTATCCGGCAAACCAGAACGCGGTCGCTCCGATCCAGGGCGACGCCGCGACCGGCACGCCGGTCTGGGATCGCGACATCATCGGAACCAGTCAGATCATTGCGGTGATGGATTCAGGCCTGGACCGGAACGAAGACTGGTTCACCAGCATCGATACCGGCTCGGGACCGAATTCGATCATCACCAATGCGCAGGCACCTGTCCCACCGCTGCCCGGTACGCTCAATCCGGACGCCAAGGTCATCGGTTACTGGGTCCAGCCCGGATCGACCGCCTACGACAACAATCTGGCGTGCCCCGGCGGCCCGCCGACCGGCTTCCACGGCACCCATGTCAGCGGGACGGTCGCCGGTGACCGCGGCACGATCGCCACCCCGACCTCGCCCAACAATGGCCCCGGTGAAGGCATGGCGCCCAACGCCCAGATTCTGTTCCAGGACATCGGCAACGACGTCACCGGTTGTCTGTCCATCACCGATTTCGGCGGCTCACTGACCCAGGCACTGGCTGGCGGCGCCCATGTACACAACAACAGCTGGGGTGCCAACACCGGCGGTGCGTACAGCGGCAATGATGTCGATGGGGATGCCACCAGCTGGCTGCTGCAGGACCTGATGGTGGTGGTGGCGGCGGGAAACTCGGGACCAGGCAGCAACTCCACCGGATCTCCGGGCAACGCGAAGAACCTGCTGACTGTCGGCGCTCTGGGCAATGGCAACAGCACGAGTATTGCCGGCTTCTCCAGCCGCGGCCCCACCGATGATGGCCGGATCAAACCGGACATCGTCGCACCCGGCACTTCCACCGTGTCCGCGTCCGGCAACAGCAACAACAATGCTGCGGTCCAGGCGGGCACCACCAAGGCACTCAGCGGCACCTCGATGGCTTCACCCACGGTCGTCGGTGGTGCGGCCCTGATGCGACAGTATTTCGAAGACGGCTTCTACCCTCGCGGCGAGCGCACCGCCGGCGATGAACTGAGCATCAGTGGCGTATTGAACAAGGCCTTCCTGCTCAACGGCACGCGGGTGCTCGGTACCTGGCCAAGCAACATCTTCGGTTGGGGCCGCATCCACCTGGACGGATCGCTCTACTTCGACGGGGACACGCGTCGTGCACGTTACTTTGAACGCCCCAACAGCGCTGGTCTGTCCACCGGCGAAGAGCACGTCTACAGCGTGGAAGTGGCTGCCGGTGAGGAGTTCCGGGCCACCCTGACCTGGTTCGACGTCGAAGGGGCCGCCGGAGCCGGTGTTGCGCTGGTGAACAACCTGGATCTGGTCGTCGAAGGGCCGGGCGGCACCTATCGCGGCAATGTGTTCAGTGGTGGCTTGTCGACGACCGGAGGCAGCGCCGATGCACTCAACACGGTTGAGCAGGTGCGCCTGAATGGCGGCGGTCAGCCCGCGACCGGCACCTATACGCTGCGCGTGCAGGGTGGCAATGTTCCGGGCAACAGCCGCGAGGGCTCCGATCGGCAGGGCTACGCTTTGGTCGTCTCCGGCATTATCGGTCTGCCCGACCAGCCCGCCGCCGTAGCGCCCGCCAACCTGCAGGTGGCCAGCAACGACGTCGGCGGCATCGCGATCGGTTTTGATCCGGTCGGGGGAGCGGACGGCTATGTGCTGTATCGCGTCGATGGCGGCTGCGCTGGCGCCGACCTGACACAGCTGCGTCAAGTTCAGCACGGCGCCGCCTCGCCCTTGCTCGATCAAGGCACCCAGGGCGGCTTCGAATATGCCTATGTCGTCCGCGCCATCGACAACGACGTCGAAGGCACAGCTTCGGCCTGTATCGATGTTGTCTCCGCAGCCCCCTGCACCCTGCAACCGAGCTTCGACGGCAGCAGCTTCAGCGCCGACGCCGCCAACAGCAGTTGCTCGGTGGTACTCAACTGGTCCCCGGCCCAGGCGAACTGTCCGAACGCCAGCGGCGTCATCTATGACATTCTGTCCGACGACAACCCGTTCTTCACTTCCCCCACGCTGGTTGCCACCGATGTGACCGGCGAGAGCTTTACCGACACTGCAGTCACCAATGGCGTCGCGGTTTTCTATCAGATCGTCGCCACTGACGACTTGGGCAACTTCTCGGCGAGTCAACCGATCATAGGCGCTACACCCAGCGGCTCCGACGGCTTCGACCCCAATGCCACCGTTGACAACCTGGAGGGCGCAACCTACCTGCAGCCCGGAAGCCCATGGACCTATAGCAACGCACGCGCCTTCTCGCCCACGCTGAGCTACCGCAACGCCAGTGGGGGCACATCGACGACCTACACCAACAACACCTGCGGCTTCCTCACCAGTCCGACCTTCACGGTGCCGATCAGTGGCCAGGTTCAGTTCCGCGCCCGCTTCAACATCGAGCTGAACTGGGATGGCGTGGTGGTCCAGACGAGCACCGATGG
>CAYOXI010000129.1:0-3783 GCA_964407855.1 uncultured Chromatiaceae bacterium
AAGGCAGCGTCAAGACCCACCACTTCCGGGCAATCCAAGCCCTGCGACTGGCACTCGGAGAACACTGGCCATGAACGATGCACCGGACAAGAGCACCGAGGACGAGCAGTTCGCGCGGCGCCTGGGTGATCACCTGCGCCGGAGCAGCGACGAGCTGGATGCGGCCACGCTGTCCCGCCTGAACCGCGCCCGTAATGCGGCCCTGAACGGCATGGCGCCGCGGGTGCGCCGGTCAACGGGCTGGCTGCCCGGGCTGGGACTGGCCGCGGCCCTGGTCCTGTCCGTCGGGCTTTGGCTCGGGCGCGAGTCCGGTCCCCTGCCAGCGCCGGAGCAGGCACTGGTCGGCGCGGATGCGGAGGTGCTGCTGGCGGGCCAAACGCTCGAGATGTTTGAGGACCTGGAATTCTATGCCTGGCTCGATCCTGCGCTATCGGCCGACGAGTTGCAGGCGGAACTCGAGGCGGAGGGCTGACATGCAGGCGTATCGCTGCTGGCCATCGCGGCTGCTGCTGGCCGTCGGGGTAATCCTGCTTGCACCGGCGCAGGCCTCCGGACCGGTGCCCGGTGCAGACAGCACCACGGAGCTGCTGGAATTTCTCGGCGCCCTGGAGGCGGATGGCTGGCGGCAGTGGACGGAGTTCTTCAACAGCCTGCCGGAAAGCTTCGAAGAACTGCCGGCCGACACCGGACAGAGCGGAAACGACGAAGGAGAGAGCTCATGAACAGCCAATTGACCGCCCGTATGGCCACGATGGTCATGGCGTTGCTGGCGGGTTTTGCGACGGTCACGGCCGAGGGCCAGGTGCGGTGGGAAACGCTTGAGCCGGACCAGCAGGTGCTGCTCGCCGGCCTGGAGGCTGGCTGGAACGATCTGTCGCCGGAACGCCAGGAGCGCCTGGCAACCGGCGCCCGGCGCTGGAGCGAAATGGACCCGGAAGCCCAGGAGTCTGCCCAGCAGGGATTCCGGCGCTGGCGTGACCTCCCGCCGGAGCGCCGGGCATTGATCCGCGAGCAGTTTCAGCGCTACCAGGCCATGACCCCCGAGGAACAGGCCCGTGTCCGGGAGTCGTTCCAGCGTTTCCGGGAGCTCAGTCCGGAGCAGCAGCAACGGATGCAGGAGCGCTGGCAGCGGCTGACGCCGGGCCAGCGGGAGCGCCTCAGGCAGCGTCGCCTGCAGCGCCAGCGCGCCAATCCGTGATCCCGGTCACAGGCCGCGGGCCCGCGCCTCCACGACCACTCAGGCGGGCGATCCAGTTCGTCGCCGGATCCCTGCCATCAGCGCCAGCAGACCCGAACCGAACAGCCAGGCAGTAGCTGGCAGCGGCACCACGCTGACGTTGACGCTGACGTTGGCCGAGAAGTTGTCAAGGAACTGCGGTCCCAGCGGCCCACCGTACTCGACCACGGCTGTGGCGAGGATGCTGTCCGGGTTGCCTGCATCGAGGAGGTTCTGCATGGCGCCGGTCAGGGTCCCGGGGCTGAAGTTACCGTCTGGAACAAGGCTGAGCGACAGCGTCTCGAGAAGGGCCAGCGTGTTGTTTCCCGGGAAGGACGGGAAGTTGAAAAAGAGGTCGTTCGAGCTGACGTTGGCCTCACCGATGTCGTTGTCGCCGAAAGAGTTCGAGAACGGGAGCGTGCTCGACAGCGGGAACAACTGCTCGAAATCCAGCACGGCCTGCTCCTGCTCGGCAGATATGCCACCGAACGTCGTGACCGACAGCACGCTGATGTCGATCTGGGGCGAGGTGGCCACCGCAACGTACTCGCCCGGGTTCATCGGGTTCTCGACGCCGCTGGTATCAACATTGAAGGAGCCCGTGACCTGCAGTTCGACGCTGCCGATGTTCCGGCCGCCGTCGTCCTGGTCGAAGAGTTCGTAGTTGCCAACACCGGAGAAGCCGATCGTGACGAGGGCAGCCTGCGCGCCCGGCGCCACCGCAAAAACCGCCAGGGCTGCCAGCACGAGACGCGCCGGCGATCCTGCCCGGCGGTGGCTTCCGCCTGGAATCTGGTGACAAGAACTGCTGAACGTCATGGCCTGGGCTCCCCTGGGAATACGGCGTTGTTTAAATCTTCTGATTGAGGACGCGGCAAGAGTACCGAGACACTGCGGACCAGGATCGACGCTAACACAAACTTGCGCTGCCGTGCACGGCATTGGACATAAGGATCACCTGGGCGCAATGGCCGAGTTCGCGCCGCGTTGTGGCCTGCCTGTCAACGGAACCATCCCCCCCGCGTTCTGACTCCTGAGCCTCAACAAACCATGACAGGAGTCGTCCATGAACATGAACCGGAGTTTGCCCCTCAGCCCATCTTCCAGGCCTGCCCGACTGGCGGCCGAGGTCTGCGCCATTGTCCTCGTGGCGGGTGGCCTGCTCGCCCCGGCCGCCGACGCCGGCGATCGCCCGATGCGGGACGGAGCGGGTGTCCAGCGGGCAGAAGCAAAGCGCTTCACGTCGAAGACCGTGGAGGCGCGGCGTACCGAAACGGGCCGGGAGCGCAACACCACCTGGACCGGCGCCGACGGCCGGACCGCGACGCGCAAGGATGTCACGACGCGGACCGACAACGGCTACACCCGGTCCAGTGTCGCTACCGGGCCGGACGGCAACACGGCGACCCGCGAGGCGGTGGTGGAGCGGGACCGCGAGGCGGGCGTGAGAACGCGCGAGGTGATCTCGACCGGGCCCCGGGGCGGCACCAGTTCGGTGAGCGATGTGGTCACCCGGACCGAGGACGGCTATATCCGGGAGGTGTCACGCGACCGCACGCCGCCCCCGGCGGACGCCGCCAACCCCTGAGGGCCGTAACGGCTGACGGAGACCTGCCGGGAGGTGGCGGCTGCAATGGCCGCCACCTCCCGGGCCTGCGACTAGACCAGCGTGTGGAACACCTTCTGGACGTCCTCGTCCTGTTCCAGCTTGTCGATCAGTTCCAGCACTTCCTTCGCCTGGTCCTCCGGCAACTCCGTGGGCGTGGTGCAGATGTATTCCTGCTCCGCCGACAGGGGTGACAGGCCCCGGTCCTCGAGGGCTTTCTGCAACTGGCCGAAATCCGGGAAATTGCAGCGGATCACCAGCTGGGGCTCGCCCTTTTCCCCGGTGCTCTCACCCATCTCATCGAGGCCGTGGTCCATCAGGTAGAGCTCCAGGTCGTCCTGGTCGAGTCCGGCAGGGTCCAGCCGGAAGACCCCCATCCGCCGGAACATGAAGCTGACGCTGCCCGATGACGCGAAATTGCCGCTGTTCTTGTTGAAGACATTACGCACATTGCCCACCGTGCGGGTGGGGTTGTCGGTGGCAGCCTGCACCAGCACGGCCACCCCGTGCGGGGCGTAACCTTCGTAGATCACTTCCTCGTAATTCGTGACATCCTTGCCCATGGCCCGCTTGATGGCCGAGTCCACCTTGTCCTTGGGCATGTTCACCGCCCGGGCGTTGGCGATGACCCGGCGCAGTGCCGGGTTATTGTCCGGGTCCGGACCGGCACCCTTCACGGCGATGGTGATGTCCTTGCCGATCCGCGTGAACTGCTTGGCCATGCGGTTCCAGCGGGCGAACATCACGTGCTTTCTGGTTTCAAATATGCGTCCCATAGGCCAATTGTCTCAGATGTTGAGCTACCAGCACGAGTTCCACGCCGGCAATCACGCGGATGTCTTCAAGCATGCGGTGCTGGCGCTTGCCCTGCGCGCGCTCCAGCGCAAGGACAAGCCGCTGCGCGTACTGGACATCCATGCAGGCAGCGGCAGCTACGACCTGCGTGGACCGGAAGCGAAGA
>CAYOXI010000130.1:0-3753 GCA_964407855.1 uncultured Chromatiaceae bacterium
TGTTCATCCGTCATGGGAGCCCCAAACTCGCCGCGGCGGATGCGCCAGTATAGCAACCTGACGAACAGGCGCTGGAACTCGAGGAGTAACTGAGTGCAGTCAGATGCTTAACGGCCCTGCCGGGCAAATTCTGCGTGTACTGTTATTGTCGACATTTTTACCTTTAACGACCATGCCGCTCAATCAGCAGTTCGTGCATCAGAACGGCGTGAGGCAGGTATTCTGTTGTGAGGCGCTCGTCAGTGCTGTGGGACCCCCTACTGGCATCTTTACCCCACAATATCCCTTCATAGTTGAATAACGATTCGCTAATGTCAGCATAGTAGCGGGAGTCTGTAGCTCCATTCATGAATACCGGAACCACACGCATGGGCCCGTGCACCTCACGAATTACAGATTCCAGTTCTCTGAAAGCAGCACTCTCTGAAGATGTCGGAGCACTGGCAGAGAAATGAATACCTGAAAGTTCGACCTCAACATCAAACGGTGCTGTAGTTTTTCTCACGTGGCTCAGCACGTCCTCAGGAGTGTCGCGAAAATGCAGGCGGGCATTGATCAGCGCTGAAGCATGTTGTGGCAGTACATTAGCTTTGACGCCACCTTCGATTATCGTAGGCACCATTGTTGTTCGAATTTGTCCACGGAAACCCGGCTGCGCTTCCAGCATCCGTTCGGCGACCGGCTCAAACAGCCAGAGATTTGCTGCCATAACTCTGTGCTGTAGCAGACCACCGGCTGCCCGGCGAATAAGGCCCTCTCTGGCAACCCCCTCAAGTCCACCTGGCATAGGCGATTCAGCAACTGCAGCCATGGCTTCGGTCAGCATCGTAATAGCTGTGCGCTCAATGCCGGAAGCACTGTGCCCACCCTCAGCCCTCGCAGTGAGCTTCAAGGTTGCATAGCCTTGATGGCTGACTCCGACCCTGGCCTCCGGCGGATCCACCCGGCCCGACCAATCCGATCCCAACCCACCTCCCTCATCCAGAAGCCAGGTAAAGCGGACCCCCCGACTTGCCAGTTGGCGAGCCATTACGGCGGCGCCGTTCTGTCCGCCCGTTTCCTCGTCATGACCAAACAAAAGATATACATCACAGGCAGGGCTGAAGTCGCGCGAAGCCAAGCGCTCCACCGCCTCCATCGCCGCGACCATATTATCCTTGGTATCGATGGCACCTCGACCCCAAACAAAGCCATTGGCAACCACACCATCAAAGGGCGGATACGTCCACTCTTCCAGGGTGCCTTCTTCAACCGGCACCACATCGAGATGACTCACAAAACCGATCGCGGGACATGGATTACGGCCGGGCCAGCGATAGACCAGGGAAAGTCGGTTGACAATTTCCCTCTCCAAAGTCTGATGCGCGCCTGGATAGGTTGCTTCCAGCCAGTCATGCAGTTGGAGAAAGGCGGACACATCTGCGGGCCCACTGTCATATATCACTGTTGGAAATCTCACTGCCTGAGCGATTCTTTCAGCAATTTCGTGCTCATCGATCGCCTGCAGGCGTTCAGCAATAGCCGGTTTTGCTGGCTCTTCGAGAATCCCATCACGAAAAAGCGCGGTGCGGATTGCAACGACAGAAACGACAACGGTGAACAGCACAAGCGTGCCCAAAAAGACTATCCGTAACCTTGAATAACCATTTCTGTTCATTTGATCCGCTCGCCCGCAATCACGACGGTATTATGTGATGCAAGCATAAACAGCCTATTTCCCGAAATCCAAGAGTATCCGCAGCCGGCCCGGCGGCATTGGATCAAAGACGGATCTTTGAATTGGCTGAATCATTCTCGGTCTCATTGTAAGCCTACGCCGTCATATCGAACCATTTCCACGTGGTTTTACGAGGCGATTCCGAGCCGTGAGCGGAAATACTGCCGACTGCGAGAAAGGCGAAAAGACAGATTCAAATCATGTTCATTTCAGGCGTTAGATCGTGGGTCCATGGTCGAGTGTAGTGACCTACGGCATTCCGTGCTCTGGCCCTGACAGCATCGTGAACACAGCGGCCAGCGCCCAGGCGAAGGCGGTGGCGTTGGCAATCGCGCCCACGGCCGGGTGGCCGGTCGCCCGGTAGATCCACTTGCTGAAAAAGCCATAGACGAGGAAATACAGCACGATCACGGCGGCGATGATCAGCAGGAAGAACAGGTCCTCGAACGATAAGGCCACCGCGATACCGAGCGACACCAGGAAGCAGACGCGGGTGAACAAATGCCCCGCGCGTGCCGTGTCGGCGCCGCGGGTGAGCCACTCGTCGGCGAGAAAGTAGCTCAGTGTGCCGGCCAGCATCAGGAACACCAGCGGTAGGCGCGGCGCCGTGATGGCGAACGAGGTCACATAAGTGTCGAGGATCAGCGCGATGACACCAGCGACATAGGCAGTCGAGAGCACACTCGCGACGACGAGCTTCGGGAAATTCGTGTCGGCGCGGACGGCAGCGCCATCGGCGCGCCGGATCCACAGCAGACAGCCGGCGGTCACCAGGCCATAGACCAGGAAGTGGATGGCGAGATAACCGCCGACCAGCACGCCGAGAAAATCCGCCGGGAACCACCACAGAGACAGCGGTGTGACGACGGCTGGTATCGCGGCAGCGGGCAGCAAGCGACGCCAGTCCGCTGACGCACCGAGCGCCGGTCGGCTGACCACGGGTAACCGCGTCGACAGCGGCCAGGCCAGCAGCCAGGCGCCGGCAATCAGGAGGGCGATGGGGATGCCGCGCGAGGCCGTGTAGCCGCTGCTCTCCCGGGCGTAGACATTGTTGAGCCACTCGACCGTCGCAGCCATGCTCTCCCGGCTGTACAGTACGCCGACGTGCTCGACGCCGTCGGCAAACACCACCCGACGCGCACTGCCGTCGTCGAAGCTGCCGGCCGTTACCTCTTCCTCCGGAAAATCGGTCACCATGCCGAGCACGCGTAACGCCTCGTCCTTCAGAAACCCCTCCAGCCCGCCGACGATGATCAGGAGGTTATCCGGCGATGCGGCCGTGACCGCCGGCGAGAACATGGAGACGGCGACAGTGGCGTCCACACGTTCGTCACGCTGGGCGTAGCGCACCACAATGTCGGAGGCCATCGAGTGGCCGAGCATCGCGAGATCGTCGCCGGCACGCGGTAGCGACAACGCGTACTCGGCCACGATGCCCGTCTGCTCGAGCAGCATCTCCGTCGCACCCTCGACCTCGGTGATGTCTCCGCGGAGCGGTTCGAGGTTTCTGCCGTGTCCGTAGTAGTCGAAAGTCACGGCAAGGTAGCCGTTCCTCGCGAGTGTCAGGGCAAAGGACTGCATCAGCTGCTGCGAGCCGGCGAAACCGTGTGCGATCACCACGACAGGCATGGTGCTATCCGCGGGGGCATCCGCGGCGCGGAACACCGTCACCGGGGTCGGGCCGAGCCACGTCTTGTCCACGGCGACGCCTGCATCGGCCTGGGTCAGGCGGAACAGGGCGAATGCGATCATTGCGATCGACACCAGCGCGGCTGTGACCGGCAGGATTCTTGTTATTGCAATGCTTGGCATGTGCAGAGAGTGCCTGAAATTACGGGGACAGTTAACTCAACTGCCAATTGAGTTAACTGTTACCCAAACGCTCTTGACATCGCCTGATTTTTAGTTAGGAGTCCTAACATGAAAGTCAATGCCACATTGACCACGTTCACTATCCTGGAATTGCGCACCGGGCTCGCGAAACCCTTTGGGCCAAAAGGTGAACCGTCGGCCATTAACAAACAGCTGGTCGAGCG
>CAYOXI010000131.1:0-3489 GCA_964407855.1 uncultured Chromatiaceae bacterium
CATGAGCATGAAAATCAACGACTCTAATATCAATATCAATGCTGATGCTGAGCTTAGTGATCAGCAATTAGAAGCAATATGTGGAGGTGCCAATGGCATCAATGCGCTAATAGCTGTTCAACAGCTCCCTTCAACGGTAGTACAAAAGTACAAACAAGTCTCTCAAGGAATTCTCCAGAACATAAGGGGGTAGCAGCGTTAAAGCAGGATATTTTTCTCTGGATCTTGCCCAACGAAAATAGCTACAACATTTACTCTGTGAGACAAAAGCTAAAACTCTTGCAGGACATGCTGTCCCTACTTAAATTGGTGACCCAAGAGGGTCTACGATGTACACACAAGTCTCTAGTACCTTGTACTAGTCCCCCAACCACCCAATTCTGGGGATTAGGGAGTGAATGCAGGGTTGAATAAGTTCGAAAAAGATGTGTGTACATCGTAGCCTGTACGGTATCCTGGCTACATTTCCCTTCAGCCTAGCATCCCCTAAGCCGCCAGCCTCAGCGCTACCTGCTCCCGCGCCACTGCGGCCAGGACGATCGACTCAATGTTCTCCAGCCCTTCACCTGCATCTAGGGCCAGCATTCCCGATAGCTCAAACGTTCGCTCTAGCTCCGCTGCTGCCTCAGCACAATGCTCTACTGTCTCGAAGGCGTGGCGAGTGAGCGGCTTCTTGGTGCTGCGATTGATGAGCTGATACCGCTGGTCTGGCCGTCGAGCTACAGCTAGATGCTCAAGAGTGGCCTGGGCTGTCACCATTCATAAGTCACAGGGCAGTGAATATCCAGTCGTCATCCTGCCCATTTTCATGCAGCATTACATGATGCTGAGTCGGAATCTACTCTATAGAAACTATTTCTCGATAGCAAATCTGGAGCCTTTGAGTTCGAAGATTCTCGCTTGCGTAATGCCCAGTGTCTGGAACGTTTGTATTTAGTGGCGGCTTTAGCGATTCTCTATGCTACGGCTCATGGCATGGCTGTTCAGGTTGCAGGCCTTAGACAGCAGGTTGACCCACACTGGAAACGAGGATTGAGCTATCTCAAAATTGGACTGCGATGGCTCAGTGGGGTATTGCACAAGGGACGAGATATGTTGGAGCTAGCACCTTTACTTCAGTTTGACCCTCAACCTTGTTTTGCGAGTAAGAAGGCACGACAGAGACACTACGACCAGATTTGGTTCTCTCGGTTAAAGACGATAAGATGCACCGCTTGAAGAGCTTTTCAGGAGATGTGTCAGGCACTCAGGTCTCATAGTCCAGAACAGCTATCGGGACGAATGAAGCGAGAAGGGCTTGATACCGTCAGCGGCACCGCTTAGTTAAGAGGTGCCTTGTTAAGTAAGATTGATAATAAAAAGATGAGGCGCGACAATACAGCATTGTGTTAAGTAATTTATTTTCCTAATGGGTTCAATATTTCCACCCAACTTTTAGGTCAAAGTTCAATACTTCTGCGCAGCTCCTTCCAGATCTGGTGATGAAGGTAAAATCTAGTACAGCTTGGCATAATACCCGACATCTAGATTCCTAGATGTCGGGTATTATGCTTATGGCCGCTAATGAATAGCTGATTTACTTACACCGCGCTGTACTAGATTCCTAAGGAGCTGGCTGAGATGATCCGCTAGGGATTGGGGTAGGAATACATGTCCCGTCTGGGCCGATTACTTCAACAGCACTACATTTCCCAAAAGTTGCTTTAAGTCCAAATTCAGCGTCAATGGGTGGTAGAAGTTGATTGTCCTGGCCTTTAAGCAATTTAGATTTTGTCGGATTCATCGGTCTAGCTTGAGGATCTGAATCTTTTCGTGGAAAAGAGTTTATAGGTTTCGTATGAACCTCTGCAAACTGAGCTGACTGTCTTTGAGCTGTAAGAGTAGGGGTAGAAAAGGCGTTCAAAGGTATGGTTGCCACCATAAATATTGCTAAGGAAGTAGATTGTATGAAGCGACTCATGTTTATTCTCCTTGGTGGGTGAATATTATCTTATGTACTTATTGTCTTGCGAGCTTTACTAATTTGATGTGATGAGCATCAATGAAAAATGTGATTTAAGTTGGCAGTGTTTAAACGGTTGTGCGTCAGATAAATGTTGATTTGCTAGAGTAAGCATCAAAGGTCACCTGACTAAAACTATGGAATGCAAGCTCTGCGGTTATTGCCTCATGAATATCCCCCCTACTCAACGGTCTACTATTACTTCCGCCAATGGCGCGATGATGGGAGCTGGAAGCGCATTCATGATGCGTTGTTCGAGCAGGTGCGCCGCACCGCAGGTCGAGACCCATCACCGAGCGCCGCAAGTCTCGACTTCCAATCAGTCCCAACCGCCGTGATGGTGCATGAAGCCGTTGGGTACGATGGAGCCAAACAGATTAAGGGTCGTAAGCGCTTTACCCTTGTGGATACTCTGGGTCTACTCATGGCCGTTCAGGTGGTAGCCGCCCATGTCCCAGAAAGAGAAGGAGCAAGGCAACTATTGGGTAAAGTTAATCAAGACCGAGAACGCTTTCCTCGACTGGCTCGAATCTGGGTGGACGGTGGCTTTTCAGGACAAGATTTCATGCGGTGGGTCATCGACACTTTTCGCTGGATTCTAGAAACTGTTTTGAGACCTGAAGGGACTAAAGGTTTTGTCTTACTTCCCAAGCGCTGGGTTGTGGAGCGCACTTATGGCTGGCTGCATTGGTGTCGTCGTCTCAATGTGGATTATGAGCGTTTAACGACATCCTCTGAAGCACTGATTCACATTGCCATGATTCGGATCATGCTACGTCGCTTGGCCTGAATCCACATTTAGGAGTTTCCAAATATCCTCTAATCTGAAGAAAGTGTTATCCTGTGATTAACAAAACTGAAATGTATCAAGATACGGGCAGTCCAATCTCAAAGCCCAAAACCAAGAGAGTATTAGATTTTCTTCAAGAGATAGAAGATCCAAGACGTGGAGCTATTTTGCAATTTCACGAGAATCATAAATCAGAAATTGAGATTTCCTGGGGTTCAAAGTCAAAGCATCAAGCATGGTCGGGTGGGTATCTAGATCATCTTGCAGAGATTTTTCGTATTGCAGAGTTAATGTATAAGGGCTTTTCCGAACAACGAGCCCTTCCATTTTGCTTGAGTTCTGCCATCGTGGTTCTCTATTTTCATGATGTTGAAAAAATTTGGAAGTACACCACAGGTATTTCCAATTGCTTCGATAAGTATAAGTATTTGTTTGAGACTTTAGCAGAAGAATACCAGATAAAGTTTTCCTCAGAGGAAGTCAATGCACTGAAATATATTCACGGAGAATCAGAAACTGACTACAATCCGGATACTCGTGTCATGGAACCACTTGCTGCGTTCTGTCATTGTGCAGATACTCTATCAGCAAGGTTGTGGTTCGATGATGGAAAAGGGTTGGGGTAGAGAAAGATGCTTTAGGTTAATTTTAATTTTGTGTGCTGAGAGACTGCTAGATTATGACATCTAGGTTACTA
>CAYOXI010000132.1:0-3455 GCA_964407855.1 uncultured Chromatiaceae bacterium
TCCGTGATGATCACGCCTTCTTCCGGCAGGAACACCGGCAACTGGGTGTTGTTGGTACGGTCGTAGATCCAGATACCGTACAGCGGTGGCGCCGCCACGGCGTCCGGATTCGCGAGGGTGTCCGGCGTACAGGGAATGATCTGCAGGGTGGGACTCAGCAGCCGGCACGGTGTCCAGCTGACAAACATCCGGTTGGTGCCGTCGAACAGGGGATAGGCCGAGCTGAACTTTCCCCCTGGGGAGATCGGGCTGTCCGTACGCACATCATTGACGAAGGCCTGGCTCTGGGCTGGACCCGCCAGACCGGCATTGGGGGCCGTGGGCTGCAGGTTCTCGACGAAGTTCTCGGTATCGATCGCGACGAGATCGCCACCCCAGTCATCGGCCCGGAAGGGCCGGGTCAGCGTCAGGACCTGCCCGTTCGGGAGCGGCCTCGGCTGTACGAACTGGATCGTCGAACCATTGGTCCCGGTGGCGTGGCTGCGCGACCCGTAGAACAGCTCCAGCCGGCTGCCATCCGGGTTCATCCGGTAGAGGTTGAGCTCATTGTTGGATACGGCACGATCCCAGCGGCTGAACAGGACCTGGCCGTTGGCCAGAATGGTCGGATCGAGGTCATGACTCTGGTTGTAGGACACCTGCTGGATGTCGCTGCCATCCGGATTCATCACATGGAGGATGAAGGCGGGCTCGTTGCGGCTTTCATCCTGGGCGTCGAACTGGGGCTTGCCCTCATCCACCAGCACGGCCTTGGACTGGCGCTGCCGGGTCGAGGAAAAGATGATCCGGCCATCCGGCAGGTAGTTGGGCGCAACGTCGTGCCCCGTCTCGGCAGACAGGTCGGAAGGTATTACCCGTTGCAATTCGTCCGTCGCCAGCGTGTATTCCCAGATATTCCACGTGGGCTGGTCTTCCTCGTCCGCACCCATCACGAAGGGCCCGCGCATCGCAAACAGGATCCTGGCCCCGTCCCACGAGGCTTCCACGTCACGGACGTCATACAGATCGCTACCCTGCGTGATGCGGTCGGTGACGTTGACTTCGCCCGCTGACACGGCGGCCCTTTCGCGGACATAGAGGTCCGCGCCGGGACGAAAGGTGCGCAGCTCGCGGACGTCGTTGTCCTCCAGCATGCCCATGCCGTTGACCGGCAGCGGTCGCTTCACGTAGGCGATTGCCACATCCAGGACCACGGGATCCGGGGTCTGGGTCCCACCAACGCCACCGCCACCGCAGGCTGTCAGCGCTGCTGACAGGACAGCCAGTGCCGCAGGCCACACGACCTGCGACTGAATCGTCCGCATCATTGCAGCCATTACCATCCCCATTACGACCTGCCCGGGTCGTGGTGAATAAGAGCCCATACTGGTCCCCAATTGACCGCGAGCTAACGTAATACATCTGGATTTGGGGGAACTGTTAAGGCAGTCACAGAAGCTTCCAGCGGCTCACTCCCTAATGGCCACCACGGCGCGCAAGGCGTCGGATTTGATGGGATGGGCACAACTTGATCACCTTGCTGCAGGGACGGAACAACACCGTCACTTCGACGCCAGGATCCCGCCGGATGGTTTATCTGGGGGCATTCACAGCGGCCATGCTGCTGACGAGCATTGCCTCTATCGCAGGGCCGCGGGAACAGGCGCGCCGCATCCACGACCGGCTCGCCGGCGTGCCGCCCAGCGAGGCTGTACTCGCCCAGATGCAGGCGGACATCCAGGGCGGCAATCCGGTTGCGGCTGCCAACCGGGCGATGGACAACAGCGCCTTCTACAGCGTCACCCTGAAGAACTTTGCCGCGCCGTGGACCAACCGGGACCAGAGCGTTTTCGTGCCGCTGAACGACTACACGGCCACCGTGATCGGCATGGTCCGGGACGACGTGCCCTTCAACACACTGCTCTCCGCCAATCTGGTGTACGTCGGTACCGGTGGCGGAGTACCGGCCTACTCGCCGAACAACAACAGCCACTACGAAGCCCTGGAGGACCAGAACGCCGATCTGCAGGCGCGCCTCGTTCAGACCACCCAGACGGCTGTCAGTGGACTGCCGGACGCAGCCACAGCTGGCGTGATGACCACGCGGGCGGCCGCTGAAGCATTCTTCATCGCCGGGACAAACCGCGCCATGTTCCGCTTCACGATGCTCAATCACCTGTGCCGGGACATGGAACAGGTGATGGATACCAGTCGGTCACCGGACCGGATCCGCCAGGACGTGTCGCGCAGCCCGGGCGGTGACAGCCGCATCTTCCTGAACAACTGTCTCGGCTGTCATACCGGCATGGACCCGCTGGCCCAGGCCTTTGCCTACTACACCTTTGATCCTGACCAGGGCCGCATCCAGTACACGCCCGGCGTGGTCCAACCCAAGTACTTCAACAACGACACCACCTTCAGCCCCGGTTTCCGCACGCCAGACGACCAGTGGGCCAACTACTGGCGGGCGGGCCAGAACGCCCTGCTCGGGTGGGATCCCGCCAGCCCCGGCTCCGGCGCCGGTGCCAGGTCCATGGGTGCAGAACTTGCCAACAGCGTCGCCTTCGCCCAGTGCCAGGTGGAAAAGGTGTTCCGCAACGTCTGCCTGCGCTCCCCCGTGGACGCAGCCGACCGCGCGCAGATCAACTCGATTACCAGTTCGTTCCGGTCCGGTGGTTACCTGATGAAGCAGGTATTCGCCGAGTCCGCTGCGTACTGCATGGGCGATTGAACGGAGGCTCGGGATCGTGAACGCGTCAGGGAAGATCAACATGCCGGGCTACCTGCGACTTGCAGCCATCGGACTTGCCGCCTCTGTACTGGCGGCCTGCGGCGGCGGTGCCAGCACCGAGCGCCTGCCTCCGAACAATCTGCCGCCCCCGGCCAGCTATACCGGTCCGCCGCCGCAGACGGTGGACATCCAGAACTTCATGGGCGCCTTCTGGGTAAACGTCCGCAATGGCGGCGTCGCCCAGTGTGCGGGCTGCCATGGCACGACGCAGAGCCCGCTGTTCGCCCGGGATGATGATGTGAATCTCGCCTGGGCTGCAGCCGACCCGCTCGTCAACCGGGACGATCCGGGAGCGTCGCTGATCGTCCAGACGATCGCGGGCGGCCACAGCTGCTGGCTGGGGACCAATGGGGCTGCCATCCAGGCCTGCGCGGCGACGCTCCAGAACTGGGTAGAGAACTGGCTGGACGGCACCTCCGAAGGTGGCACCAAGCAGATCCAGCTCGTGGCTCCGCCGATCAAGGACGTGGGCGCGAGCCGGAATTTCCCGGCCGATCCCGCCGGCTTCGCGACGACCGTCTACCCGGTCGTCCGCGAGTACTGTGCAGACTGCCATAGCGGCTCTTCGGCGCTGCGCCAGCAGCCCTACTTTGCCGATGACGACGTGGTCACCGCCTACACGGCAGTCAAGACCAAGCTCAATCTGGACAGCCCGGAGACTTCCCGGCTGGTACTTCGGCTGCGG
>CAYOXI010000133.1:0-3426 GCA_964407855.1 uncultured Chromatiaceae bacterium
TGAGAGCGGTCAGTTGATTTGATGGTGTGATTTTCACGTTTGCTGATGGTGCGTTGGCGTCGATGATCGCGGCGCGAACGGCGCGATCATTCGCGGGCTTTTAGAACGGCGGGTCGTCGAGAGGCAGAGACATTGGGTCGCTGCATCGAGCCTGTTCGTGCAAGTCGGCGTAGTAGCGATGGATCTGTGCGAAGTAGTGATCCTGGAAGTGTGTGTAGAACTGCTCGAGGAAGTCGTTGATGGCGATCACTGCCTCATCGCTGATCTGAGGGAACGTAAACGGTTCGAGGTGCTCGTTCATGCTTGAACTCCTGTGGATGATGCGGTGAGTCAGCGCGCCGCGTTGGCGCGGCGCAGGTCCTGCGCAGTGGGTTGGGCGAAGACCTGCAGATAGAGCTTTTCATCGAGGACGGTGATGTCGCGTTGCGCCGCGCTCATCAGCAACTCGGCGGCCATGGCGATGAAGATGCGGTAGTTGCCGGCGGCGTGATCGCATAGCGTGTCGCGCAACGGTTGGGTCATGAGGCTGGCATTGCCGGCGCTGGCGAGCAGATGGTCAAGACCGGCCAGGAGTTCATCGCGGGTGGCGACACCGGTCGCGAGGCGAGTGCGAATGCGCGAGCCCAAGGGGATGAGTTCCTCGCGGCGCAGTTTATCGAGCAGGCGTGCATCGCCGGACAGGACGACGCACAGCAGCGATTGTGAGTCGAAGCGGGCGCTGGCGAGCAGGCGCAGTTCACACAACACCATCGGCGTCATCTCCTGGGCTTCGTCGATGAGGATGACGGGCCGCCGGCTGGCCGCACCGAGGTGGTCAAGCCAGCGCGCGCGCAGCGCCTTGAACCCGCCCCAGCGATTGCTCACGCGCATGGCGATCCCGAAGATATCGCCGAGTTCACGGTAGAAGTCGCTCAAGTTACTTTGCGGGTGGTGGATGACGCCGACCGACAGATCGGCCAGGCGTGCGAGGCGCTCGGCAAGCAGGCGCATGACGACGCTTTTGCCGGAGCCTGGATCGCCGTGGATCAAGGCGAAGCCGCCGTCGCGCAGATGAGCGTGTTCGATGCGCCAGCAAAAGTCCTCGACTTTCGGCGGCACGTACAGCGCCTCGGTCGGCACATCGGGTGTGAAGGGGTTCCATTTGAGGCCATACAGGGCGAGGAGTTTTTGGTTCATGTCGGATCCTTGTCGGGTGTGGGCAGATAGGCCGGTGGCAGACCGGTGGCGGCGTAGTCGGCGATCATTTTCTTCAACAGCGGCGCGGTGCCGATGGTCGGCATCGCGCTCGGCTCGGCGGTGAGCGGATCCAGGCGCCGACGCAGCGCATCGGCGTTGGCGGCTTTGTCTAGCGGACGCACCGGGCACAGCACGGCGCCGCTGCGCGCATCGACCAGATCCACGCGGCTAAAATCCCAGCGCGCATAACGCAGATGCACCTCGGTGAGGTGGCGATAGCGCGAGGGGATCTCCAGGCGCTGGCCGTCGAGGCTGACGGTGCCGTCAGAGCGGCGTTGCCGACGTTTGACTTCGATCCGAAAGGCGGCGCGTAAGTCATCGCTGCCAGGGCACTCGCGTCCGACGTGGGGTCCTTGCAGGTAGCGCTGCATCGGCGTGGCGCCGAGTTCGCTGTGCACGGTGCAGTGATATTCTTGCGTCACCCAGGCTTGGGTGGCGAGGTTGAGTTGCTCGAGCGTGAGGTTGGCCTCGCCTTCGAGCATGGCCAGTAGTCGCCCCTCGACGCGGCCCCAGAGGTTTTCCTGCTTGCCATTGACGTGCGGCGAGTAAGGCAAAGTCGGCAAGTGCAAGATACCCAGGTGGTGCAGGCCTGCGGTGAACTCCCCTGAAGTCATGGCCGAGCCGCGGTCGCTCATCAGCGAACGCGGCAGTCCGATCTTTTGCAGCGCCTGGCACAGACCGTGGACGAGTTCTTCGGTGCCTTCGTTCGTGTACCACTGCGCATGGCACAGGAAGCGTGAACGATCATCGATAAAGCCTACCAGCAGCGGCTTGACCCACTCGCCGCGGCGGGTGAGCACTTTGCGCGAGCCGTGGTGGAAGTCCAGGTGCATCAACTGCAGCACGTGTTCGACTTCGTAGCTGCGGATCTCACGCTGTTCGAGTCGCTCGCGCGCGGCGAGCGCGCCGTCGCTGGCACGCCGTGGGCTGCGTCGGCGCAACAAGCCTTGCGCTTTCAGATAGCGACGCACGCTCGAATACGACGGGCACGCGGTGTCGCCGGGCCCTGCACTGAGCGTCACCCGCAGATTGTCGTGGTGCAGCTGCGCGGTCCAGCCCGGGTGCTGGTGATACTGCGCGGTCAGTGCTTGTACCGCGACTGCCGACAGACTCGGGAAGCGACCGATGTCGCGACGCACTTGATTGCGCAGCGCGCGCACCGGATCGCTGGCCCGTCTGGCCGTGTAATACCAGCGCTCCAGTGTCGAGCAGGCAAAGCGCAGCTCAAGGCCGGTGAACGGATGGCGCCAGGTCTTGGCCGCCAAGGCGTTCAATGCCTCGTGTAAATCGCCATCGGCCGGCGGGGCGGCCAGTAATGGGCCGATGATCGCAAAGCGCAGCCGTGCCCAGCGATCACGTCGCGGCAGATCGTCGCTGGAACTCAAAACACACCTCCCATCGAGGCGGTGCCATCGGCATCGCTCATGGGAGGGCACATTACAAAGCGCTTTGAGCGAGGGCTATCGGCATCCTCTGCGGGTGCGCCGCGGCCCTCGAATTACCCGCTCACCGCACGCGTACTCAAGGGGGCAAGAAAGCGCAACAACAACACCCGTTGCGGCACAGCGGACTCGGCATCAAAGCGTTCGAGCAGGCTGTGCGGCAGCGCTTCACTCGACACCGGCGTCGTGAAGCGTGCGCGCATCGCTTGCCACAACGGCGTGCGTACAAAATCGCGGCGCCACCACTCGCGCCACCGGTTCAGCGTGCGCACCGGGACGGTGAGTTGCTGGGCCAGGTGCTGCGCTGTGGCACTGCCGGTCGATGACACCAACGTCAGCACCACACCCAGATAGACCCGCCGGCCCAAGAACCGCACCGATGCCGGGGTCGTGCGACGGTCGCAGCGCGCACAGCAAAAACTGAAGCGCCAGCCATAGTGCTCGCGAACCTGCGCGGGGCAGCCGCGAGGCTTGCGCGGGTAGCGGGCGCTGTGCAGAACACCGCCACACGCGCAGCCGCCCGCGCGCGCCTGGCTCGCGAACTCTTCATCGATGCGCAACAGGAAAAAGAAAAAAGCTGGATCTTGCAACAGGGCATGGCACACTTCAGGAGTCTCTGGTCTTGGTAAACTCGAGACTCCCCTGACGGGATCATTTATTCAAGATCCCTGATGGGGATCCCCTCCAAACCATCACCAAACCTGACCGCCTACGCCCAAATTACCATCAAGAAAGTTGGTCATGCTCA
>CAYOXI010000134.1:0-3358 GCA_964407855.1 uncultured Chromatiaceae bacterium
CGGAGCAGGTTGAAGACTTCTGGCGGGGATGCCGCCGGGATTGCCGTCTCACTACCCGGTGTGGAGTCGCCCCGGGCAGCAGCGGCCTGCTCACGCCATTCCCGGTCCAGCATGATGGGCAGGCGGTAGATGACGACGTTCAGGAAGCTGCCGATGAGCAGGCCGAGCAGTGCCGCCAGGCCCGGGAGCAGGAAGAACGAGGCGTGGAGCGTCGCCGGGTCGATCAGATGACCGCGCCCATCTTGAAGATCGGGAGGTACATGGCGATGACGAGACCGCCCACCAGTACACCCAGAATCGCCATGATGAGGGGCTCGAGCAGGCTGCTCATGCTGTCCACGGCGTTGTCCACGTCCGCCTCGTAGAAATCGGCCACCTTGGCCGACATCTCGTCCAGCGAGCCGGATTCCTCGCCCACTGCGATCATCTGGATCACCATGTTCGGGAACAGCTGGGTGTTCTCCATGGCCCGCTGCAGCCGCTGGCCGGTGGAGACCTCGTCCCGGATCTCCAGCACGGCCTTCTCGAAAATCACGTTGCCGGTCGCACCCGAGACGGACTGGAGCGCTTCCACCAGGGGCACGCCCGCGCTGAACATGGTGGACAGCGTGCGCGCGAAGCGCGCGATCGCGGCCTTTTCCAGGATGTTGCCGATGATCGGCATCTTCAGCATCACCCGGTCTTCGATCTCGCGCAGCCGGCGCGAGCGCTTACGGGTATACATGTAGAAACCGATGCCGCCGCCAACGACGATGGCCACCAGCCAGCCCTTGGTCTGCACGAATTCGGAGAGGTCGATCACCATGCGGGTGAAGGCCGGCAGGTCGGCGCCAAAGCCCTTGAACAGCGATTCAAACTGGGGAATCACGAAGATCAGCAGGATCATCGTCACGATCACCGCGACGACCAGCACGGCCGCGGGATAGAACAGCGCCTTCTTGATCTTCTTCTTGATCGCCTCGGTCTTTTCCTTGTAGGTCGCCACCTTGTCGAGCAGCGTATCCAGCGAACCGGCCTGCTCACCGGCGGTGACCAGGTTGATGTAAAGATCGTCGAAGTGCAGCGGATGCTTGCCCAGCGCCTCGCCCAGTGCGGTGCCGGATTCCAGGTCGCCCTTGATGCTCAGGATCAGCTTCTGCATCGCCGGGTTGTCGTGCCCGCTGCCGACAATCTCGAAGGCCTGCACCAGGGGTATGCCGGCCGTCAGCATGGTGGCCAGCTGGCGGCTGAAAATCGCGATGTCGTAGGGCGTGACGGTGCCCTGGCTCTTGAAGAGCGAGAACTCCTTGCGGATCTTGATGGGCACGACCCCCTGCTTGCGCAGTTCGGCGCGCACCGCGGCCTCACTGGCGGCAATGGACTTGCCCCGGATCTTCTTGCCCCGGTTGTCGGTACCTTCCCACTGGAAGGGTGTCTGATTGATGGCGACGCCGTTGGCCATGCCCGTGTAAACCCCAATGCCCGTTCAGAATGCCCGCTCAGAATGCCCGGCAGGTCGGCCGCCCAGCCCCGGGACGTCCGGCTACGATATCAAGTCTCGATAGTAACCCTATTGATTTCCTCAAGACTTGTGACGCCGTCCTTGACTTTGTGCAGTGCGGAACGACGCAGCGTCCAGACCCCGTCCTTGATCGCCTGTTCCTCGATCTGCACCGCGTTGCCGCCAGCCAGGATGATGCGGCCTATCGCCTCCGTGACCGGCAGCACCTGGTAGATGCCCACCCGGCCCTTGTAGCCGTCATTGCACTGCTTGCAGCCCACCGGCCCGAATACCCGCAGGCCGGCCCGGATCTCCTCGCGGGTGAAGCCCTCGCTGACCAGCGCCTCCTCCGGGATGTCGCGCAGCTCCTTGCAATGCTCACAGAGCCGCCGGGCCAGCCGCTGGGCAATGATCAGGTGAATGGAGGTGGCGATCGCATAGGGCTTCACGCCCATGTCCACCAGCCGGGTCAGGGTACGGGGGGCATCGTTGGTGTGCAGCGTGGACAGCACCAGATGGCCGGTCTGGGCGGCCTTGATGGCGGTTTCAGCGGTTTCGAGGTCCCGGATCTCACCCACCATGATGACGTCCGGATCCTGGCGGAGGAAGGCCTTGAGGGCTGTAGCGAAGTTGAGTCCCACCTTGGCGTTGACGTTGACCTGGTTGATGCCGGGCACATTGATTTCGACCGGGTCTTCGCAGGTGGAAATGTTGCGGTCCTCGGTGTTCAGGATGTTGATGCCGGTGTACAGGGACACGGTCTTGCCGCTGCCGGTCGGCCCGGTGACCAGGATCATGCCGTAGGGCTTGGCCAGCGCGTCCAGGTAGAGCTTGCGCTGGAAATCCTCGTAGCCCAGCACCTCGATGCCGAGCTTGGCAGCGGTGGGATCGAGGATACGCATCACCACCTTTTCGCCGAACAGGGTGGGGCAGGTATTGACCCGGAAGTCGATGGCCCGGTTCTTCGACAGCCGCAGCTTGATGCGCCCGTCCTGGGGCATCCGGCGCTCGGCAATGTCCAGCCGGGCCATCACCTTGAGGCGCGCGGTGACCTTGTTGGACAGGGCGAGCGGCGGGGCCGCCACCTGCTTCAGTACGCCGTCCAGGCGGGTCCGTACCCGGTAGATCTTCTCGTAGGGTTCGAAATGAATATCCGAGGCGCCCCGCTTGATGGCGTCCAGCATGATCTTGTTGACGAAGCGCACCACCGGCGCGTCTTCCACGTCGTCCCGCGCCACGTCATCGCCGACGACGTCGTCGTCACCGCCGGATACCTCGAGGCTCTCGAGGTCGAAATCATCCTCGGTGAAGGACCCCAGCGCGGTGTCCACGGCCTCGAGCGCCCGGGTGACCATCGCCTCGAGCTTGTCCTGCTCGACGATGATCGGATCGACCCGCAGCCCGGACTGGAACTTGATCTCGTCGATGGCTGGCATGTCGGTGGGATCGGCCACGGCCAGGAACAGCCGCTTGCCCCGCATCACCAGCGGCAGTACCTGATGCTTGGCGAGCAGGCGCTGGTCCACGGACTTGACCGCGTCCATGTCCAGTTCCAGCACGTCCAGGTCGAGCAGGGGCACGCCGAACTCGGAGGCGGCCGCCACGGCGATCTTCCGGGAGTCCACCAGCTGCCGTGCCACCAGGTAGGCCACCAGCGACAGGCGCTGGGCCTGGGCCCCCTTCAGGGCCTGGAGCACCGCATCCTCGGTGATCAGCCCGTCCTGCACCAGGCGCCTGGGCAGCCCGGACAGCGGCGAATTGGTGGCGGATACGGCCATAAGCTCCTTGGCGCGCCTGATCACTGGCCGGGCCCGGGGCGGGTCCGGACGTTAGGGTAAGTCGCTAGTGTTACGGATCGGTGCCGGCTGGCGCAACCGG
>CAYOXI010000135.1:0-3340 GCA_964407855.1 uncultured Chromatiaceae bacterium
CTATCATCCTGATGGAAGACGCCACTACCATACAAGCGCGCCCTGCGCGCGAATGGGAAGTGTTTGGCCGACCGCTGCGTTCGCCCGCAGGGCGGGCTCCTACAGGTGGTAATCGAAGCGGTGCAGGAGCCCGTATCACGGGCGAATAAACGACGACAAAATGGCTCCGTCTATCGGTGGGACCCTTCACACAGCAACTAGCGATATAATCGCGGTTTGGAAATTCTTAAGCCCATGCCTGTAACTGTCATGAACCCACTGCGAGCGCCGGCGGTCCCCGTATCCCGGGTCCGCGTCGTCCTGGCGCTTTGTTGCACGTGGCTCCTGGCGTCCTGCGCCTTCCAGCCGGTGTTTCCCGGCCGTGCCGACTCACCTCAGCCGGTGACGGCGCTCCCGGATCAGTTCGCAGCAACATACGAGGACCAGGTCGCCGACTGCCGAGCCGCGCTGGCAGAAGCGGACAGCGGCACGAGAGACGGCATCGATCCCGGCGATATCCGCCTGCTTAACTGGAACGTCCAGAAAAAGCGTCACGCTGGCTGGCGCGATGATTTTGCCCGGCTCGCCAGCGAGTCCGACCTGGTACTCATGCAGGAAGCGTATCTGGGCGGCTTTACGGAGAGTGACTTCGCGGACTGGCAGCACTGGTCGTTCGCGCCGGGGCACAGCATGCGCAGTGGTATTACGGGTGTCCTGACGCTCAGCCGCAGTGAGCCGATATCACGCTGCAACTTCAGCAGTGTCGAGCCGTGGTTGCGTACCCCGAAGTCGACCAGTGTTACGACGTTCGCGCTCGCGGGTAGCGATGAGGTGCTGGCAGTCGTCAACGTGCATGCGGTTCTCGTCAGTTTCGGCCTGCACGACTACAGGCTCCAGTTCGAGCGTATTGCCGAGATTCTGCAAGATCACGAAGGCCCGATCATAGTTGCCGGGGATTTCAATACCTGGCACGTGCGGCGTATGCAGGTTGTCGATGAACTCGCCGCATCGCTCGACCTGCGGCCGGTCGTATTCGATGAAGATGCCCGCGTGCGCTTTTTCGGCATCGCACTGGACCACATATACGTGCGGCATTTGCAGCTGGTGAATGCCGAGACTGCCACCGTAGATACGTCCGATCACAATCCGCTTCTTGCGGTGCTGAGCATGCCGTTCGCCGCACCTTAATCCCGTTCCAGGTGTTCCCATGATCAAACGACTCTTGCTTGCCATACTCCTTCCGCTCTGGCTGTCGGCCTGTGCGGTAAATCCTGTAACCGGAAAGTCCGAGATCACATTGGTCGGGGAGGGATCCGAAATCCAGATGGGCGAACAGAATTACGCGCCTATGAAACAATCCCAGGGCGGCGAATACGATATCGATGCGGACCTGACGCGCTATGTACAGGGAATTGGCAATCGCCTGGCTGCTGTCAGCGACCGCGATCTTCCGTACGAGTTTGTCGTACTCAACAACTCGGTGCCGAATGCCTGGGCTTTACCAGGCGGCAAGATCGCGATCAATCGCGGATTGCTGACCGAGCTGGGTTCCGAGGCAGAACTGGCAGCGGTACTGGGCCACGAAATCGTACATGCGGCGGCGCGGCACTCGGCACAGCAGATGGAGCGCGGCATGTTGTTGCAGGGACTCATTCTTGCCACCGCTGTGGCCACCAGTGACAGCGATTACGGCAACCTCGCGGTCGGCGGCGCCAGCGTTGCAAGCCAGTTGCTCAGCCAGCGGTACAGTCGCGGCGCGGAACTGGAAGCGGATTATTACGGCATGCAGTACATGGCCAGGGCGGGTTACGATCCGCAGGGCGCGGTATCGTTGCAGGAAACCTTTGTGCGCCTGAGCGAAGGCCGGAACCAGGACTGGCTTTCCGGCCTGTTTGCCAGCCATCCGCCATCGGGTGAGCGCGTCCAGGCCAACATCAAGACCGCGGCCGCGTTGCCGCCCGGCGGGCTGATGGGCGTTGACCAGTACAAGGCAGCGTTGCGTACCACGGAACAGGTGTTACCGGCTTACGCGGCTTACGACGAAGGGCGCAAGGCGCTGGCGGACCGGAATACCACGCTCGCCCGACAAAAGGCTGACCAGGCAATAAAGCTGCTGCCGCGTGAAGCCCATTTCCATGCATTGCGCGGCGATGCCTTGCTGCTCGAAAACAGTTTCGAACCGGCGATCGGACATTTCGACAGGGCCATCGGCCATCGAGACGACTTTTTCTATTATTACCTGCAACGCGGGCTGGCCAACCACAAACTTGGCAGGGAAGACCGTGCCGCGGCTGACCTCTCGAAGAGCCTGGAGTACCTGCCCACCGCGCCTGCACATTTTGCCCTCGGCGAAATCGCGTCAAAACGGGGCAACCGCGCCGCCGCAATACAGCATTACCGGGCGGTGGCCGGCGGGCAGGGAGAGATGGCCGAAGCGGCCTATGCTTCCATTGTTCGACTGGATATCGCCGAAAACCCCGGCACTTACGTACTGAAGCGTTGTGACGCGGATGCGGAGGGCAAACTGGTCGTGTCCATTCGCAACGAGACGTCGGTGCCGATCAGCAATATCGCGTTTGCTATCCAGTATTCGGAAGGCGGTGCGCCGCGGCGGGTCGAGCGGCGCGTCAACGGCAATCTGGCGGCAGGGCAGGTTGTGAGTATTCGTACCGGCCTGGGGCCGTATACGCCCGCCAGTGGTTGCCCCGTCGAAATAACCAGTGCGCGCGTAGCGCGGTGATCAGGGATCGCCCGTGATACGGGCTCCTACAACGTTCTATTGCACCGCTTTGCTTCGATTGTCACCTGTAGGAGCCCGTATCACGGGCGAATTGCGCCATGAGTCTATTTCACCGCTTTGTTGCGATCGTCTCCGGCAAGAGCCCGTATCACGGGCGAAATTCCACGCGCTAATTCTGTCGATCCCGTTCCTCGAGCAGCCGCTCCATTTCATCCATGATCGCGTTCATCTTGCGCACGGCTGCCTGGTACGGTTCCGGTGTTGCGAGATCGACGCCCGCCGCCGTTAACAGCTTGTAGGGATAATCCGAACCGCCGGCGCGCAGCAGGTTCTTGTAGTTCTCGACCCCGGCCGTGCCTTCATTCTTTATCTTTTCATACAGCGCCGTGCCCGCGGTTTGCGACGTGGCGTATTGATAGACGTACATGTTGTAGTAGAAGTGCGGCACGAACATCCATTCATTGGCATATAAATTGTCGATCAGGACAACTCCCTCATCATGGCCGTGGTAACGCCTGACGATTTCACCGTACATCTGCGAAATTTTCTCACCGGACAGCGCTTCTCCGCGCTCCGCGGCTTCGTACAAGGCGAGCTCGAACTCTGCAAACATGGTCTGGC
>CAYOXI010000136.1:0-3291 GCA_964407855.1 uncultured Chromatiaceae bacterium
TTGCGCCATGCGCGACCCGATCTTGAAGAGGAACTATCGAACGTCGTCGGCGACGTTGCCGCCCACAGCCTGGGCGAGCTTGTACGGGGCCTCGGAGAATGGAGTCGACAGGCGGGTTCCACGTTGCAGCAGAATCTCGGCGAGTATCTGCAGGAGGAAAGCCGTGCCCTGCCGAGTCGTTACGAGGCCGGGCGATTTCGCCGCGAAGTTGAAGCCCTGCGCGACGATGTCGCGCGCTTTGAAGCGCGCCTGAAGCAGCTCGAGTCGATTGCCGACTCACGTCCCGCCGGATCCCGGTAGGCCCTGATGCGCCTGCGCACACTGCTCCGGCTCTTTCGCATCCAGGGAATACTCGTACGCCACGGCCTCGATGAAATCATCACGGCCACGCATTTTCTACGACCGTTGCGTTACTTTTTCCGGCTGTTTCCACGCCGCGTCGATCGCAGTGCCCCGCTCGGTGTGCGTATCCGCCTCGCGCTGGAGGAACTCGGTCCGATCTTCGTCAAGTTCGGCCAGGCGGTTTCCACGCGCCGCGACCTCCTGCCGCCCGACGTGGCGGACGAACTGGCAAAGTTACAGGACCGGGTGCCGCCGTTTCCCGCCGCAGAAGCGATTGCGATTCTCGATGCCAGCTACAAGCGCTCGGTGCACGAGGTTTTCGCCCGCTTCGACCGCGTACCCCTCGCCGCCGCATCCATCGCACAGGTGCACTCGGCCAGCCTGCAGGACGGCACCGAGGTCATCGTAAAGCTGTTGCGCCCGGGCGTTCGTGAGCGAATCGAGCAGGATCTCGACGTGCTCTATGCGCTCGCCGGCCTCGCCGACCGCTATTGGGCCGAGTCCAGGCGCCTGCGTCCGCTGGATGTCGTTCGCGAATACGACAAGACGATCATCGACGAACTCGACCTGCTGCGCGAAGGCGCCAATGCGGCGCAGCTCAAGCGTAACTTTGACGGCTCCGATCTGCTCTATGTCCCCGAGGTGTACTGGGATTACTGCCGCCCGGAAGTGCTGGTCCAGGAACGCATCTACGGCATACCGATCAGCGACATGACGGCATTGCGGGCGGCAGGTACGGACATCCAGCGCCTGGCCGAGAACGGCGTCGAGATTTTCTTCACGCAGGTGTTCCGGCACAACTTTTTTCACGCCGACATGCATCCCGGCAACATCTTCGTACAGGTCGACGATCCGCAAAATCCGAAGTACGCCGCCGTCGACTTCGGCATCGTGGGCAGTCTGAGTCCCAGCGACCAGAAGTACCTGGCTGGCAACTTCATGGCCTTCTTCGACCGCGACTATCACCAGATCGCGAAGCTGCATATCGACTCCGGCTGGGTGCCGCCCGAGACCCGCATCGACGAACTTGAATCGGCCGTCCGCACAGTTTGCGAGCCGATTTTCAGCAAACCGCTGATCGAGATTTCTTTTGCGCAGGTGCTGATCCGCCTTTTCGCAACGGCGCGCCGCTTCAATATGGAGATCCAGCCGCAGCTCGTGTTGCTGCAGAAGACGCTGGTCAATGTCGAGGGGCTGGGGCGTGAGCTTTATCCGCAACTGGACCTGTGGAAAACCGCGAGGCCGGTGCTGCGGCGCTGGATGGACGAACAGACCGGCGGACGCGCGGTGTTGCGTGGCATTCGCGAGAACCTGCCGCAGCTGCGAGATGCGCTGCAGGCACTGCCCGGGGCCGTTCGCTTTCTTTCCGAGCAGGCGGCGAGCGGCAATCTGCGTTTCGATTTGCGTGCGCCGGCCGTCGATGAACTGCGGCTCGAATTGCGCCGCCAGCAGCGGCAGCGTTTCTGGCTGGCTTGCGGCCTGACCGCCTTTCTTTCCGGCGCACTCGTGCTGACTCTCAATGGCACACCCTGGGTGGGATGGGCGCTGCTGGTGGCCGGTGCGTCGGCCGTGTTGTCCGGCCGCCCGGCGCCAATCCGGTGATGGTTCGTGGCGCGCGCCGGGTACGGCAGGCCGATCAATGGGCCATTGAATTTTCCCGGGCGAGCCTTGTCTATTCGGGAACGGTTCTAATGGGAATCAGGCTGTGTCAAATTCCCGGCTGTGGTTTGCAAAGCCTGATTTCGGATGGGGGGGAATATGATCAGATACTTTTTGCTCGCGGTTGCCTTATTGCTTACACCGATGGCAGGCGTAGCCCAGGATCGGGACCGCCTGGAGAGCAGTCCGGCCATGGTCATTGGACCGCGAAATCTTGCTCTTCATGATGGAGCGAAGTTGTTGCTGGCAGGCCGCACCATGGAAGGCGTCGAGCTGACGGCGCGCGGTCTCCTGGCAGCGGAGGGTAAACGCGAAGTGGAGGCAGCCTTGTCGAATCTCTGCTCCGGCTACGTGGTGCTCGAGCGCTTCGACGAAGCGCTCAAATACTGCGAGCTGCTGCTCGCGCGGGACGACGCAAGCTGGCGCGCCTATAACAATCGCGCCCTCATATACATCCAGACCGAGCAATACGAAAAAGCACACCAGGACCTGGTCAGGGCCGAGGAGCTGAATCCGGAGGCTCCTACGGTCAGGATTGCCCGCTCCATGTACCTCGACGCGGTGGAACCGGTCTCCTTCGAAGTTGAAATCGACGACCGCAAGCCGGCCGACAAGGTTAGCCGCGAGCAGCCTTAGCCTCTTTCCTGGCTCTCGCGTCGCTTTGAGCCCCGACCCGCAGGGTAAAATCGCTATCGCCGCATCGCTACAGGATGCCTTCCGCCTCGAATCGGGCTTTCAGCGGGGCCAACCTTGCCTCCGCTCGACGCCATGAGCCGATGGAATCGGTATACATCGGTTGGCGGACCTGCATGGCGCTGGCCGTCATCGAGGCTCCTTCCTGCCGGTGGAAATCGAGCACCGGGGGCTCCCAGGGTAGCTCGCACCACTCGATGATCCTGCGTACCTGGGCTTCCGGTTCTCGAACCAGGGCTTCATAGGAGACGTCCAGAATTCTGCCCGGCAGGACGGCGTGCCAATGGGCCATGTGGCGGTGGTAGCTGAAGTAGTAACTGGCCAGCTCGTCCAGATCATAGGAAAAACTGTAGGCGCCGAAGAACAGGGTCTTGTAGACGGCGTAGCAGGTATCGAGGGGGTGGCGGGTGAGGTGAATCAGTCTGGCTTCAGGGAGCGCCGCCAGGATGTATCCGCAATAGAGGAAATTCCAGGGCAGCTTGTCCACGAAACCCGGCGCCTCCCCCGCCAGCTCCCGCGCGGCCTCACAATACGCATTGCCCAGCGCCGCGAAGTCTATGTCCAGGGACGCCTCGGAAGGCGACCGGGTGGTATCCC
>CAYOXI010000137.1:0-3254 GCA_964407855.1 uncultured Chromatiaceae bacterium
TTGGAGTCGATGGCAACCTGCGTGGCGGCTCCTCCTCTTCGCGCTGCCCAACGGATCGGCGTTAACCGGCGTGGAATAGCGCCGCCGGACTGCGCCACGCCCGAAGAGGTTGATGCCAGAACGGTACAGCCGTCATTTGAACCTCGCTATTCCACGTCCGGTTCAACGCCTTGTTGGGCGGCGTGCGCACTGATCTTCTCGAAATGGTCGAGAATGCTTGCGTCCCACGTGTGGGATTGGCCGCCCGGTTCGCGTAGCCAGACGACGTCCGGCTCGGCTTGAAGCCCTGGCAGCACGGTCCAGATGGAGCCCGCAGGAATCGATCCTCGAGTTGGCCGACCGTCATGGTCGAGAAGATCTAGGTCTTGCTTGATGCGCAGCAGGTCTCCCGCGCCAACACCGCATGGGTATTGCATCAGAGTGTGCTCGGCGCTCGAAACGGCGCGGTACTGGTCGCCAGAGTCACGCGGCTTGAGGCCAATGCCGGTCAGCGCGACGATCAAGAAGACGAGGCCCAGGCCAACCCAGCTGAGTACGAGCTGGGTCTCGACGACTCCGTAGAACGCATAGCCGAGAGCAACGAACAGAGTCCCGATCCCGCCTGCCAGGCTTCGAAAGAGAGCTCGTCGTGCTCTGATGGTCTCAATCGGCACAGCTCACGCCGCCCAACTAACAATTAGACCTCGCACCCCAACCTGTTCGGGATGCGACCTGGTGTCGGATAATACCGGCTTCTCCGGGGGGAACGACCGATTTCTGCTCATTGGCAGGGATTTGGCGTCTCCTCGTTCGCCCGGGCGGAAATAGGCTGCGAGGGGTTGCTGGTTAACGTGAACGGGACAGCGGGCAGCGATCTCGGCACGCGCGCGGCTTGGCTGGCGGCCAGGCCGCAACGCCCGCGCTACCCCTCCCCTCCGGAAATCCGCTCCGCCCTTCCCGCCCACTCCTGCTCCCGGAGCTTGAACTTCTGGATCTTCCCGGTCGACGTCTTTGGCAGCTCCGTGAACTCGATCGCCTTCGGACACTTGAAGTGCGCGAGGCGTTCGCGGGTGAAGGCGATGAGGTCGGCTTCGGTGACGGTTTCTCCGGGGCGGAGGGAGACGAAGGCTTTGGGGACTTCGCCCCACTTTTCGTGGGGCATGGAGACGACGGCGCATTCGAGGACGGCGGGGTGTTTGACCAGGGTGTGTTCGACTTCGATGGTGGAGATGTTCTCGCCGCCGGAGATGATGATGTCCTTCTTGCGGTCGCGCAGTTCGATGTAGCCGTCGGGGTGGACGACGCCGATGTCGCCGGAATGAAACCAGCCGCCGGCGAAGGCCTGCGCGGTCGCTTCGTCGTCGCGGTAGTAGCCCTTCATGACGTTGTTGCCGCGCATGACGACCTCGCCGAGAGTCGTGGCGTCGGCCGGGACGTCGTTCATCTGGTCATCGACGATGCGCAGGTGCGTCGCCACGTGATAGGGAACCCCCTGCCGCGACATCACGCGCGCCTTGGCTTCCACGTCGAGCGTCTCCCACGCGGGCTGGAGCTGGCAGTAGACGTGGGGGCCGTAGGTCTCGGTGAGCCCATAGAGATGGGTGACGCGGACTCCCAGCTGTTCCATGCGTGTCAGCAGCGTCGGCGACGGGGGCGCGCCGCCGGTGGCGACGCGCACCGGTGGGTCGAAGCGGACACCCCGGGCATCCGGGTGTTCGGCGAGCAGCAGCAGCACGGTGGGCGCGCCGTTGAAGTGCGTGACGCCGTGCTCGCGGACGAGGCGCAGGATCTCCGGCGGGTCCACCTTGCGCAGCATGACGTGGCTGCCGCCGGCCGCCGTGACGGCCCACGGGAAGCACCAGCCGTTGCAGTGGAACAGCGGCAGCGTCCACAGGTACACCGAATCGCGTCCGAGGCCGTGGACGATGATCTCGCCGAGCGCGTTCAGGTACGCGCCGCGGTGCGTGTACAGGACGCCCTTCGGGCGGCCGGTGGTGCCGGACGTGTAGTTGATCGAGGTGATCCGGTCCTCGTCGTCGAGATCGTTGCGGATCGGCAGTACGTCGGCGCCGTCGGCGAACTCGGCCCAGGTGGGACCGTCGAGCGGCGTGCCGGAAATGCCGGCCACCGGGTCTTCGAGATTGACGAGCTGGGGCCGCTCCTTCAGGGACCCCGGGATCGCCGGCGCGAGCTCGGGATCGACGACGACGACCTTGGCGCCGGAGTGGTCGAGGATGTAGCCAACCTCCTCGGCTTGCAGCCGCGTGTTGATCGCGACGAGCGCGGCGTGGAGCTGGAGCACGGCGAAGTGGGCGGCCAACAGCTCCGGGACGTTCGGCGCGAGGAACGCGACGCGGTCGCCGGGACCGACGCCCGCGCGGCGCAGCGCGCCGGCCATGCGGCCGACCTCGACGCCGAACTCGGACCACGTCCAGCGGCGTTCGCCGTACGCAACGGCGTGTTTACCCGGGAAGACGCGCAGTGTGCGCTCGAGCAGCGTCAGTGGCGTCAGCGGGTCTCGGTTCGGGGACGGGGCGTCGGAGTGGTCGGGTGCGCTCATGGGGCGGGATCATACCCGGCCACGCCCGCGATCGGGTGTGGCCGGGCTCGGCCGCGCGCATGAGATCAGTCGCGCCGACGCCGCCGGGCCGCCGCCGTCGCGGCGAGGGCGCCCGCCGCTGCGAGGCTGCTCGCCCAGCCTCCCGCCTCCGGCACCAGGCGGTAGATGTCGCCGCTCGCGAAGTCCAACGCGTAGAGGCGCCCGCTGCCGTCCTCGCCGAACGACGAGAGGAAGTCGATCTGCTGGATCACCTCGGACGGCAGGTCCTCGGCGACCAGCCCGCCGACGCCGTTCGGCGTGAGCGTGCGCAGGAAGCCCTGGCAGGGTTCTCCGAAAAGGTATTTGCCGCGCAGCGCGTCGACGGGACCCCGGTGCACGTAGCCGCCGATCACCGAGCCGCTGCAACCGCCGGCGCCGAAGTCGTGCGCGTAGTCGTAGACGGGCGGCGTAAGCGCCGGGCTGCCACACGCCGGAGACGGCGCCGGGTTCGTCGAGTTGCACTCGCTGCCCTCCTCGATGTCCCAGCCGAAGTTCGGCCCGGCGCCGGCCAGATCCTCCGCCGCGACGAAGTCGATCTCCTCGCGCATCGCCTCGCCGACGTCGCCGATCCACAGGTCGCCGTCCTCCCGGTCGAAGCTGAAGCGCCACGGGTTGCGCAGCCCGCTCGCCCAGAGCTCGAGCCCGGCCGGCGCCGGCAGCGCGACCGTCGGGCACT
>CAYOXI010000138.1:0-3230 GCA_964407855.1 uncultured Chromatiaceae bacterium
TGTTCGGCGTCCTGTGCTCTCGTCATGGCATTCATCCTGTGGGTCAGTCCAGCTGTTCGTAGGCCGGAAGGGTGAGGAAATCGTCGAAGGCGGGATTGCGGATCATGGCGCCGAAGAGCCGGGCTGCAGCCGGGAAGTGCCCGCTGCCGAAGCGCTCGCTGCCCACTTCCCGGGCAATGACAGCCATTTCTTCGTCCAGCGTGGTGGCAAAACGCTCCGCGGTGACCGGCCGGCCATCGTCAGTGCGGGCACCATGGCGGATCCATTGCCAGATCTGGGCGCGGGAGATCTCGGCCGTGGCGGCATCTTCCATCAGGTGATAGAGCGGCACACAGCCGAGCCCGCCGAGCCAGGCCTCCACATACTGCACACCAACCCGGATGTTGGCCCGCAGGCCGGCATCGGTGATGGCGCCCGGAGGCACCCGCAGCAGGTCCGCGGCGGAGACGCTGACATCCTCGCGAAGCACACCCAGCTGATTGGGTCCGGGCATCACGGCGTTGAAGGCCTCCAGCGCGATTGGCGCGAGTCCCGGATGGGCAATCCAGGTGCCATCGTGACCAGCTTCCGCCTCGCGGCGCTTGTCGGCGAGTACCCGGGTCATCGCTGCCTCGTTCGCGGCCGGATCGTTCTTGATCGGAATCTGCGCCGCCATACCGCCCATTGCGTGGGCACCGCGCCGGTGACAGGTGCGGATCAGGAGATCGACATAGGCCTTCAGGAAGGCCTTGTCCATCGTGACGGCGCCCCGGTCGGGCAGGACGAAGTCGGGCCGGTTCCTGAACTTCTTGATGAAACTGAAGATGTAGTCCCACCGGCCGCAATTCAGTCCCGCGGAATGCTCGCGCAGCTCATAGAGGATCTCGTCCATCTCGAAGGCCGCCAGGATGGTCTCGATGAGCACCGTGGCGCGGATCGTGCCGCGGGCCATGCCGAGCCAGTCCTGGGCCGCATTGAAGACGTCGTTCCACAGACGCGCCTCGAGGTGGTTCTCCATCTTCGGCAGGTAGAAATAAGGCCCCGTGCCGTGGCGCGCCAGGGACTCGTGGTTGTTGGCGAGGTAGATCGCGAAATCGAACAGCGCGGCCGACATCAGTTCGCCGTCCACCCGCACGTGTTTCTCGGGCAGGTGCCAGCCCCGCGGCCTGACAATCAGCGTCGCAATCTGCTCGTTGAGCTGGTAATGCCTGCCACTGGCGGGATCCGTGTAGCTGATGGTGCGGTCAACCGCATCCTTGAGATTCTGCTGGCCCCGGACCACGTTCTCCCAGGTGGGCGCACAGGAGTCCTCGAGGTCCGCCATGAAGGCCCGCGCCGGGGAGTTCAGGGCATTGATCATCATCTTGCGTTCGACCGGGCCGGTGATCTCCACGCGCCGGTCCCGAAGGTCGGCAGGTGTCTCGGCCACCCGCCAGGCACCGGCCCGGACGGCGGCGGTCTCCGGCAGGAAATCCGGCAGCTGCCCGGCATCCAGCTCCTGCTGGCGGGCCTGGCGGCGGTCGAGCAGCGCCAGCCGCCGGGCATTGAAGCGGCGATGCAACCCGGCAGCGAGGGCCAGGGCGCGGGGGTTCAGGATCGCTTCGGCACCCGACAACGGCGGGCCATGGACGACAGCGGCGGGACCGCCGGGTGCGCCACCGGCTAGTCCCGGTGCAGGCTGGCTTGTTGTTTTCATGGCTTCATCCTACGATACGTATCTAGCGAAATTTCACATTGGAAATTTCACACTGTAAATTTCACACCCGTGATATGTCCGGCCTGCTCCGCAAAAGTCACTTCCTCGGCGCCAAATTCCGCAACCTGCGCAAACGGAACGGCCTGACCCTGCAGGACGTCTCGACCCGCTGCATCCAGCTGAATGCCGGACTGGCGCCGTCAGTCTCCTACCTGAGCATGATCGAGACCGGCCAGCGTATCCCGTCGGCGCCGCTCCTCGGCCTGCTTGCGTCCGTTTTTCAGAAGGAGCCCCGGTGGTTCCTGGATGAGAATCCGGAGGTGCAGCCCGCGCCACCGGGCCGGCGCGGCAGCGGCGGCGTCGCGCGGATTCCGCTGGAGCCGGGCTTCCTGTTCTCCCGGGAGCTGCTGGAAGCCGCCATCCCCGAGCTCCTGGCCCAGACCGGCACCACCGGCAGGCAGTTCGCCCACCTGCTGATCCGCTCCTACCAGGAGTCGCACCGGAATGACTTTCCGGACCTGGAACGTTCCGCCGAGGAGGTCGGCGAACGCCGGTTTCCGCTCACGGTGGACGACCTGCTCCGGCTCTGCGACCGGCACGGACTGGAAATCCACTGGTTTGACCGCAAGGCCCTGCTGGCCCGCGACAACGACCGGGAAGTGCGCAGCATGGTGCGCTCCTTCTTCGAAGCTCCCAACCGGGTGTACTTCAACCGGCAGCTGCAGCGCGACCCGGCGCGGCTCAAGTTCGACCTGGCCTCGCACCTCGCGCACAAGGTGCTCCACGGCGGCGACGGCCTCAAGTCGGCCCATGCCACCGGCGGCGAGATGGGCGGCAGCCCCACCGGTGCAGAGCAGAACACCGGTGGCATGAATGCGCAGGATGTGCTGTTTGCCTGGCGCGACTTCGAATGCAGTTTCTTTGCCGGTGCCCTGCTCTGCCCCAAGCGCCCGTTTCGACGCTTCCTCAGCCGGGAGAACTACCGCGTCGAAGCCGGCCGGCGGCTGGAACTGACGCCGGCGGTGGTCATGCGCCGGATGACTGCGGTATCGCCGTACCGCCACTGGCATTTCTTCGACGCGTATCCGCCCGGCTTCCTGCGGGCGGTGTATCGGGGTAACGGCATTCCGCTGCCGTGGGGAAATCTGGCCATGGCGCTGGATCCCTGCCCCCGCTGGGCCGTGTTCCGCATGCTCGAGCAGACCCGCAGTGCCCAGCCCGCCTCCCAGATTTCGGTGCTGATGGATGGCGACCGCTCGCTGCTGTACTGCTGCCACTCGGTGCGCACGAAGGACATGGCCGGCAATCCCCACGTGATGTCAGTCGGCGTCGACCTGGTGCCGGCGCTGGTCTCGCAGGGCCTGGACGGGCAGGAGATCGTCGACAGCATCGGCCAGGTCTGTCGCCGCCATGGTGGCCAGGCACCGATCCCCGAGAAGGCCGCCGCTGCCCTGCGCGCTGTCGGCCAGGTGCTCAATATCGCCTGGATCAGCGACGCGCTGGACACCGGCGCAAGCGTCATCTGCCCCCGCAGCAGCGCGTGCCCGCGCACGCC
>CAYOXI010000139.1:0-3198 GCA_964407855.1 uncultured Chromatiaceae bacterium
TTGATGCTTCAGCTGCAGCCAGCCGAGCGGGAGGTGTCGCATCGCGCCGCTCCGGTCCCTCAGTCGGCGTCGATCTCGACGGAGACCTGAAGGTACGAGAGGTTCGCGGCAGGCGCGCTCTCATCGAGCCGGATCTCGACCTCGATCACGCGTGCGTCCTTGCGCGCCGCTGGATCGGTGCCGAGGGCGTCCTGCTTCGCGACCTGCGGCCGGATCCGCTCGACCCGACCCGTCAGCGGCGCCGCCAGCGCCGGGCTCGAGATCGTCGCTCGCTGTCCCAGGCGGACGCGGACGATGTCGGTTTCGTAGACCTCGGCGATCGCGAGCATGCGATCGGTGCGCCCGAGCTCGAGGATCCCCTGTTCGCCGACGCGCTCGCCTTCGTGCGCGTGGATCCGGATCACCTGACCGGAGAACGGGGCGCGCACGGTGTGGCGCGCGAGCTCCGCGCGCACCCGCTGCAGCTCGGCCTGGGCGACGCGGACACGTGTCTGCGCCGCTTCCCTCTCCGCGTCGGAGACGATCCGGCTGTCGTTGAGATCGAGGCTGCGCCGCAGCTCCGCGCGTTCGTAGGCCAGTTGCGCCTCGAGCCGCGCAACGTCCGCCTCGAGGATCGGCAAGGCATCGAGTACGGCGAGCGCCTGGCCCGCTTCGACCTGCTCACCGTCGTCCACGAGCAGCTCCCCGATGACGACGACCGGCGTCGAAGGACCGGCGATCCGGATCATCCCGTCCTCCGGCTCGAGCCGTCCGAGCGCCGAGACACCCAGGGGGTCCGGCTCGATCCCGGAAGACACCGACACCTGCGCGGCCGCTGAGGCGTCGCCGACGCCGAGCAGTCCGCGCTCGCGGGCCCAGAACGCCGCCGATGCGACGGCGGCGGCGAACAGGAGGACGGCGATTCCCAGCTTCCGCAACTAGTCCAGCCCCTCTCCGCTCGCCGGGTCCGATCGCTGCGAACGAACCGAAGGCCCGGCGGGTGCAGCGACCGGAACTCCGGCAGCCTTCGCCGCGTCGAGCCACGCCGCGATCTTCTCTCGGGCGTATTCGTAGCCGAGATCCGCGATGCGATCGAACGCAGCCATGTCCAGGATTCCGAAGCCTCCCACGGGCGGGTTCAACCAGAGATCGACGTGTGCACGCATCGAACGCGTGTGCAGCACGGTTCCGACCTCCATGGCCTTCATCATCAGCGTGAGGATCCCCGGCACCCGGACGCGCCTCGAGAAGGGCATCACACGCGACCACAGCAGCCGCCAGGGACTCGGCACGACATCGTAGTCGAGCGCGTAGTCCTTCTGGACGTGCAGGTCGACGGCGATGATGGAGCCGACGGAACGCCTGCGCATGACGTCGACGGGAAGATTGTTGAGGACGCCGCCGTCGATCAACAGGTGGTTGCGATCGACGGCCGGCGGCAGGACACCGGGCAGAGCGACGCTGGCGCGGACTGCGCGCGCCAACGAACCCCGTTCGTGGACGAGCACGCCGGCGTCGCTGACGTCCGTCGAGACGCAGAAGAACGGCAACCAGAGGTCCTCGATGTCGAGACCGAAGTGCTCGTCGAGCTGGCGGGCGAGCCGCTTGCCGCGCACCAGCGAGATGAGCGGCAGCGTATAGTCGCCGAGCGGATTCTCCTCGACGAAGACACGACGGCAGATGGCCTGCATCTCGTCCGGGGTCTGCCCGAATGCGATCAGTCCTCCCATCGCCGAACCGATGCTCGCCCCTCCCACCCAGTCGATCGGGACGCCGGCCTCGCAGAGCGCCCGGAACGCGCCGACGTGGGCGAAGCCGCGCGCCGCGCCGCCGCCGAGCACGAGGCCGACGGCGGTCCCGGAGAGAACCCGCGCCACGCGCGCCAGATCGTCGGCAGAGCCGGAACGAACGTGATGATGGGAGGCGACCCTGCGGCCCTCGAGCCAGGCGGCGGTGCCCGACGGCTGCCGGGTATCGGGCGGGTGGACGAGCACGAGCACCTGGCGGACTGCGTCCCGCCCGTCGGCGTCGGCGAGGAACTCCTTCTCGATTCCACCGAGCGCGGGATCTCCCGCGGCGTCCGCAACGCCGACGACGACATCCGCCTGACGCAGGCAGCGCTGGGTCCACTCGGTAAGATCGGGCTCCGCCTCGTAGACCACGAACGAATGCTCGACCTCCTGCTCGTCGAGCCACGCAGCCAACCAGGCGCCGTCCACGTCCCCCGCCTCGGAGGCCGCGCCCGCGCCGAGCGCCTGCTCTTCGATTCGCGATCGATTCACATGCGCGACCGGTCCGATCGCTTCGAGCGCGTGCACGAGCGCTTGCGCGAAGGCGGGAGTCTGCGGGGCGCCGCGACCCGCCGACACGATCGCGATGTTCGACCCGATCCGAGCGGCGACCGGGCGTGCCGTCGTCTGCGCGCGCAGCCGTTCGACGAGCAGTCGAGAGAGGCCCAGCGCCATCCGCGGGTGGTCCTCGAGCAGGCGATCGAAGGCGTCGCGGGGGAGGCGCACGAGGACGGTGTCGCGGATCGCGACGACGGTCGCCGAACGCGGCTCGCCAGTGAGCAGCGCCATCTCTCCAATGGTCTCGCCGCGCCCGGCCTCCCCGATGATGACTTCCTCGCCGTCGCTCTCGGCGCGAATCAACACCCGGCCACTCACCAGCGCGTAGAGACTTTCGCCGGGGTCGCCCTGCCGGAACAGCGTGTGCCCGCTCGGCAGATCCAGCCACTCACACGCGGCTTCGATCTCGGCCAGCGTGGACGCATCCACGCCTCCGAAGACACGGGAGAGGGCGGCATCGAGGAGCGCTCGTCGAAGCGGATTCAATGGTTTCGACCCTGGCTCCAGATTCGATCGCGCCGAAGATACACCGCCTGCCTACGGGCGCAGCGGCCGAGGAATCCCCGCGCCTCATCGGGTGTCCGATTTCTCGGGACGCTCGTCGATGGTGCTGAGACCTACGGCTGCAGGCCCGGCTCCCCGTTCGCGGTCGAGGTCCCGGATTCGGAACGCAGGCAGCGCTGCCGGGCGACGGCGCACCGGAGCGTCGAGCCGGAACGCGACCTGAGCGGCGCCCGACCCTCGACGGGATCGTCAAGAGGGTCGAGAGGTTCCTCGTCGCGACGGAGCACCTGGCGGCGATCCAGCCGACGGAGTGAGCGCCGGCTCGAGCCGGAAGTAGCGGGTCGCGCTGGCCGCCCAGCGGGCGTGG
>CAYOXI010000140.1:0-3194 GCA_964407855.1 uncultured Chromatiaceae bacterium
AAGGATACGCCTTTTTTTGTCCTCTACGCTGTACACCAGAAATAGTTATAACTCGTTGCTGCGGATTGTCTAGCTCTTGCAGCGATTCATGATATTTGGTGAATGCGTTGATATCGGCCTGTTTCATGCGGCTGAAGGTTGGCTGGCTATCTGTTTGCCGGAAGATGAGTCCTCGGCCATCCTTGGCTATCACCGTGCAGGTATTGCCTGCTTGAGTAAGAATTAACCTTTTTCCCTCATGGGTCTTGGCTCCATTTGCGTCTGGCAATTCTTTCCGAACACAGTGCTTGATGGTTTCGACAACTTCAGTGTGGTGAGAAGCGAGATAACCTTCATAGACTTTTGCGACAAAATCCTGAGCGAGCTGTTCACCCTTCCTCTGTTGGCCAGTGTCCAGATATTTTTGAAAGTAAGGATGATGTGTCAGGATAGCCTTAACTTCAGTTTGCTCAAACCCTTCTAGGAAGGATGATTTAGCAATGCTCGTGAGCTGCTGGGCGAGAGGGAGGTCAGCAGCTTTTTCTTGAAGTTGCCTAAATACCTCGGCCATTGCATCTGTTTTGGGTGCTTCGATAAATCGTTCATGCTCTGGCACATCCCGTAGGTCGAGGCATCCTGTGCGCGACTTTCCATTAGCAAAGTCTTGTAGCTCACTCAGTAGCTTTTCATAGCTTGGCAGTAGGCGGCGATCATTGTTGAGGACTAAGACCAGGTGCTTATCGATGCCAAGAGCTTTACGAACTTTAGGGATGTTGGCGTTTCGGTTTTCACCGTTCCGGTCTGAAGAATGGGGCAAGCCTCGTATTTTATTAATTTTTTCTTGTTTCTTTTTAGAGTTGCCTGTAACGTCAATCAATATATTTCTAGAACTTCCGTCAGCGCAACTAATCAGAACTCGTGAATCTGTTGCCAATACCTTATCTAGTAGATATTTGCAAAATTCTTGCTTTTGCTCATTAGGAATTCGTGGCTCAGTTTTTCCCATCGTAATCGAGTCGATCCAGTCCCCTCCTTCAGAATAAGTTGCATAAATACGATTGCTAGCATCAGTCAATCGTGTAGGAACTTCTGTGCTGAGCAAATTGACCAGCTTTGACATTGAGTATTTTTCGTGAGCTGTAATCCCTACAGCATCAGTGAACTTATTGAACCATTCTTCAATTTCTGAACCTTCCAGCCCATACTTTTTAAACTCTTCATGCTCCATCATCGGAATGAATCCAAAACCCAGCACTCTGGGCTACCAGCGCTTCTGAAGCTGCCGCACCCTTCAATTAACTCTTCGTCAGTGAACAGATATAAATCTCTATCCGGCACGAAAAAGATCCAATGGTGATTAATTCCTAGTGCCAGACGTAGCTGCTTATAAGCAGGCTGCATATAAAGCTTTAATTGCTCCTTAATCTCGCCCTCAGTGTTGGTGATAGACCATGAGATTCGTTTTGGGTCAAACCCTTGACCAATATCCTCAATGACCACTAGGCCCAACTCTTCAAGAGCATCCTCTATTGAGTCACATTGCTTCAATAATCCTGGAAAGTTATCCTCTATTGCTCCGACAACAACAGGTCTTAACGGACGAACTTGCACGGCTCTCGTGGATTTGGCATACTGCCTCAGCTCCTCATTTAACTCTCTCTGGAGATCAGAAATTGTCTTTGTCACAGTTTTAGTCAACATATCTTAGTCCCTCAAAATTATATTGATTTTCGCTAATGGCTCAACAGAATAGCCCCCAGCGATTTGCTGAGGGCTATTAAATCCCTAACAACCAAACTTTCGACGCACCTGTGGACTCAGCTCAGAGAGCTTAATCACGTTGCCTTTGGCCGACTCACGCCCTTCCTCATTGATGGGACGAACAAAGACATGCTCCTTACTCATCGTTGAGTAGACTTTCGCTCTTTTGCCCTTATCAGAAATGATGCGGCCTAGCGGCTTGACAATCACATGCTCAGGCACAAAACCACAAGGTCTTTGGCTGTCACCAGATGTCTCAGCTACTTTAGAGCTATTATTTTTCTCAAAAATCTCAGACATGAGTTGAATTTCCTAGTTTGACACTTTAGACACAAGAATCCTCAAAGTACTTGGCGATTCTTGGTGTGGTGTCAGACCAAAACTAGGAACTCATACTTGCGGCCTCATTGGGTGCGCGTCTACATTGCTCATCATCGCAAGTCTGGGGCATTTTGACAATAGGCTCACACCAAAGCAGCCAGGGAATGAACCGTAGCTGCTTTGGCTGATGCTCTACAGGTGATTCCAAAATTTCTTGTTGAGCCACTGAAATACAAAAAATAAAACGCTAATTGTCACTAGAGAAAGAATAAAGCTAGACATCATAAATTCTCCCAATTCAGTTGCTTTAGCCTACCTTAAATTTATAGAGGGCGCTGCTCGTCAAGCTTGCATTGCTGCGATCGCTATCGTCCTGACTGGGACAACTTCAGCCACAAGCTTAAATGTGCGGCCAACTGGACATGCCAACAGTGCGGGAAAGTTTGCAGACAGAAGGGGGAAAGCGTCGAAGCGTTCGCAAATCGACGGTTTGAACCAAAGTCTGCGGCGTGGGCGGACGCGATCGCTCATCCTCAGCGCTACTGCCTGACGGTGGCGCACCTCGACCAGAATCCAGCCAATGATGAGCCGGATAATTTACAGGCACTTTGCGCGCCCTGCCATCTGCGGCATGACCGTCTGCACCTGGCCAGCAATACCTATGCGAAACGAGAGCGGCGCGGCCAGCTTCGTCTTGAGCTGAGGGCTGGAGATGAGGCGATCACCTAAATAGAAGACGGCAACTGTCCCAAGAATCGTTATTTGATGTTTTGAATGATTTGACCCACATTCCCCAAGTCACAGAAGTGATTTTGAAATTATGTCTGAAATCCTTAATGAGAGCGGCTTATCGAACAATGGAGGATTTGAATGGGATTTACAGTTATTCTCAATAGAGGATGATAACTGAGAATTCGAGGTAAATAGATCGCTGTAAGTGTTGATGCTGCGTGAAAAATATTTTTGGCCGCTTCCAAACTACGGAATATGGGCAATAAATGGCCAAGTCGTGTGACATAAGTCACTGACCGCCCTGCTTAGAAAACTATACTTAGATTACTGAGGTTACGTTCAAGGACATGAGCATGAAAATCAACGACTCTAATATCAATATCAATGCTGATGCTGAGCTT
>CAYOXI010000141.1:0-3158 GCA_964407855.1 uncultured Chromatiaceae bacterium
GCTATGTTTGAAATGCCGGGAACTGATGAGAATTCATTAGAGGTTTCAAGAGAGTATGCAGAAAATAAACTCAATAATTCTGCCATAAAAAAACTTAAAGCGGTTTCTTAATTGAAGTCGCTTTTATATTTAAGAAAATAAAAAACCTGAGATGAAAAATTGGATTCTTTTTTTATTGTTCCCTTGTATTGTTTTTGCCAACGAAATCCAGCCTAAATCTGTAATTAAAGAAGTAACTGTATTTTTACAAGGAGCCCAAATTACCAGCGAAGTAAAAGTAAATTTACCGGCAGGAAGCACAAAAGTATTGATAAAGGATTTGTCTCCAAACATTGATCCCAATAGCATTCAAGTTAACGGATTACAAAATGTGAGTATTGCAGCCATAAATTTCAATACAAATTTTATAGAAAAGAAAACTGAGTCAGAAAAAATTATCACACTTCAAAATGAACTCGAAAAGTTAAATCGGCAAATTGCGGTTTTACGGAACAAGGTAAAGGGCCTTGAAAATGAAGAATCGCTTTTAACTACCAATAAAAAACTCAATACAGAACAGCAAAGTGTTACAGTGGAGAGGCTTTCTTCATATTCAAAATACTATCGTGACCGCATTCCCGAACTTAGGACTGAAGTGTATGACCTCGATATAAAAATTGAAAAATTAAGTAGAAGTATTGATAAAATAAGACAAGAATTAAATAAACTAAGAAGTAACAATACAGAACCTCGTGGCGAAATTCTATTGAATCTGGAAGCCCCATATTCAACCTCACTTACACTGGTATTAACATACAATGTTAGCAAGGCCGGATGGTTTCCAATCTATGACATCAAAGCAAAAAACACTGAAAGCCCTGTTGCCATTCACTATAAAGCCAATGTTTTTCAGGATACTGGTGAAAACTGGGACAATGTCTCGATAACCCTTTCCACCGGAAACCCCACGCTGAATACAGAAAAACCCCAAGTTAACCCATACTATCTCAACTTTGTGAACCCACAAGTCTATAGGCCTCAAAGAAGAAGCCGCAATACAGCCAATTATACTTTTAACCCCACCGTGAGAAGTGTTACTGGGGTAGTTCGGGATGATACTGGTTTGCCATTACCTGGAGTGAATGTGATTCTAAAAGGCACCACTCGTGGCACACAGACCGATTTTGATGGAAGATATAATATTGATATTGAAGGAGGACAAGAACTTGTTTACTCCTATGTGGGTTTTGAATCTGAGACATTGCCTGTATATGCAAGCCAAATGAATCTTTCTCTTTTTATGAGCGCAAATGAGTTGCAAAATGTAGTAGTAACCGGATATTCTCGAAATGCTCTAAGAGGCAAGACTTCAGGAGTTTCAGTCGTTAGTGCTGAAGAGATTGAAGAAGTGCCTGTGATGATTAGAGAAGAAAATGTCACTAATATATTATTTAAAATCTCCAGAAAATATAGTATCCCCACCTCGCCATCGGAAGTGACAACTATTGAAATCAACACTTTTGATGTGCCTTCAGAATATGAATATTATTCAGCACCCTTACTGGTTCAAAATGTGTTCTTAACGGCAAAGTTAAAGGGTTGGGAGCAGTTTGATTTATTGCCGGGTGAAGCCAAGGTCTATTTTGCCGGAAGCTTTGCAGGCACTTCATTCATCAATCCACAACAAACGGAAGACGAATTGGTTTTATCGCTGGGTGTTGATCCAACCATTGTGGTGGAGCGCAAGCAAATCAATGACTTAAAAGACCGTTCCTTTTTTGGAAATACTCGAATTATCAAGAGAAATTATGAAATTTCGATCAGGAACAGCAAGAATTCAAGTGTTGAAATCACATTACTGGATAGAATTCCAATTTCTCAAAACAGAGACATCAAAGTTGAAAATCTTTCCTATGATAATGCTGCTTTTGACGATAAAAAAGGAGTGGTCACCTGGAAAGTAAATTTGCAAGCCAACCAAACAGAAAAAAGAACAATCAGTTATGAGGTGAAATATCCAAGAGATAAGTTTATTAACTTAGATTAAATCAATTCAAATTTCCCGTTTCCTCTTTCTGGTTTTAATGTATTCTTCAACGGCTTCTTTGGTGGTAAGCCAGTTTCTGCCCTCTTTATGAGCGTCTATTTTCCCTTGCCTTGCTAAAAGGCTTATATATTCCTGACCATATGGCACACCCTCCTCTTCAACCAAATCTGAGATAATTCTATAATCGAAATCAGCTCCCGGTAGTGACTGTAAATAGATGTTTAAAGTGCGCTCAAGTGCCTGAGACATCAAGAGCATTAACTTGTCATATTTTCCATTGTTTGCACTATTTAAAGCATCATAATATTTTTTTCGGTCATTGGTCAAAATGATAGCGGGTGGAAAACCTTCTTTCATTAAAATTAAATTCATACATAACCTTACCGTCCTGCCGTTTCCGTCAAAAAAGGGATGAATCCACACAAATTTATGATGAAAAACGGTTGCCAATTCAATGGTGTTTAACCCCAAAGGGTTAGTATTGACAAAATCAATTAATTCATCAAGTAGCTGAGGTACTTTTAGTGCATTGGGTGGAACAAAATTAGCTCCGGTAATTCTGACACCACCATTTCTTAACCTTCCGGCAAAATCATCTTCAATGCTGCGCAATACAAGTTGATGCAGGTCAAAGATGTCTTTGCTGTTTAAAATGTAGTTGCCCGAGACTAATTTGTATAGATAATTGAGTGCATTTTCATGGTTTTTGGCTTCAAAATGTTCCCTTAAAGATTTTCCTTTTACAGTGATACCCTCCTGAAGCACAAGCTGTGTTTCTCTCAGAGTAAGAGAGTTGCCCTCAATACTGTTTGTGTTGTATGTCCATTCAATAGAGAGTGATTCCTTGAGTTTTCTCAAAGCAACTTGTGGTAAAGGACGGCTTTTTTTTAAAACCATGAGCTTATCTTTCAACCTTTCAAAAGTTGACTCAAAATCATTTTGATATGTTAAATCAATATTCCACATAATATCGGTTACAAATATAATTCTTTTATCCGATATTAAAAAATCCGAAATAAAAAAAACCTTCATTTTATTTGAAGGCCTTTTTAATCTTAATATAGGTTATGCAATATATTTTAAGGTGTAGCAATAATTGTGCGTTGCTTCTTCACAATTTGTTGCTTTACGA
>CAYOXI010000142.1:0-3061 GCA_964407855.1 uncultured Chromatiaceae bacterium
GTGGAAAAGGCCCGCCGGGACTCGATTGCTGCCCGGGAGGGCGACCCCGCTGCCGGGGCGCGCATCGAGGCCCTGGTGGCCGGGCTGTCCGGCGAGGAGGCTTTGAACTTCATCCGGGCCTTCTCCACGTACTTCCTCGCCGTGAACCTGGCCGAGACGGTCCACCGCATCCGGCGACGGCGCGACTACCTGCGCGAAGGCCGGCACCGCCAGCCTGGTGGCCTGGAAGATACCCTGTTCGCCCTCGCCGAAGGCGGCGTCAGCCTGGCTGATGTCCGCCATGCCCTCGAGATCCTGCACATCGAACCGGTGCTCACCGCCCACCCCACCGAGCCGACCCGCCGCACCATCCTGCGCCGGCAGCAGGACATCGTGCGCCGGCTCATCGACATGCAGAACACGGCGCTGTCGCCCCGCGAGCTGTCTGCCGACCTCGAAAATATCCGCACGGACATCACCGCCATCTGGCAGACGGAGGAGCACCCCAGCGGTGCCCGGACGGTGGCCGCCGAGCACGAGCACCTGCTGTTCTTCGTGACGGAGTGCATCTATCGCGTGCTGCCCGTGGTCTACGAGACGCTCGAAACCGCGCTGGAGGCCGTCTGGGGCGAGGCCGCCGCGGACGGGGAGCTGCCAGTGGTGCTGCACCTGGCCTCCTGGGTCGGAGGCGACATGGTGGGCCGGGCCGAGATCAATGCGCGCAGCATTCGCGAGACCCTCGCGCGGCAACGGGCCCTGATACTCGACCTCTATCATCGGGAGTGCCGTGAACTCGCGGAGAAGCTCAGCCAGAGCATCACGCGCGTCGGCGTGTCGCCCGAGGTGGAAGAAAAGATCAGGCACTACAGCGGGCATTTTCCGAACGCGCTCGGCAACACGCCCAGCCGGCATCGCGAGATGCCCTACCGGGTCTTCATGCGGCTGATCCTTGCCAGGCTGCAATCCACCCACTCCGAGGGACTGTACCCCTATGAGTCGGCCGAGGCCTTTGCTGCCGACATCCGCCTGATCCACGACAGCCTGCGCGACCATCGCGGGCAAAACGCCGGGCTGTTCGCCGTGCGTCGCCTGCTCCACCGGATCGAGACCTTCGGCTTTCACCTGATGACGCTGGACATCCGCCAGGAGGCGCTGGTGAACCGGCGCGTGGTGGGCGAGGGCCTTGGCGAGGCGGACTGGCTCGAGCGGCCGGCTGCGTGGCGGGTGGCCCGACTGCAGCAGGCGCTGGCCAGCAACGAGTCGCCCACCGGCGACCTCGACAACGAAGGCAAGCGGGCGGTCGGCATCTTCCAGGCCATCGCCTTCTGCCGCAAACGCTACGGTCGCCGGGCAATCGGTCCCTGCATCATCAGCATGGCCGAGGGCGTCGACGACGTGCTGTCGGTACTGCTGCTGGCCCAGTGGGGTGAGCTGCTCCGGCCCCGCAGCGGCACCGTGCCGCTCGACATCGCGCCCGCCTTCGAAACCATCGCGGGCCTGGCCGGGGCCGCTGAGCTGATGCGCCAGCTCTACGCCGATCCCGTCTACCAGGCGCACCTGGCGGCCCGGGACCGGCGCCAGACCGCCATGCTCGGCGTGGCCGAGGGCAACGTGGACAGCGACCTCGCCTCGGCCCGCTTCGCGCTCCTCAAGGCCCAGCGCGAGCTGCTGGCCGCCGCCCGGCAGGAAGGCGTGGTGCTGACGCTCTTCCACGGTCGCGGTGGGGCCATCGGCGCCGGTGGCGGCAAGGCCCATGTGGATATCCGCAGCTCGCCCCCCGGCTCCGTCGAGGGCGGCGTGCGGGTAATCGAGCAGGGCGAACTGGTCGCCAACAAGTACGGCGTGCGGGCCATCGCACTGCGCACGCTCGACCAGGCCCTGGCAGCGGGAATCAGCAGTCTGGTGCGCCCCGGAGAGCCACCGACCGATCAGCAGCCACGCTGGGAGGCAGCGCTCGGCATGCTGGCCGGCGCCGCCCGCAGCCACTACCAGGCGCTGGTGCTGGAGTCCCCCGGCTTCTCCGAGTACTACCGGCGCGCGACGCCGGCCGATGTGATCGAGCGGATGCGCACCGGTACTGGCCCGGAGGTAGGCCTGGCGGAGGGGCTGCTGGCGGCCGCGGGTACGGCACCGTGGGTGTTTGCCTGGACCCAGACCCGCAACATCCTGCCCGGCTGGTACGGACTGGGGCATGGCCTGGAGGCGGCCCTGGACCAGTACGGCGAGGACACGCTGCAGGCCATGCATGACCACTGGTACTTCTTCCGGACGCTGATGACCGACCTGGAAACCGCACTCGCCAAGAGCGACCTGCTGATTGCCAGTGCCTACTCCCGGCTGGGCGGTGACCTGCACGAACAGTTCTTCCCGCGCATCAAGGCTGAGTTCGACTGCACGACCCGCGCGGTATTGCGCGTCAAGAAGCAGCTGGTGCTGCTGGAAAACGACAACACGCTGCGGCGATCAATCCGCCTGCGCAATCCCTACGTCGATCCGATGAGCCTGCTGCAGGTGGACCTGCTGCGGCGCTGGCGGGAATCCGGCGACGAAGGCCTCTTCAGTGCCCTCATTGCCAGCGTCAACGGCATCGCCCGGGGCCTGCAGGACGCCGGGTGAACGCGGCCTTCCTCGACTTCGACTCCCTCGGGCCCACCGACCTCGACATCTCGGTGCTGCACGCCTTGCTCCCCGGGATCGCGCTTTACGCCAGCACGTCGCCCGCCGAGGTGGCCGCGCGCATCGCCGACCGCGTCGTCGTGATCGTCAACAAGGTGGATCTCCGGCGGGAACAACTGGCCGCGGCCGGCCAGCTGAAGCTCATCTGCCTCGCCGCCACCGGCACCGACAACGTGGACCTCGCCGCCGCCCGGGAGCTGGGCATCGCGGTCTGCAACATCCGCGACTACGGGACGCCCTCGGTGGTGCAGCACGTGTTCGGCCTGATCCTGTGCCTGACGCTGCGGCTGCCGGAGGTGCAGGCCGCTGTCCGGGACGGAGCCTGGCAGCGGAGCGCCCACTTCTGCCTGCTTGACTACCCGGTACGGGAGCTGGCCGGGCGGACGCTGGGGATCCTCGGCTACGG
>CAYOXI010000143.1:0-3053 GCA_964407855.1 uncultured Chromatiaceae bacterium
GCCTGGCCTTCATAGGCGCCGTCCCGGCTGCCGCGGCTGAGCACCACGCGGTGACGCAGCGGGTCCAGGTCCACGGCCAGGATTTCTGCCACGACGACCCGGTCGGGGACCCGCGTCCGCGAGTCCAGCAGCGAGCGCAGCCGCGCATTTTCGGCCTGCAGCGCGGCCAGCTTCTGGAGCTCGGCGCTGTTCATCAGCGCCTCCCGGCGGAACGCGCGGTTCTCGGTGATCAGCGTTTCCCGCAGCGCCAGGTTCTCGCCCAGCCAGCCAAGTCCGCGGCGGGGCGAGTCGATGACCACCTGCAGCGGGTAGATCGCAGCGCCAAGGTACGCGCGCACCTGGGCCAGGTAGGCGCCCCGGCTGTCCATGAACAGGATGACGAGGGAGAGGGCGGCAGTCAGGAAGAGGCGCAGGCCCGGGCTGGCATTGCGTACCCGCGCTTCATTGTCAGCTGATGAAAGCGCCATGCACCCGTCCGAAATCCTGGGTTAGCCACGCACCGCGAGGCGATGCGCCGTGCAGCGCACACTGGGCGAGGAGCTTACTCCAGGCCCAGCGTCGACGGTGAAACGTTGTCCAGCATCTCCAGGATGCGACCGCCGCCCCGGGCCACGCAGGTGAGCGGCTCGTCGGCCACCACCACCGGCAGGCCGGTTTCTTCCATCAGCAGCTTGTCGATGTGACGGAGCAGGGCGCCGCCGCCAGTGAGCACGATGCCGCGCTCGGCCACGTCGGCGCCGAGCTCCGGCGGGGTCTGCTCCAGCGCCTGCTTGACGGCCTGGACGATGCCCTGGAGTGGCTCCTGGAGTGCCTCCAGGATCTCGTTGCTGTTGAGGCTGAAGCTGCGCGGCACGCCCTCGGACAGGTTGCGGCCCTTCACGGAGATTTCCTTGACCTCCTCGCCGGGAAACGCCGAGCCGATTTCCTTCTTGATGCGCTCGGCCGTGGCCTCGCCGATCAGGATGCCGTAGTTGCGCCGCACGTAATTGATGATGGCCTCGTCGAACTTGTCGCCGCCGATGCGGGCAGACGCCGCGTAGACGATACCGTTCAGCGAGATCACCGCGACCTCGGAGGTACCGCCACCGATGTCCAGCACCATCGAGCCGCGCGCCTCGTGCACCGGCATGCCGGCGCCGACCGCCGCGGCCATGGGCTCCTCGACCAGCCACACCTTGCGGGCGCCGGCACCTTCGGCAGATTCCCGGATCGCCCGGCGCTCCACCTGGGTGGAGCCATAGGGCACGCAGACCACCACGCGCGGGCTCGGCCGGAAGTAGCGGCCGGGCAGTGCCTTGCGGATGAAATGCTGGAGCATCTTCTCGGTGACGGTGAAGTCGGCGATGACGCCGTCCTTCAGCGGCCGGATGGCCGTGATGTTGCCGGGCGTGCGGCCCAGCATGTTCTTCGCCTGGAGGCCAACGGCCTCCACGACTTTGCCGCCCCGGCCCGGTTCCTCCCGGATTGCCACCACGGACGGTTCATCGAGGACGATGCCCTGTCCGGCGAGGTAAATCAGGGTATTTGCGGTGCCGAGGTCAATGGAAAGGTCGTGGGAGAAGTATCCCCGAAGCCGTTTCAGCATGGTGCCCCGCGTGCGGCGAAAGGAGGAGCCGCGCAAGCCAGCTAGGTTAGCAACGGGGGTGGCAGACAGCAACAGCAGTGTATGATTCTGCGGCCCGTGCACTGATGCCCACACCGTGAAGCTCACCCGCGACACCATCCAGCAGATTGCCCACCTGGCCCGGCTTGAGCTCGCGCCGGCCGAACTCGACGGCGTGGTGGCCAAACTGGACAGCATCGTCGCCTTCGTGGACCAGCTGCAGGCGGCTGATACCCGCGATGTGGCACCCATGGCCCACCCGCTGGACATGGCCCAGCGCCTGCGGCCCGATGCGGTGACCGAGAGCGACCAGCGCGACCTCTACCAGCAGAATGCCCCGGCGGTGACGGACGGCCTCTACACCGTGCCCCGGGTGGTGGAATAAGCGCTCCGGGGCCATAGCCCGGGCCGATCCCATGGCATTCGATACAGCCCGTCCCACCCTCGTCGAGCTGGCGGCCGCCCTCCGGGCCCGGCAGCTCGGCAGCCGGGAACTCACCGAGGCGGCCCTGGCCCGGTGTGAGCTGGCGGCACCCGCCCTGAATGCCTTCATCACGCTGGCCCCGGAGCAGGCCCTGGCGGCCGCCGACCGGGCCGACGCCTTGCTGGCCAGCGGCAGGGGCGGCCCCCTGACCGGCATCCCCTTCGCCCACAAGGACATCTTCTGTACGGCCGGGGTGCTGACCACCTGCGGCTCGAAGATGCTGGCCAGCTTCCGCTCGCCCTACGACGCCACCGTGGTCGAGCGGCTGGCGGCCGCCGGCCTCGTGACGGTCGGCAAGACCAACATGGACGAGTTCGCGATGGGCTCCTCCAACGAGACCAGTTACTACGGTCCGGTGAAGAACCCGTGGGACCTCGGCCGCTCGCCGGGTGGTTCTTCCGGCGGCTCCGCCGCAGCCGTCGCGGCCGGCCTGGTGCCTGCGGCCACCGGCACCGACACCGGCGGCTCGATCCGCCAGCCGGCGGCGCTCAGCGGCATCACCGGCTTCAAGCCCACCTATGGCCGCGTGTCCCGCTACGGGATGATTGCCTTCGCCTCGAGCCTGGACCAGGCGGGCGTGCTGACGCTGACCGCGGCGGACGCCGCGCTGCTCACCGGCGTGATGGCGGGCTTCGACCCGCGCGACTCCACCAGCGTGGACCGCCCGGTACCGGACTACAGCGCGACGCTTGAACAATCGCTGGCCGGCAGGCGCATCGGCGTGCCGAAGGAATTCTTCGGCGACGGCCTGGAGGCCGGCTCCGCGACCGCGATCCGGGCGGCACTGGCTGTCTACGAGCGCCTGGGCGCGACGCTGGTGGACGTCTCGCTGCCCAGCCTCCGGCTCTCGGTGCCGACCTATTACATCGTGGCGCCGGCCGAGTGCTCGTCGAACCTGTCGCGCTTCGACGGCGTGCGCTTCGGCCACCGCGCCGCCGGCGTCGACAGCCTGGAGGCCCTCTACAA
>CAYOXI010000144.1:0-3021 GCA_964407855.1 uncultured Chromatiaceae bacterium
ATGCCGCGCGGCCGGCGCCGCGATCATGGCCTTGCTCGAACAGGGCCTCACCCCCCGCAAAATCGTCACCCGCGCCTCGTTCGAAAACGCGATGCGGGTCGTACTCGTCACCGGCGGGTCGACCAACGCCGTCCTCCACCTCCTCGCAATGGCGCACGCGTTCGACATCGAATGGACACTGGAAGACATGCAGCGCCTCTCCGACGAAACGCCGTTCCTGGCCGATCTCAAACCGAGCGGGCAGTACGTCATGCAGGACCTGAACGACATCGGCGGGATCCCGGCGGTGATGAAGCTCCTCCTCGAAGCCGGCATGCTTCACGGCGACGCGATGACGGTGACGGGCAAGACCATCGCCGAAAACCTCGCCGACGCGCCGGCGCTGCCGGCCGGCCAGCCGATCATCCGCCCGTTGTCGAACCCGATCAAAGCCACCGGCCACATCTACATCCTCCGCGGCAACCTCGCCCCGGGCGGTTCGGTGGGGAAAATCACCGGGAAGGAAGGCCTCGTGTTCACCGGCCCGGCCCGGGTGTTCGACCGCGAGGAGGCCATGCTCCGCGGCCTCGAACAAGGGAAAATCAAGGCCGGCGATGTCGTCGTCATCCGCTTCGAAGGCCCCAAAGGCGGCCCCGGCATGCCCGAGATGCTGACGCCGACCTCCGCGCTGATGGGCGCCGGCCTGGGCAGCAGCGTCGCCCTCATCACCGACGGCCGCTTCAGCGGCGGCAGCCACGGGTTTATCATCGGCCACGTCGTCCCCGAGGCGCAGGACGGCGGCCCCATCGCGCTGCTGCATGACGGCGACATCGTCACGATCGACGCCGAGGCGAAGTCAATCTCCGTCGCGGTCTCCAATGAGGAGATGGCCCGCCGCCGCGCCGCCTGGATCGCCCCGCCCTTCCCCGCCACCCGGGGGACGCTGTACAAATACATCAAAAATGTGAGCGATGCCTCACACGGATGTGTCACGGATGGGTGAAGGGTTTAAGGTACTGGGTTTAAGGGTTAAGGAAGCGGAGAAATCAGCAACGATTTGCCTCGAATACTTCTGCTACCTCATGACCAGACGTCAGCCATGTCACCCTGAGCGAATGCGAGGGGTCTTCGAGCGGCAAGAGGCGACGGGATCGCGAAAAGTTTCCGGATCGTGCCGGCTGGATGGGTTGTGCCCTGGGTAACGTCTAGTCTATTAATGATCCCTCGCTACCGCTGCTAATGACACGTAATGTCACCCTGCCTGCACTGAGCGTAGCCGAAGTGAGCGGTAGCGAGGGGGCTTCGAGCGGCAAAAGGCGACGAGATCGCGAATACGTTCCGGATCGTGCCGGCTGGACAGGTTGTGCCCGGGGTTGCCTCTAATCGGTTAAGGATCCCTCGCTGACGCTCAGGATGACCACGCCCTAAACATGAAGGAATCCCCCTCGCAACTCCCCCCGGGAGCCGCGTTTTATCTTGGCCTCGCCCCGACGATCTCACGGCGAACCTCGATTCCATGTCCATCGCGCTGCGCTCTGTCAGTTTTATCGTAGTAGCCGCGGTCAATGGCATCTTCCGCATCGCACCCACCCGGATGCTCACCGGCCTCGCCGCGGCCGCCGCCGGCATCTACTACGTCTACGCCGCGCCGACGACCGCCGCGTACCTCGGGCTTCCTCAGATCATGGAGGGGTTATTCCCCTGTCCTGCTGGGGCTCGTGGGGGTGTGGGCCTGGAGGGCGTGGCGGTCACCAACGCCACCGTCGTCGCCGGCGCGAGCAGCGTCGAGGCCAGCAGGCCGCCCGTCACCGTCACCGCCAGCCCCATCCAGAAATCCCCCTGATCCGGAAAGACCATTAGCGGGAGCATGGACACGACCGAGGTGAGCGTGGTGGTCCACATCGGCCGCAGGCGCTGCCGCACGGCCAGGCGGATGAGCCGCGCCGGCGCTGTACCCGGCCGCAGCTGCCGGAGCTGCCGGTAACGGTCGACCAGCAGGATGCTGTCGTTCACCGCGATACCCGCCAGGAGTACACTGCCGATAAACGCCCCCTCGGCGAAGTTCGCGCCCGACCATAAAAACCCCAGCGCCACGCCGGCAAGCGCCATCGGCACACTCAGCAGCACCACCGCCGGCAGCCGCCACGATTCGAATACGGCAGCCGTGATCAGAAACACGAGCGCAAGAGTGCCGACGATCACCCAGAAAAACGATTCCTGGACGTCGTCGTCGAAAAACGAAAACGAGGCCATCTCCAGCCGGTAGCCGGTCGGGACGGGCATCGCGGCGAGGTGAGTGGCCATAAATTCCTGGCCCATCTGGTAGGGCCCGAGGTAGTCGACCCGGATGTAGCGCCGGTACTGCTGGTCTTTGCGCTCGATGCTCGCCGGCGTGCGCTCCACCTCAAACGGCGCGGCATCGCCTAGCTTCACCGTGCGGTTTGCGGAGAGCGGAAGGCCCACGAGGCGGTCGACATCAAGCTGATCGGCGCCCTCCTGGATCAGACGCACGGCCATCCGGGGTTCGTCTTCTATCGGGCCATGGTACATCGGAAACCGGGTGTTAAGGATCGGGCGAAGCTGGCCGGCGATGGTACTGGCGGATTGCCCCGTCAGTATCCGCGCGCGGTCGTCCCACGCAAACCGCAGCACCTCGCGCTCCTCCACGCGCCAGTACCGGCCAGCGTTGGTGTTCACCTCGGCCACGCGCCGGCTGCTGCCCCGCAGGCGCTCGGCGAAGCGCTCGGCCAGCGCCTCCAGGTCCTGGTAGTTCGGCCCGTACGCCTCCACCGTAAATCCCGAGCCGCCCCCGCCGTAGCCGCTGCTGTAGCCCTCGGGCAACAATCCCCCGACCCCCACTTCTACCCCACCGAGTAGCACCGCCCGCTGGATGAGGCGCTCGCGGACCACGTACGGCTCGCTCGTGGCCAGCGCCGCATCGGCAAACTGCACCCGCAGCGCCGCCTCCCGCTCGGAAATCCTGGAGATCGTCCGCGCTACCGATTCGGAGGCGAGCGCCACCTGCTCGAACTGGAGCAGGAG
>CAYOXI010000145.1:0-3003 GCA_964407855.1 uncultured Chromatiaceae bacterium
CGAATCTTCGAGCGGCGCAGGCCCCGGAGGGGAATGGCGTTGGTATCCTTCTGCGCCGGCGATTTCTCCTGCCGACCGGTTTCGGCCAGCCAGAGCGTCGCGTGCACCGCGAGTTCATGGCGCAGGGCGGCTGTGTCGACGCCCTTCCTGACAAGCCTGAAGTGCTGCAACCCCGTCCTCTCCGGCTCCGCGTCCAGAAATTTCCCGGCCATCACATCGTCGCCTGCAGCCGGAGCATGATGATGGAGCCATCCTCATCAATGCCATCGTTGTTGGGCTCGGCATCGAACCGGGAATAGTTCGCACTGATGCGCAGCTGCCGATTGATGTACCAGGACAGTGCTCCGGTGATCTGGCTCTGTTCACCACCCGTGATGCCGGCGTCCTCCAGGTCCAGGGTGCTGTAGCGTACGGCGGCCTCCACTGCGCCGCGCTTACCCTTTGGTCGCAGGCTGCTGGTGACGCCACTGGAGTCGCTGTAGCGATACCGCTCACCGGTCAGCACCATGCTCAGCTGGGCGTACCCGCCGCTGAAATCCGCGTCGTTCCCGCCGCCATCCAGGCTCAACAGCATGTATTCCGACTGGAAGCGCAGGTTGTTGCGGATGGCCATGAGCTCCAGGCCCGTCGTGCGCAGATCATCCACGCCGTTGAGCGTGGAGGTTCTGACCAGGCGGTTATTGGCCAGCCGGGACTCGGGCCGTGTCTGGATGCGCACACCGCTGTCGCTGTCCACCGAGCGAAACTCCTGGGCAAGGCCCAGGTGCAGCACGCGGCCCCGGGACCGGATGGGGGTATAGGTGACCCGGCCGACGACCGAGGTGCCGTCGACGAGGCGCCGGTCCTGATCGTCGAGTTCATCACCGAAGGCACCAATGCTCGCGGTCCACCGCTTCCCCCAGGTCTGGTAGGCCAGCCCGACCAGCATGCCCGGACTCAGGGCGCTCCCGAGGGAGCGCTCCATGAAGGTCAGGTCATTGCTGCCCATCAGGTCGTCGAGGGAGAAGGGCGCATTCTGCTGTCCAAGCGTGATGCGGGTGCGCTCCAGACCCCGGTACTGCAGGTAGAGGTTGCGCCAGCCATCCGCGATACCGAAATCGTAGTCGGCACGCAGGCGCCAGTCGTCCACCTGCCCGCGGAGGCTCGCCCGTAGCCGGCGAAAATCGCTGTCGTCGTCCAGGGGCGTGACATCGTCATCGTAGCTGGCAATGTCGTAGTGGATCCGCCCGCCAAGCCGCAGGGAGCGACGTTTGGCCCATTGGTACTCGATGCCGTCCTGCCAGGAGGCCTCCAGTTCGGCCGCTTTGGCCGGATTGGCGGTGGTGGTCAGCAGCAGGCAAAGGGCAGGCACCGCAAGTATGAGAGGGCGCATGGTTTAATCCTGATTGTCGAGAAAGTGAAAGAGGTGCTTGTCCAGCGAGCCCACAAGCACGGCTTCGCTGAAGTCGTGGCCCGTATTGCGGAGGATCCGCAGCCGGCAACGGCCCGGATCCAGTGCATGACGCCGCCCCAGGTCCTGCATGGCGGTGGCCCAGCTCACGGCCCTGGCAAGCCGGTGCCGCCCCTGTTCCCGGTCCAGGCGGCGTCGCTTGCGCAGGCCCGGGTCCCGGCCGAGATCCTCGCTGCCAACCATCACCAGTTGCGGGATGCGCAGGAAGGCCGCGAGGTCGAAGTCGGGAATCCGGGTGCCATCCAGGCCCGCCAGGCCATAGGGAAAGCCGCGGGACAGGTCAGGCAGCGTGTACCAGCCCGCAGCGGCCAGTGCGAGCCGGCGAACCGCGCGGGGATACAGCAGGGCGAAGCGGTGGGCGAACTGGGCCCCGCCGGAAAAACCGAACAGGTCAATGGGTGATCCGGAACCTAGCAGCTCCTCCACGTCAGCCAGCATTGCGAGCAGGGCATGGTCAGCCCGCTCGCCGGCTCCCCGGATGCCAAGTTGCTGGTAGCCTGCATAGCGCACCTCATCAAAGATCGGTGCTATCAGTGAGATGCCCTGGCGGGCAGCTTCGGGCTGGAGCAGCCGGATCTGTTCCCGCGCATCCCGGGAGATCCCGTGCACCGCGATCAGCAAGGGCGCGCCGGACCGCGGGTCCGGGTGGGCCCAGAGGTAGTAGCGCATCCGCGGATGGCGATTCGTCTGCCGCATCTGCAGGCGGCCGCGACTGAGTGCGTGCCGCCTGAGATCGGGTACTGCTGCCGGATCCGGTTGTTGCTCCCAGTCCACCGGGGCGATGCTCATGACTGCACCTCAACGGCGGACCTCAGGGGGACCACGGTCGCCGATTGCTCCGCGAGGTGGATACCCCGCGGCGTGATCAGCCAGACAGCATCCGCCAGCTGCATCGTGCAGGTGTCGTGGGTGGTGTAGATCACCGTGCCCGGATAGCTGGCAATCACCTGCCGGAGCAGCTGGCGACCGGCGGGATCCAGGTGGGAGTCCAGCTCGTCCAGCAACAGGATTTTCGGCTGGCCGACGATGGCCCGGGCCAGTTGCAGGCGCGCGCGTTCGCCGTCGGAAAGGTTGCTGCCCTCGTCCTGCAGGCGGAACTGAAGCAGGTCGGGCCAGTTGCCCACCCGGTCCGTCAGCCCGGTGGCCAAGCAGACTGCTTCGAGCTCGGCGTCCGTGGCCCGGGGAGCCCGGTAGCGCAGGTTCAACTGCACCGTGCCCTTGAGCAGCGGCAGGTCGGGCGAGGCGATACCCACACTCTGCTGCACGGATGGCCGGTCGAGCCGGTGGGCGGCCTGGCCATCAATCCGTACCCGGCCGGCGGCCGCCCGCCGGATGCCTGCCAGGGTCCACAGGAGGGTGGTCTTGCCGGACCCATTGGCACCCGCCACGAGAATCCGGGACCCCGGTGTCAGCGTGGCGCTGAAGGGCAGGTGTTCCGGTTGCAGGCGGAGTTCCTCCAGCTGGATGTTGCCGTGCAGATGGGTGATGGCCCGGTCGCGACGGGTGCGTGGGGTGGCTGCCACGTCCAGAAATCCGGCGAGCTTGCGGCGGGC
>CAYOXI010000146.1:0-2987 GCA_964407855.1 uncultured Chromatiaceae bacterium
GCCATCGGTGGCCGGGTGTTCGATGCCATCGGACCCTGGGCACCCTTCATGTTCGTCTGCATCATCGCGACCGTCTGCGTGCTGATTGCGGTGGCGGTGCGGTTGACGTCACCCGGCCCCATGCCGGTGCCGCGCGGCGCGCGGGCGGCTGCGGCCGGCAAACCCTAGGGGCGGGTGCCGGCGCCAGCAGACCCGGGCAGTGCCATGTCGCCCGACGACTCGAAACGCACGGCCCTGAATCCCGGGCCGTTCAGCTTGCCGGTCAGCACATAGCTGACCTGGTCGAGCGCCTGTCCGTCGGCCACCCCCATCAGCTGCCGGATCATCCGCATCGCGGAGACGGTCACCGGCACCGCGATCACCGACTCGCCGAAGCGCGGCACGGTGCCCTGTTCGTCGCTGACGCCGGTCGCGAAGACCCGGTCCTGCACCGCGAGCGTCAGCGCCACGCCGTTGAAGCTGATCGCCGTGTCGTTCGGATTCTGCACCCGCAACTTCACGAGCAGGCGCAGCTCCAGCCCGTCGCCGGGCAGTGGCTCGATGCCGCTCACCGTGACCTGCACCGGATCGCCGGGCTGGAGGGCGGCACAGGCCGTGACCAGCAGGGCCGCAGCGGCAAGTGCCAGCGTACGCTTCATCCTAGTAGGCGTCGCCGCTGGAGTAGGGCGGCAGCGTGCCGATGTGGATGCCGCTGTCGACGATCAGCGTCTCGCCGGTGATCAGGTGGGCGCTCTCGAGGAACCAGACCAGCACGGCCGCGATGTCCTCGGCGGTGGCCACCTTCTTCAGGGGCAGCTGGGCCGCCGTGGACTTCAGCATGGCCTCGTACTGCTCATCGCCCATGCCGCCCTTCAGCCAGCGGGTCTGGATCATGCCCGGCGCGACCGAGTTGATGTTGATCTCCGGCGCCAGCACGTGTGCCAGCGACTTGGTCATCAGGTTGAGGGCCGCCTTGGAAGCGGCATAGGGAATGGATGAGCCGATACCGGTGACGCCGCCGATGGACGAGTCGTTGACGATCGAGCCCTTGCCCTGTTTCTTCATCCACGGCGCGACCGCCCGGACCATCTGGTAGGCGCCTACCACGTTGACCGCATAGATGTCGAGAAAGTCCTGCTTGCTGACACCGTCGAGCTTCGGATAGGGATTGAACTTGGTGCGGGCGGCATTGTTGATCAGGTAGTCGATCCGGCCCCACTTCTCCCCGGCGGCCTGGGCCATGGCCCGGCAGGCATCGTCGTCGGACACATCCGCCTGGAAGACGATGGTCTCCGCGCCCTTTGCGCGGCAGGCGGTCGCGGTCTCCTCGGCCTCCGCCTTGCTGCGGGTGTAGTTGATGACCACGTTGCAGCCCTTTTCCGCCAGCAGGATGGCGGCGGCGGCGCCGACACCCGTGGCAGAACCTGTGACGATGGCAACTTTCCTGTTCGATTGCGGCATGAGTGGCTTTCCTGGCGAGGCGCTGGCGATTAGGGGGCCGCTAGATTACTGGAAACCGGCGCCCGTCATGCTATGGTTTGCGGCCTTTCACAGCAGCGGATGATCCGGGAGTCCAGGTCCATGGCGTTCAGGGATATGCGCGAGTTTCTCGCCAAGCTCGATGAGATGGGACAGCTGAAGCGTGTCACGACGCCGATCAACGTGGCCTACGGCACCAACGAACTCCAGGCCCTGATGCGCCTGCTCGCGGAGACCAATGGTCCCGGGCTGATGCTGGAGAACCTGGAGGGCTACAACACCCCCGGCGTCCCGGTGATCTTCAATCCCTTTGGCACCCGGGAGCGCACCGGGCTCACCATCGGCACAAAGGATCCGATCGAGGCCAAGAAGTACCACACGGAGGTACTCATGGACCGCTCGCGCTGGATCAAGCCGACGCTGGTCGACCGGTCGAAGGCACCCTGCAAGGACGTGATCATCCCGCAGGCGCAGGTGTCCATCGACAAGCAGATCCCCCACGTGTGGCTCGGCAAGGAGGGTGCGTCCTATATCTGCGGTGGCGTCGTGGTGACCAAGGATCCGGAGACCGGCGTGCGCAACGTGGGCTGGTACCGGCTCACCAGCCTGTGGAACTGCCAGCATCCCCAGGGCGGCAGCTACTCGGAGAAGGAACAGAAGAAGCAGCTGTCGATCTTCGCCTTCTGGAACCCGCCGATGAACCACGTGGGCCTGCACCTCGCCAAGGCCCAGCGGATGGGCAAGCCGCTGGAGATCGCCGTGGCCTGTCAGTGCGACCCGGCCGTGCACATGGCCGCCGCCACCGGCGTGCCCTATGGGCTGGATGAGTTTGACTACGCCGGCGGACTGCGCGGTTCGCCGGTGGAACTGGTCAAGTGCGAGACGGTGGACCTTGAGGTACCGGCGACGGCGGAGTACGTGATCGAGGGCGTCTTCCAGCCCGACGTACCGCAGCAGATCATCGGCTGGCACTCCAACTCGGTGGGCTACTACGACAAGCACCAGGTCTTCCCGCTGTTCGACATCACGGCCATCACCCACCGCAGGAATCCGCAGTGGTATGCAACCATCGAGATGATGCCGCCCTTCGATCACAACTACCTGGCGCTGATCCCGGTGGAAGGCGAGATGCTCTCCGACCTGCAGCGGAAGATCCCCGAGGTCAAGGACTGCGTGGTCACGCCGAACATGACCTACGTGGTGCAGCTCAATGTGGATGGTGCGCAGAAGCCCCATCCCGAATTCGGCAAGTATGTGCTGCACGCGCTGTGGGGTGCGGCGGGTCGCTGGCCCCGCACCGCGAAGATGGCCGTGGTGGTGGGTCCGGATGTGAATCCCTACGACCTGTCGGCCATCGAGTGGGCCATCCAGACTCGCGTGCAGCCCTACAGCGACATCATCATCAACCGCTCCGGCCAGGCCTTCGTGCTGGATCCGTCGGCACCGAAGGGTCCCCAGGGTTTCCCGACAGTGGGCGAACAGATGGGCATCGACGCCACGATCAAGATCCCCGAGCGCTTCACCGAATA
>CAYOXI010000147.1:0-2968 GCA_964407855.1 uncultured Chromatiaceae bacterium
CGGCTTCGCAGCGATCGCTGTACTATCGCTCAACCTTTATAGCGCGGCTCGCCGCTGATCGGTGATCCGTTATGCGGCATCATTCATGCGTATTGCTTTGACATCCGCTCTCGCGCTCGCAATAGGCAGCTGTGCAGCGGCGCCAATCGATCTTGAGCTCTGCCGAAGCTCCCCGCCCACCTGGAAGGAGAGACGCGATCTCGAAACGGCAATTCCATGCGGGAGGATCGATCCAAGTTCAGAGGGCGTAGAAGGCTGCAAGAGTGCGCAATCGGATGCCGTTGTCCTGTTCGAAAGCCCAGACGGCGATGTGCTCGGAGTCTATTCCGTTCCCGATAAGCTCTCGGTGGAAGTCCTCGACGGCCTCTCGACCTCCGACTGGACGTTCTCACCTCGGTGGACACCCAAAACCGGCCATTGAAGGACGCCTGAAAACCGGCCAACGGCGGCGGTGCCCGGGACGTTGACAGTCGCGTGGAGACCTGGTCTCCCAGCGGGATGGCAAACGTCTTGGATAGCGAGAAGCGGGAACAGGTATTGGCGCTGGGTCGTCTGGGTTGGTCGCTGCGGCGGATCCAGTCCGAGACGGGCGTGCGTCGGGAGACGGTCGGCGCGTATTTGAAGTCGGCGGGGATCGGGGTGCGGGGCCCGGGTCGCTGGGGTCGCGCCGATCCAAAACCGGCCAAGCAGACGTCCACCGGGTCGGGGCCTTGGGCCGAGGGGCCGGGGACCGCGTCGAGGGGTCCGTCCTGGCCTCCGGTGCCGGGTCGCAGTCCGCAGTGGAGCGCGTGCGAGCCGTTCCGGGAGTGGATCGAGGCGGGGTCGCGCCAGGGCCGGACCGCGATGTCGGTCTGGCAGGACCTGGTCGACGAGCACGGCTTCGCTTCGAGCTACGCGAGCGTCAAGCGGTTCATGGGGAAGCTGCGCGAGGAGGCGCCCCGCGACGCGCATCCCGTGATCGAGACGGCGCCGGGCGAGGAGGCGCAGGTCGATTACGGCGACGGCCCGATGGTGCGCGACCCGGTGACGGGGAAGTACCGGCGCACGCGGATGTTCGTGCTGACGCTGGGCTACAGCCGCAAGTCGGTTCGGCTGTTGGTGTGGAAGTCGAGCAGCCAGGTGTGGGCCGAGCTTCACGAGCGCGCCTTCCGCCGTCTCGGCGGGGCGCCGCGGGTGGTGGTGCTCGACAACCTGAAGGAGGGGGTGATCAAGCCCGACGTCTACGACGCGGCGCTGAACCCCGTCTACCGCGACTTGCTCGGCCACTACGGGGTGACGGCGCTGCCGTGTCGGGTTCGGCATCCCGATCGCAAGGGGAAGGTCGAGTCGGGCGTTCGCCATGCGCAGCAGAAGGTGCGGGGCCTTCGCTTCGAGTCGCTCGAGGCGGCGCAGGTCTACCTGGACCGCTGGGAAGTGCGCTGGGCGGATACGCGGATCCACGGCACGACGAAGCGGCAGGTGGCGGCGATGTTCGAGGAGGAGGGTCCGCTGCTGCAGCGGCTTCCGATCGAGCCGTTCCGGATCTACGAGCACGGTGTGCGCACGGTGCACCTGGACGGGGCGGTCGAGATCGAGGGCGCCTACTACCACGTGCCGCCGGGCTGGCTGGGCAGACGGCTCAGCGTGCAGTGGGACGCGCTGCACGTCCGGCTGATCGATCCGAGGACGGGCGAGCTGTTGCGCGAGCACGTGCGCCAGTCGAGGGGCAAGCGGCGGATGCGGGAAGAGGATCGGCCGAAGCGGACACCGGCGACGACGCTCGAGGTGCTCGCTCGGGCGAGGCGCGCCGGGCCGCACGTGGGCGCCGTATGCGAGCGGATCCACCAGGAGGACGGCGAGCCTGGGGTGCGTCGGATCCTGGGCCTGCTCTCGCTGTGCAAGCGACACGGGACGGCGCGGGTCGAGGACGCCTGTGCAGCAGCCTTGTCGCTGGAGCTCGCGAACTACCGCTTCGTGAAGCGCTACGTCGAGCGGGGATCGCCGCTGCCGCTGTCGCTCAAGCAGGTGGATCCGCTGATCCGGGAACTGACCCACTACCGCGATCTGATCGATCGCCGAACCGAGGAGAACGTTCATGAACCTGTCTGAACTCGAACCCGCCCTGCGCAAGCTGCGCCTCTCGGGCATGGCCGAACATCTGGAGCTTCGGCTGCTGGAGGCGCAAAAGAGCGAGGGCGCACCGATCGACCTGATCTCGGCGCTGGTGCAGGACGAGCTGTCGCGGCGCCAGGATCGTCTGCTCTCGCGCCGGATCCAGCAGGCGGGGTTCCGCGACGCGGGTCGGACGCTGGACGGCTTCGACTTCAAGTTCAACACGAAGATGGATCGGGCCCTGGTGTTCGAGCTGGCGACGGGTCGCTTCATCGAGCGGGCGGAGGACGCGGTGTTCCTCGGGCCGCCGGGCACGGGCAAGAGCCACCTCGCGCAGGCGATCGGCCTGTCGGCGATCCACCAGGGCCATCGCGTCGTGTACCGCGAGGTCCACGTCCTGCTCGAGGAACTCACCGACGCGGCCCTCGACGGCACGCGCAAGGAATACCTGGCCGAGATGTCGAGCGTGCCTCTGTTGATCCTCGACGATCTCGGCATGCGCAAGCTCCCGGCCACGGCGGCCGAGGATCTGCTGGAGCTGATCATGCGACGCTACGAACGGGCCAGCACGCTGGTCACGTCGAACCGGCCCGTCGACGACTGGGGTCGCCTGCTGGGCGACACGGCGGCCGTCACGGCCACGCTCGATCGACTCCTGCACCACGGCCATCTGCTCAAGTGCGGCCCCCGCAGCTGGCGCACCCGGAAAAGCGTCGACTTGCAGAAGCACGATCAGGAGCGGTAAGAACGAACCGTCCCGGGCTGGCCGTTGGCCGGTTATGAGACGTCCAGCAATGGCCGGTTATCAGACGTCCACCGAGGGTGCAGGGGCGAGAGCGCGAGGACGTCGCTCTTCTTCCAGCGCGGCAGCAAGCAG
>CAYOXI010000148.1:0-2938 GCA_964407855.1 uncultured Chromatiaceae bacterium
GGCGATGGCTCCGGCAGCTTCAACCTGTCCACCGGCGCGGCACTGGTGGCCGCGGCCTGTGGTGTGCCCATCGTCAAGCACGGCAACCGCTCGGTCTCCTCGAAGTCCGGCAGCGCCGACGTGCTGGAGGCGCTGGGCATCCGGCTGCCCGCCGACGACCAGGGCGCCCACCGGATGCTGGCCGCCACCGGCTTCACCTTCCTGTTCGCGCCGAATTTCCACCCGGCGATGAAGGCCATCGCACCGGTGCGCCGCGCGCTCGGCGTGCGCACGGTCTTCAACATTCTCGGCCCGCTCACCAATCCGGCGGCTCCGCCCTTCGGCGTGGTGGGGGCCTTCGACCTGGAACGGGCGAAGCTCATGGCGGAGGCGCTGTCCGGGCTGCCGATCGCGCGCTACTTTGTCGTCCACGGTGAGTCCGGCTGGGACGAGCCCACGCCGATCGGTCCCTTTGTGCTCTTCGACGTGCGCCCGGGAATGGCGCGCCGTCAGCGACGGGATCCGGCCGACTACGGCCTCGCCCGCTGCCGGCCCGAAGATCTCGCCGGTGGTGACGGGGCGGCCAATGCGCTTGCTCTCGAGGCGGTGCTGACCGGCGCTGACACCGGTCCCCACCGCGATGCGCTGCTGCTGGGTGCCGGGCTGCTGCTGGAACTCACGTCCCGGGCCCGGGGCCTGGGCCGAGGCATCGACAAGGCGCGGGCGGCGCTGGAGTCCGGTGCCGGCGCGCGGCTGCTGGAACGCCTGCGTCACTGGGAAAGTGGAGAATGACCGCCAACAACTTCCTCGCGCGGATGGGTGCAGCCAGCCTCAGACGCGCCATGCACGCCGAGGCCCGTCGGCCGGCCGATGCGCTGGCGGAGCGCCTGCGCCGCCTGCCACCACCCCCGGGCTTCCGGCTCTCCGCCCAGGGCTTTGATGTGATCGCCGAGGTCAAGCGTCGCTCGCCGGCCACGGGCACGCTCGCAGCTAGCGCGCTGCAGGTCGGCCGTCAGGCACGCCACTATGTGGCGGGTGGTGCGTCAGCCCTCTCCGTGCTGACAGAACCGGCCGAGTTCCAGGGCGATCTTGCCCACCTCAAGGAGGTGGCCGCCGCCGCCGCCACCACGCCCGCGATGCGCAAGGACTTCCTGGTCACGCCCTACCAGTTGCTGGAGGCCCGTGCGGCCGGCGCCGGCGGCGTACTGCTGATCGCAGCGCTGCTCGATGACCGGGCGCTGCGGGAGATGCTGCGGGCCACGCTGCAGCTCGGGATGTTCGCACTGGTGGAGGTTTTCGATACGGCCGACCTGGATCGCGCGGTGCCGGCGCTCCGCCGGCTGGCGCCCGCAGTCGTGGATGGCTATGCGCGCACGCTGCTCGGCGTGAACTGTCGCGACCTGCGCACGCTGCAGGTGGATTTCCGCCGCTTTGCCGATCTTGCGCCCCGGCTGCCCCGCGATATCCCGGTGATTGCCGAGAGCGGTGTCGGGTCCCCCGGCCAGGCCGCCCGGGTGGCCGAGCTGGGCTATGCGGGTGCGCTGGTGGGCACGGCGCTGATGCGGGCCTCCGACCCGGCGCGGCTCGTCGGCGATCTGCTGGAAGCCGGCCGGGCCTCGGCGCTGGCACCGAAGCCGGCGCCGCGTTCGAAGCCCCGGTCGAGGTGAGGGTCTTCGTCAAGATCTGCGGCCTGCGCACGGCCCGGGCGGTCGATGCTGCGCTGCTCGCCGGGGCCGATGCGCTGGGCTTCGTCTTTGCCGAATCTCCCCGGCGGGTCACGGCGAAGCACGCTGAGGGGCTTTGCGCTGTGGTGCCGCCGGTCATCATCCGGGTGGCCGTGATGAAGCACCCGTCGCCGGCGGAGTGGCAGCGGGTGATTGCAAGCTTCAGGCCGGACTGGCTGCAGACGGATGCTGCAGACTTTGCCCGGCTTGCGCTGCCGGCGGCGGTGAGTGCTCTGCCGGTCTATAGGGATGCACCGGGGCAGCCTGAGGTGACGGCGCCGCCCGAGGAGCCGATCCTGTTCGAGGCAGCGGCCAGCGGCCAGGGCCTGTGCGCCGACTGGGACCGGGCGGCAGCGCTGGCCGCGACCCGGCCGGTGATCCTCGCGGGCGGGCTCGACCCGGACAATGTGGCCGAAGCCATCGGCCGCGTGCGGCCCTGGGGTGTGGATGTGAGCAGCGGCGTGGAATCACGCCGGGGCGTGAAGGACGCAGGCCGCATCGCGGCCTTCGTGGCGGCGGTCAGGGCAGCGGAGCAGGTTCATGCACACGGTTGAGATCAATGCCACTGAGCGGGCTCATCTGCTCGCCCGGCTGGTGAAGGGCGAACTGCCCGACGCCCGGGGCCGATTCGGACCCTTCGGCGGCCGTTATGCGCCGGAGACGCTGGTGCCCGCACTGGAACGGGTCACCGCAGGTGCCCGGCGTTTCCTCACGGACCCGGACTACCAGGCAGAACTCGGCCGGGAGCTGCGGGACTGGGTGGGCCGGCCAACGGCACTCAGCGCGGCGCCCACGCTGAGCCGGAAGTGGGGCGTCACGGTGTACCTCAAGCGGGAGGATCTCGCCCACACCGGTGCCCACAAGATCAACAACGCGCTGGGTCAGACGCTGCTGGCCCAGCGGCTCGGCGCGAAGCGCGTCATCGCCGAAACCGGCGCCGGCCAGCACGGGGTGGCCACGGCTGCCGCCTGTGCGCGGGTCGGTATGCCCTGCGTGGTCTACATGGGCGCGATCGACGTGCAGCGCCAGGCGCCCAACGTGGAGCGCATGGTGCAGCTGGGCGCCCGGGTGGTGCCGGTGAAGAGCGGCGACCAGACGCTGCGGGCCGCCATCGACGAGGCCTTCCGGGACTGGGTCGCCGATCCCGATGGCAGCTACTACCTGCTGGGTTCCGCTGTCGGGCCCCATCCCTATCCCTGGCTGGTGCGGGAACTCCAGTCGGTGATCGGCCGGGA
>CAYOXI010000149.1:0-2926 GCA_964407855.1 uncultured Chromatiaceae bacterium
CGTGCACGCCCTCTGCGAACCAGCGCCCCAGTTGCCCGAGCTGATCGGCCTGCTCGCCGCCGCGGACGCGGTGCTGTGCACCGACGGCGGCGTGCGCCACGTCGCGCGCGCGGTCCACGCACCGTGTTTGGTGCTCTTCGGTCCGACCGACCGGCGCCACACGGCTGACCATGGCGAGCGGGAGCGTCACGTTGCCATTCAAGTCGAGTGTGGTCCTTGTCACCGTGAGACTTGTTTGATTCAGGGTGATGGTCACCACGCTTGCATGACACGGTTGCCTTTGGATGAGGTGCTGGAGTTGGCTTTGGAGCGGATTGAGGAGGGGGGGCGTATTCGGGCTCTGCGGTGAGGGGGAGTGAGGGAGTTTGTCCTTTTGAGCCTTTTTGATGACCTGCGGGCGCTCGGTGCTCGGGCTCTGGGTCCAGAAGAGGGTAAGCGTCCGGTCCCCCGGCTGGCCTCCCCCTGGACAGGCCAGGAGGGGTGATCTCAGCCGAGGACGCCCTGCGCCCGGAGCTGTGCCCACCGAGCGGGGACCAGGTCCGCGATGCGGCTTGCCGGGTGCGTTGCGACGCGCACGAGCACGTCGCTCAGGTACTCCCACCGGTCGACGTCAGCCAAGCGGCAGCTCCCGATCACCGAGTACAGGATCGCCGCGGCTTCGCCGCCGCGTTCGCTGCCTGCGAACAGGAAGTTCTTCCGACCGACCGCCACCGGCCGGATCGCGCGTTCACAGGCGTTATTGTCGATCGGCACGCGACCGTCCAGCAGGAAGCACTTAAGCGACGGCCACGCATTGCGCAGGTAGCCGATGGCCTTGCCCATCTTGCCGTTGGTCGAGAAAGCGTCCTGCCAGCCGAGCGTTCTCCGCAGAATGCGAGCGAGGATGGGTCGCGCGCGACTCCGTCGGAGTGCCAGGCGAGCCTGGTGACCGAGCTTCTTCTCACCGGCTTCGCGCTCGATCGCGTACAGCTCGCCGATGTCCTTCTGGAAGAGGTGAGCCATCTCGCCGCCCTCCTTCTCGGCGTCGCGGAAGCCGCGCAGCACGTGAGCCCAGCAGCCGCCGTACTCGACCTCGAGGCCAGCTTCGCGAGCCGCAGCCGTGTTGGCGGCATAGCCATCGCCGACGAGGTAGCGCGCCTTGAGTCCTGCGAGGTGCCCCGCGAGCGCCTCTGCCGACCGGCCTTTGGTGAAGCGGAAGACGACCGCGGCCACGTCCGGATTGATGAAGGTCCAGAGGTATGCCTGGAAGTAGCCCGAGCCCTTCTCCCCGCGGCAGCGCAGGCGCGTGTCGTCGAGGGCCATCACCGGACCCGCGCCGATCTGGCGCATCAGTTCGTCGGCGATCGGGCGCAGCGCGAAGGCGCTCTTCATCACCCAGTCGCACATCGTCTGGCGCGGCAGCCACAGCCCGGCCTGTTGGAACACTTCCTCCTGGCGGTACAGCGGCAGGTGCCGCTCGTACTTGTTGATGAGGATCTGGGCCAGGAGGCCGGCGCTCGCCGCGCAGTCCTCCAGCGCGCGCGGAGGCATGGGAGCCTCGATGGGCTCGACGTGCTGCCGCTCGGCGACTTCCGGCGAGGGGCCGTAGACCACGCGGTGGTGCTCGGTCACGCTCAGCTTGCCCGGCGAGTACGCGAGCTCTTCGAAGATCTTCTCGCCGACGGGCACCAGCTGTACGCCGGTGATCGGGCAGATGCGCTCGCTCTCGGGAAGCTCGTGGGTGACCGTCCTGCGCTCGAGAGCCGAGGAGTCGATGTTGCGAGCCCGCCGCTTCGGCTTGTCGCGGTTCTTGATCGGATCGTCGGGAGTCTCGCCGTCCGGGGCCTCGTTCGCGTGCGCCGGCGTCGGCTCCTCCGGCACCTCGGCCACGATAGGCGGCAGGTCGGAGCTGAAGAGCGTGGATTGGCCCTCGTCGATCCGATGGGCGCCGCGGTGGTCGCGCTTCAGTCGCTCGAGCTCGCGCCGGAACAGGCCGATCAAGTTGCGCAGCTCTTCGTTCTGCTTGCGCAGCTCGGCAATCTCGGCCCGCAGCGCTGCTTGCGTCGCTGTGCGCTCCGCAAGCAAAGCTCGTAGGCCGTTGATCTCAGCCTGAGCAGACAGCACGTCGGGCGACATGCGCGCAAGATGCGCATGTCGCCTCTCGGCTTCAATGACCTACGAGCAAAAATCCGTGCTTGCTCAGCTGGCGATGCGTCTCTTCCAGCGACGCGCCTTGAGCTCCTTGCTGTCGATGCCGCGTAGGAGCAAGACGAGCTGTTCTTCGCGGTACTCGATCGCGGTTCCCGCGTCTTGCTCTCGCGGCCATGCGAATGTGCCGCCCTCGAGTCGCTTCGCAAGCACCCACACCCCGGACTCGTCGTAGACGAGCACCTTGAGGCGCGTTCGATGACGGTTGGAGAACAGGAACAGGTCCCGTGATGCAGGAGTCGCACCGAGCAGGTCCCGCGCGATGCCAGCGAGTCCGTTGAACGACTTGCGCATGTCCGTGGCCCCCGGTACGAGGAAGATGCGACGGCCCGTGAAGGTCAGCACGACTCGAGGACCTCCAGCGCGCGAGCGAGCTCTTCCGCATCGAAGCCGTGCGCCAGCTCGATGGAGCGGCCACTGCCGACTCGGATGATCAGGCCGGCTGCCGGAGTGACGGCAAGCGGCTCCTCCTGGGCGGACGTAGCGCCGCGGTGAACACGGACGCGGACAAGCCCCGGAGCCTGCGTCCCGGGCTCGGGCGCTGTCGGGCTCAGACGCCGACGCCAGTTGTACAGGGTCGCCCCCGTGACTCCGATGCGCGTGGCGTACTCGGCGATGCCCACGCCGCTCTGCTCCTGGTCCCGCAGGACGGCTTCGTACCAGGCAGGAAGGTCAGCGCGTTCGGTAGGACGGCTCTCGATGAGATCGTTGATCATGCCGCCGACAGTGAGGCGGTCCA
>CAYOXI010000150.1:0-2925 GCA_964407855.1 uncultured Chromatiaceae bacterium
GCGGCCTTGCCGTTCTGACGGGCCAACGGCGCGCCGCCGCTGCGACAGCACGGCGAGCACCGCGGCGCCGGCGAGCAGCGACGCCGTGCCGCCCGGCTCGGGAACCTGCGTGACCTTCAGCTTCGATTCGGGTGCTGGGCTGAGCAGCGCCTCGATCTCCCAGCTCGTATCGGCTGCGGGCGGGTACAAGTCGCCGACGAAGCGGATGCCGTCGAGCAGCCAGATCGCGAGCGTACCATCGTGGTGGCGCCAGAGAATGTCGTCGCGGCCATCGTGGTCGAAATCGCTCGCTCCCTGCACCTCCCACATCGCAAGGGCAAAGTCGCTCGGGGGGAGATTGCCGTACGTGGGATAGCCGTCGCCGCCGCTCACGGCGTTGCCGTCGAACCAGGTGAGGAGACGTCCGTTCGTCGCGTTCCGCCACAGAAGGTCGGAGCGCCGATTTCCGTCGAAGTCGCCGATCGCCTGGAGCACGAATTCGTTGCTCAAACTCTTCTCTTCGCCTTCGCCCAGGTACTGGTCCCCCGCCATGAACCAGATCGTGACCCGGCCGTCCTGGTGTCTCCACAAGATGTCGGAGTAGGTGTCGCCGTTGAAGTCGCCGACCCCGATTACCTTCCAAGCAGGATCGACCGGTCCGGGCTGATTGTTGTAGCCGGGGTAGGTCGCTTGTTCGGCGTCGCCTTGGAACCAGATCGCGAGCTGTCCGTTGGTGTGTCGCCAAAGGATGTCGGAATGCCGGTCTCCGTCGAAGTCACCGGTCCCCTGGATCTGCCACTCCGCGCCCACGATTCCGGGGTAGAGCTGTCCCGCGTTCACTCCGTCGACCAGCAGCCAGATCGCGAGCTGCCCGTTCGCGTTCCGCCAGAGGATGTCGGACTGGCCATTGGCGTCGAAATCCCCCGTCGCTGCGATCTGCCACTCCTCGGCCACGGTTCCCGGATAGGTCTGCGCCGTGATCGTCGCTCCATCCATGAACCAGATCGCGAGATCCCCGTTGGTGTTGCGCCAGAGGATGTCCGTGTTGGCGGTGCAATTGCAGAAGTAACCGTCTCCATCGCAGGTGCTCCACGGCGACGAGAGACACATGTGGGATTTGATCCACTCGAAGTTCCCTCCCGTCGTGTTGCCATACGTGACCAAGTCGTCCTCGCCGCAGAACCCGGTGCAGTCCCGTCGGGAAGCGATGCCGAACAGGCGGTCTCCGGCTTCGTTCAGGATCGCCTCTCCGGAACCGCCGTTCTGCCCCTCGCAGTCGGGCCAGCGCGCGAGCCCGATGACCTCGCGGTCCTCTTCGTAGGTATCGACCGGCGTCATGCCGTAGAAGAAGTCGGACGGTCCGGAGCAGAGGAAGCGGCCGACGAGCAGGGCGGTCGCGCCTTCGGCGAGATACCCGGGCGAGATCACGAGGGGCGTCGCGTGCGCGGGACTGATCCCGTCGCGAAGCTTGATGATCGCGAGATTGTGCTCCCAGTAGTTATCAAAGAAGGAGGAGGAGTAGTCCGGATGGGGAAAGACGTCGCCGCGAACTCTCTGCCGGTGCTGCCCAGGAACGTGCGGATCGTCGCGGAACACGACCTCGACGATGTCATCGTCGCTGGGGCAGGGGCCATTTTGCGCACAAGCACACCCGTTGCGCGTCGTGAGCACGAGGTTGCTCGCGATCGCCACGCCGGTGCAGCCGCCGCCATTCCTCACGACCAAGACCATCCCCGGAAGGTTCTCGGGGTCGAGCGGCGTGGAAACGTCGAAGGAGGCGGTGGCGAGTGCGGGCGTCAAAATCGCGCCCGTCGCGAAGATCCCGGCCAGCGTTCGCAGGAAGCGACGACTCGGCAGCGTACCCTGCGGTGCTGCTGTGCATGGGCCCGGAACCAGACACGCCAAGAGCAACGCGGGAAGACTTCGCAACATCGGGATCACCTCCAATATGTGTACGGAGACAGCAGGGAATCTCAACGATCGATCGCCGGCCGACGGTGGAGATCGTGACGGAGTCGTTGCTTTTCGGTGTATCATGAGCGCTATTGGTGCTTTCGCCGTAGCCAGACGAGCATCGGCACCAGCAGCGCGCTCGAAAACAGGATCGGGGTCCCCGATGACGAGGCGCGGCGGTCTCCAACGATCGGCATGGCAGGCTCCCGACAGGGCGAACCTCACCCTACCCCGGGCGCCTTGGGGACGTTCTTACCGATCGCTGATCTCTACTGAACGCTGGCGGGCTGGCGCTCTTGCGGAGCTCCCAGTCTTGTTTTGTCCTTCCGCTTGGCGCAGGAGATCCCGCGGATCGCCCGCTGCGCTCGAGCGGATGCCCTGCCAGCGCGCCGCGCCAGATTCAGCGCTGCGCGAGGATAGGCGACACAGGCTGCGTTCTTGTTCAACGCCCGGGAAGGGTCGCTATGGGGCAAATCCCGAAGAATGGGTAGGCCGAAAAAGCGGGCGGATCGTGGTCCGATAACACCCGAAGTGACAAGTCCCTCGGGGATGTGGGTTGCTATGAGCTCTGGGGCGGGCGGCAAGTTGGGGCGCGCTGGACATCGTGAGCGCTGCGAGGCGCACAGTCGAAGCGCGCGCAGCAGTCGGAACGAAACTGGGACGGATGGGAGTGACCGGCTTGCCAGTCTATTCGAGCACGCTGCGGGGGACGTCGATCTCGAAGTACTCCTCTTCGCTCGCGTTCCTCCGCACCCGCGCCGACGTGTCGACCAGCGGCTCGTCCCGCCCCGCCTTCGTGACACACAGATAGAGGTCGGGCTTCGACTCGCCGATGTCCTTGAAGTCGGCGTCCGTGAAGCGGATTTCGAAGCGCCCCTCGGCGTCGGTCTCGCCCTGGCCGAGGTAGTCGTCCTTCCAGATGTCCTTGTCGAGCGCACTCACGAGCAGACCCGCGAGGGGACGGCCCGTCTCGGCCTCGCGCACGATCCCGAA
>CAYOXI010000151.1:0-2906 GCA_964407855.1 uncultured Chromatiaceae bacterium
AAGTGAATTGAGGACAATGAATCAGAGGGTCATCAGTACTTTCTGACCCTGACGCTCACTTGTCAAATATGATCAGGGTGGTAGGTCGAACAATGTTGTGACAACAAAAAGCTCAGTCCGAAACTTGTATTCAAAAATCGTTAGGTTGTTATCCGTAAGTGTAAAAGGGCCCTTATTAATTCCCGCTGAAAACTGACCCACCTTTCCCGCTGAAAATTGACCCACCCCCGAGTCGTTTAGCCTAGCTGAAAATTTTACCAGAAAAGGTTATAAGATTGGGGTTAAAAGTCAAGATGATCACCATGGAAGACTGGGTTACTATAAGAAACCTCAATAGTAAAGGACAAAGTATACGTGCCATTGCAGCATTGATGGGCATTAGCCGTAATACAGTTCGGGTAGCATTACGCCGTAATAATGCACCCGAGTATAAGCGCAAGGAGGTCCTCAATGAAGATGTTGCTCCATTTGCTGATTTTATCAGGGAAGCAATTTTAGTCAAGAAACTTCGGGGTTCCAGGGTCTTGGAGGATATTAAATCCAAAGGATATCGTGGTTCAAAAAGTGCGTTCTACCGTCATCTGGAAGGAGTTCGTGATTCTTGCGGTGGGAAGAGTTTTAAACCGTATGAGACTGCTCCTGGAGAACAAGCTCAATTTGATTGGAGTCCTTATACGGTATTGATCGGAGATGAATTGGTCAAGGTCTTCATACACACTTATATTCTAGGATACAGCCGTTATCGGGTTTATTGGCCAGCCTTGTCGGATAATCAAGGCGCTGTATTCGAAGCCATGGAGCAGGGCATACATCAGACTGGAGGCGGATGCCAACGAATACAGACCGATAATGCCCGGTGTTTTGTTACCAAGGCTTCCAAACATGACTTTAAATGGAACAAGAAATACTTGACATTTTGCGGACATTATAAAATGGAACCGACACGCTCTTTGCCCGGGCGTCCCTGGAGCAAGGGTAAAGTCGAAAACCCATTTGATTATTTGGAAGATCATTTTATCAAGGATCGTTCCTTTGATTCTTTTGAAGACTTTATTTCCAAGTTAGGTGAATTTCAAGAGGCCGTGAACAATCGGGTGCATGACACCACCAAGGCTAAACCGGCTGACTTGCTCAAAATAGAAAGAACCCATTTGAGTGATCTTCCATCTAACAAATTTGTAGGGATAGAGGAAGAACTGCGTAAGGTATCTTCGGATTGCCTCATAGCTTATGATGGCAGCAAGTACAGTGTGCCCCATTATTTTGTGGGCAAGCAAGTCTGGGTCCGCATTTCCATGGGATGTTATATCCACATTTACTCTTCGGCAGGTCGAATGATTACCCAACATACGCTGAGTCTGCGAAAGGGAAAAGTCATTATCGTGGATGAACACTACAAAAATCATGAAATCGAAAGAGGCAACTGGCAAAGACTCGTCAAATGCTTCGCCCAGAAATTCCCACTTCACCAAGCATTCACGGACAATCTAAAAGTTCAAAAACGGATTAATCCTCAGTATCACCTTTCCCGGATTTTAGATTTAGCCAAGTACTATGAGATTCCATCATTTGATCAGGCATTTGCTATCGCTATCAAAAACAATTGCTACAGCTATCATCTGATCCAGGCCCTACTGGAAAATGAAGTTAATGGCAAAATGCAACCAACCATCAACAAACCTTCGTCACCCCATCTACCGGATCTCAAGGACCAGAACATATCACGCGATCTGAAGGACTACAATCAATTATTCAACTAAAAAAAGTAAATAAAATGTATCAAACAGCAGACAGCATTGAAGATCTCTCTCGTACGCTCCGGCTACCGTATCTCAGGGATCATTATCAACAAGAGATTGACCATGCTATTAAGGCAAAATTATCCTTCCATGATTTTTTATTAACCATCCTCAGAGCCCAGGTGGTTCAACGAGTGGACAACTCCATCAATCGTGCATTAATGAGTGCAGGCTTTACTGCTATCAAGCGACTTGAGGAATTCGATTTTTCTTTTCAACCTCAAATTGACGAAAAGAAGATACGTGAATTGGCCAGTCTTCAATTCCTGGACAAACACGAAAATATCATTTTCCTGGGTCCTCCTGGTGTGGGTAAAACCCACTTGGCAACCGCCATGGGTGTCAAAGCTTGTCAAGCAAACAAACGAGTAGCATTCTATACCGTTCAGCAGATCATCTCCGAATTGGTGGTGGTAAATACCACCGGATTACTGCCCAAGTTCCTGCAAAAAATCAATCGACTTGACCTGCTTATAATCGATGAACTTGGTTATATGGATCTCGATGCAATACAAGCAGGACTCTTTTTTCAACTTATATCCAAACGGTATGAACAAGGTTCTGTTATTGTCACCACCAATAAAAATCCAGATCAGTGGGGCGACATCTTTAATGACAGTGTCGTGGCCAGTGCTATTCTGGATCGCCTATTCCATCATTGTCACCCATTCATCATCACCGGGAAAAGCTATCGAATGAAACAATTTCAACAAACCAAAACTGAAACCAAGGATGCTCCCCTTATGTAAGTTTCTTTCTCTCAATCTATATCGTCTATCGGGCATTGATTATCTGAGGGAGTTTCCCACAGGTCTAAAAGCTCGAAGAGCTTTTAGCAAAATGGCAACTTTGTTGTCAGTTGCCATTTGTAACCATCGGTATATTGGTAACCGTCGGTCGTTTCCCGGATTGAAAATAGACAATCTTTCTCAATCTGTTACCTTACCAAATGACTAATATCAAAATGCAACTTATATATTATCCTATTTTTTTTACTTTACATGGGTCAATTTTCGCTGGGAAAAAGGGTCAATTTTCAAAGGGAATTAACAAAAACTCCAAAAGACATTCCCTCCTCGAGTATACAATCCATCCATGATCCTGAAG
>CAYOXI010000152.1:0-2842 GCA_964407855.1 uncultured Chromatiaceae bacterium
GAGCAGGCGGCCCGCAAGTACGACACCGGCGAGCGCTGCGATCTCGAGGCGGGCATGGCCAAGCTCTTCGCCTCGGAGGCCGGCGTCGAGAACAGCCTGGACGCGATGCGCATCCTCGGCGGCTACAGCTACTCCACCGAGTTCGACGTGGAGCGCTACTACCGGGACGCGCCGCTGATGTGCATCGGCGAGGGCACCAACGAGATGCAGCGGATCATCATCGCCCGCCAGCTGGTGGAGCGGAACCCGCTCTGAGCATGCCCCGGCACCGGACATGAAGTCGCCGACCCTGCCACTGACGGGCCTGCGGATTCTCACCTTCGAGAATTTCGGCGCCGGCCCTTTCGGCTCGATGTACCTGGCCGACCTGGGTGCCGAGGTGATCAAGATCGAGAACCGTGCCCAGGGCGGCGATGCCACCCGCTCGATGGGGCCCTATTTTCTCGGCGAGCACGACAGCCACTTCTTCCAGACCTTCAACCTCAACAAACGCTCCGTCACGCTGAACCTGAAGACGGAGGCGGGCCAGACGGCCTTCCGCCGCCTCGCCGCCACGGCCGATGCCGTGCTCAACAACCTGCGGGGTGACCAGCCCGACAAGCTGGGCCTCACTTTCGACGCACTGCGGGCCGTAAACCCGCGGATCGTCTGCGCCCACCTGTCCGCCTACGGCCGCGACAACGAGCGCCGCGCCTGGCCGGGCTACGACTACCTGATGCAGGCCGAGGCGGGCTACCTGCACCTCACCGGCGAGCCGGGCTCGCCGCCGGCCCGCATGGGGCTGTCGATCGTGGATTTCATGACCGGCATTACCACGGCCCTGGCCCTGGTGTCGGCCCTGCTGGGGGTCGCCCGCAGCGGGGAAGGCCGCGACATCGACGTGAGCCTCTTCGACGTGGCGCTGCACCAGCTGTCCTATCCCGGCACCTGGTATCTCAACGAGGGACTCAATACCGGCCGCCAGGCGCGCAGCTCGCATCCCACTGCCGTGCCCGTGCAGCTCTTCAGGACCAGCGACGGCTGGATCTTCGTGATGTGCATGACGGAGAAATTCTGGCAGGCGCTCACCGGGATACTGGCGGCACCGCAGATCAGCACCGACCCCCGCTTCGTGAGCATGGACCAGCGCCGCCAGCACCGGGAGGCGCTCACCGAGCTGCTGGACGCCGAATTCGCCCGGGACACCACGGCCGCCTGGCTCGAGAAGCTGCATGGCGTGCTGCCCGCGGCTCCGGTCTACGATCTCGCCCAGGCGCTGGACAATCCTTTTCCGGCGCAGACCGGCATGCTGCGCAACACCCCGCACCCGGCCCGGCCGGACTTCCGCAGCTTCGCCAACCCGATCAAGCTGGACGGTGAGCGGCTGCCGGCCCGGGCGGGCTCGGCGCTGGGGGCGGATACCGAAGCACTCCTGAAGGAAGTGGGCTACGGCGCCGACGAGATCGCGGCGCTTCGCGAGCAACAGGTGATCTGAGGATGAAACTTGAAGGCCTGCGAATAATAGATCTGTCGCTGTTTCTGCCGGGGCCGCAGCTGACCATGATGATGGCGGATCACGGCGCGGACGTGATCAAGGTGGAGCCGCCCGGGGAAGGCGAACCCAACCGGGAGCTGGGTCCGAAGCAGGGCGGCTTCTCGGTGTTCTTCCGCAATACCCACCGGGGCAAGCGCAGCCTCTGCCTCAACCTGAAGTCGCCGGAGGGCCGGGAGGCGCTGCTGCGGCTGGCCGAGACGGCCGATGTGCTGGTCGAGGCCTTCCGGCCCGGCGTGGCCGACCGGCTGGGCGTTGGTTATCAGGCAGTGGCGGCCCGCAATCCGCGCCTCGTCTATTGCTCGATCGCGGCCTTCGGCCAGACGGGTCCCTACCGGGATCTGCCGGCCCATGACCTCGCGACCGAGGCGCTGGCCGGCGTGGTCAGCCTCAACCTCGGCAGCGACGGCGAGCCCACGATGCCCCCTGTGCCGGCGGCGGACATGGCCGCCTCGATGCTCTCGCTGTCCGGCATCCTGATGGCGCTCTACCGCCGCGAAAAGACCGGCCGGGGCGACTATCTGGACATGGCGATGCACGATTCGCTGCTCGCCTGGACACCCAATGTGCTGGGTGATGTCTTCGCCAACGGGCGGGCGCCGGTGGTCAAGGAGCAGCGCTCGCTGGGCGGCAGCGCCTTCTACAACATCTATCGCACCAGCGACGGCCGGCATGTGGTGCTGGGCGCTCAGGAGATCAAGTTCGTGCGCAACCTGCTCGGTGAACTCGGCCGGCTGGATCTCGTGCCGCTGGCCGAGCAGGGTCCAGGGTCGCACCAGCAACCACTGACGGATTTTCTGCGGCAAACCTTCGCCGGTCGCACCCGGGACGAATGGACCGAGTGGTTCCGCGGTCGCGACGTGGGCTTTGCGCCGGTCAAGGATCTGCGCGAGGCCTTCGACGATCCGCAGGTTGTGGCCCGGGAGATGCGTCTGCTCGATGACGCGGGACAGGAACACATCGGCATACCCATCAAGTTCCGGGAGGAACCGGGCCGGGCGGCCTTCAGCCTGCCCCGCCTCGGCGAACACAACCGGGAGATCCTGGGCGAGGCCGGCTACGCTGATGATGAGATCACCGCCCTCGCCAGGGCCGGTGTGCTGGGAGGGTCCAGGACATGAGCGCCTACATCAGCGAGTACAACCTGGCTTTCCGCCTGCGCCCGGCGACGACAGCCCTGCTGGTGATCGACATGCAGAATGCCACCGGCAGCCTGGAGCACGGTCTGGCCCGCAAGCTGCGGGCCGAGGGTCGGCTGGACGAGGCCGGCTACCGCTTCGCGCGCATCAGCGATCTGGTGATTCCCAATTC
>CAYOXI010000153.1:0-2829 GCA_964407855.1 uncultured Chromatiaceae bacterium
CGGTGATGGCATCTATTTCTGCTTTGGCATCTGCGATGGCTTGCTCAAAAGCGGGCTTAAAATGCTCATTTTTTATTTTGGAAAAGGGGGCGGTATCAAAGGGTTGTAAAAGTGGGTTTTGGTTTTGCATTATTCAAATTTTTATGAATTGCAAATTTACAAAACCTGTTTTCTAAAAGTATTAAAGATTAGACAAATTTAACCCTCTCAGGTTTTTGAACTCTGAGAGGGGTTAAGATTTTTTCTCTTTTGGATCTCGCTTGTGATTTTTAAGACACTCCATAAGCATCCATTCAATTTGACCATTCGTACTGCGAAACTCATCTGCTGCCCATTTTTCAATTGCTTTCATCATATCTTCATTTACACGTAATGCAAAGGGTTTCTTTTTTGACATAATTATCGATTTTTGTACCTCTTAATAAACTGCTTTCTAAAAAGAAGGGTGCAATAGAGGGCGTTTCCTAATCGTCTTAAGATAATTGTTCTTAAATTCTATGATTGCCTATGAATTGACAATTTTCTAACTAATGTTATTAGTGGTTTAATGTACCTGCATTAACTACCGGAGTAGCATCTTTGTCACTACAAAGGATAACCATCAAATTGCTTACCATAGCTGCTTTTCTTTCTTCGTCTAAGGTTATGATTTCTTTTTTACTGAGTTCGTCTAAAGCCATTTCGACCATTCCAACGGCACCTTGCACAATTTTATGACGTGCAGCAACGATGGCAGTAGCTTGCTGGCGTTTTAGCATGGCATTGGCAATTTCCTGTGCATAAGCCAAATAACCAATACGCGCTTCCAATACTTCAATACCAGCAATCGATAAGCGTTCTTCCAGTTCCTTTTCAAGAGCCTCACTTACCTCATTCACACTGGAACGTAGTGTAATATCTTCATCTAAACCTTCATCAGCAAAATTATCATAGGGATACATACTAGCTAATTTCCTAACCGCAGCATCGGTTTGAACCCTTACAAAATCAACATAATTGTCCACATCAAAGGCAGCTTTATATGTATTCTCCACACGCCATACCAAAATAGTGCTAATCATCACGGGGTTGCCTAATTTATCATTAACTTTTAAACGTTCACTGTCAAAATTACTGGCACGAAGCGAAATTTTCTTTTTAGTATAAAAAGGATTTACCCAATAAAAGCCATTCTTTTTTATGGTGCCAATATATTTGCCAAACAATAGCAAAACACGCGATCCATTGGGTTGCACCATCACAAAGCCTGCAGACAGAATTATAAGCACTAAAATTAGAAAAGCAAACCAAGGTGATTTTGTCATTGCAATACCGGTAATACTTCCTACGAGCAATGCAAGAATAAGAAACAACATAAGGTAGCCGTTAGCGGGTGTAGTAATTTTTTCTTGTTCCATGATGATTTAGATTTAAAATGATATTATTATGATATCACGAAGATATCAAAAAAATAATTAAAAGCGTGTTTTAAAAAAGATTTTTTTAGTAGATACACATCACTTTATGCTCTTATTTCGAAAATTATTTGGTTGAAAATTGGAAATAAAACGACCCAAGGTATAGAGGGTATTATTCAACTCAAAATATCATAATCTCTTATTGTTGTAAATTTTACTAAATTCACAATGGAAAAAATAAACAATTGATTTTTAAAAACACAGCGGCAAAGATTCTGAGAGCTTGGGTTTTTTAACGATAAATTTTAAACATATGAAGCCTATTTTTCTTTTCTACACTTTTATAGTGTTGACTACATTTTTTTCTTGTAATACCCACACCCCTCAACAAAACGATGTAATAAGTTTACAAGATTGGTTATCTGATGAGAAAAATATTTCACAATTTCATAGAAGTATGGATTTAGGGCAAATGAGTTGTGACAGCTTAAAAGTAATTTCAGATTCATTTAAAACAAATGAATTTAAAAAAAGGACTTATCTACGGCTAGCTGAGTGTTATGAAGGAAACAACAAACGGGTTGAAACATATTTATTAAAAGCCACAGAAGGTGGTTTTCACCCCGACAGAATAGATAGTGTAAAGTTTAGTGCTGTGTATAGTAATATTAAAGATAGACTTTATGAAAGCTACATGGGCTTCTGGTCAGAACGGGATACTTCTTATTTTTCTGAAATAGAGTACCGTGTTTCTCAAGAAAGTTTTTTTAATAGAAAAAGTATAGAAGACCCTACAAAAATAAATTTAGCAGCGACAGACAGTGTATATATGGACAATTCGAGATTCTTATTGGATTTTAGCAAAGAAAATGGGTTTCCATTCCATCCTTCTCCCAGCTATTTTAATTCATTTAGGATCAGTATTGATCCTATGATACTAGCAATGCATTCGCCGGATGAAAACAGATGGAAGTTACTCAACTATGCAATAAAAAGTGCTGAAAATGGAGAGAATAGTTGGCGGATTCCAATCTCAATTAATATCTCATTCTTTACATCTTCAAAACAAAGAACCCAAAATTCACATCCGTTATGGTTGACTTATTTTAATGAAAATGGTGATTTAGATATTGAAAATTCTTACTTGCAGTTGTATAGTATAAAAAAACTGTATGATCAGGATATGATGATGACAATTAAAATTCAACCCTCAAAGCATAACCTCTCCGACAAAGAAAGAATAACTCGTCAACTGGAAGAAATAAAGAAAGCTTTAATCAGTGAATTTTCATTCACACCTGAGCAACTTATAATAACAGATATACCTGACACAAACGAACCGGACTATCGGGAAATAGCGCCTTATGAATTTACACTTTCAGTCGTTCGTTAAAACGTTAACCCTCTCAGGGTTCAAAACCCTGAGAGGGTT
>CAYOXI010000154.1:0-2807 GCA_964407855.1 uncultured Chromatiaceae bacterium
CTGCTCGACGTCGCGAGCTTCAACGGCAACGACAACGTGCGCTTTACCGAGCACCTGGAAGGTGATGGCACGGGACTGCTCGAGCATGCATGCCAGCTTGGCCTGGAAGGGATCATTTCGAAACACGCCGACTCTCGTTATCGGGGGACGCGTAACCGGCAATGGCGCAAGATCAAATGCGCCCGGCACGAAGAGCTGTTAATCGGTGGTTACACGGAACCGGCGGGCAAACGCATCGGATTTGGCGCGCTCCTGCTGGGACTGCGAAGCGATGCAGGGAAACTGGTTTATGCCGGCAAGGTCGGCACCGGTTTCAGCGATGGGCAACTGAAGAGCCTGTTTGCACGCCTGCGCAAGCTGACGACGGCGGATTGTCCGTTTGATAGCTGTCCCGAACAGGGAGGTGCGTACTGGGTCCGGCCGGAGCTGGTTGCCGAAGTGCAATTTACCGAATGGACAAAGGATGGTCGCCTGCGCCACCCGTCCTTCCGTGGCCTGCGTGAGGATAAAAACCCGGAGGAAATTCGCATGTCGGAACCGTCTGTCAAAGGTCTGGAAGCTGCGACGGAGCAAGGGAAAAGTCAGCGGAGTCGCAATAACGAGGTAGCGGGCGTTACTCTCAGTAATCCTGATCGCATCCTGTATCCGGACCAGGGAATCAGCAAACTCGAACTGGCTCGCTACTACGAGGAAATTGCCAGCTGGATACTGCCGCAAGTAAGCGGTCGGCCGCTGTCGCTCTTGCGATGCCCGCAAGGCAGGGTGAAGGAGTGTTTTTTCCAGAAACATCCGGGAGACGCGATATCCAGGCATGTTCCGCGAACAGACATCCGGCAGAAAAGCGGTAAGTCGAGTTACCTCTACATTGAAAGGTTGAGCGACCTGGTCGCGCTTGTACAGGCCGGCACGCTGGAACTGCATGTGTGGGGCTGCACGGTGACGGACCTCGAGCATCCGGACACACTGGTATTCGACCTGGATCCGGGGCCTGGTGTTTCATGGCCGGCCATGATCGCGGCGAGCCGGTCGTTACAGGATCGTTTACATGAACTTGGTCTCACCGGTTTCGTGCGTCTTACCGGCGGCAAGGGGCTGCACGTCGTGGTTCCCTTGAAGCCCAAATCCGGCTGGGATGACGTGAAGGCCTTTGCACGGGCAGTTGCAGGTGCGCATGCGAAGGACGATCCGAAAAAGTTAACGATCAACATGTCGAAAGCAAAGCGTCGCGGCCGGATATTCATTGATTACTTGCGTAACGGCAGGGGGGCGACTGCTATCGCTTCGTACTCCACCCGCGCACGCCAAGGCGCGCCGGTTGCAGTGCCGATACGCTGGAACGAGCTGAATCCTTCGCTCACGAGCAATCGCTACAACGTTGTCAGTGTGCGTCGCCGCCTTGCAGCCTTGCAGTCTGATCCGTGGCAGGGGTTCGAAGAGTCGCGCCGTCCACTGACTCGGAAAATGCTCGCAGCCGTCGGTGTGAGTGGAGGCTGAAGCTGGTGGCCAAACCCGGGACGAAAGCAGTGTCAACAGCCTGGTGGGACGAGCCGGGACCGGACTATTGCGAGGATTGCCGGCATACGTTCTGCGGGGAAGTGGGCTATTACTGCGCGGAATGCGACCAATTGGTCTGCCAGCACTGCGTGGTGTGCATTCGAGAGCGGGACACGGTCGTCTGCTCGCACTGTTTTTCCGGAAGTAGTGACTGATGGCCGCCCGCGCAATCTGGAAAGGCGTCATCCGGCTTGGAGATGTGAAAGTCCCGGTAAAGCTGTATGCCTCGGTGGAAGATCGTTCGACCCACTTCCGGCTACTGCATCGCAAGGATCGTGTACCCGTCCGGCAGGCAATGATTAATCCCGAAACAGACGAGGTAGTGCCCTACGAAAAGGTCCGCAGGGCTTTCGTCACCGACGAGGGCGATTTCGTACTACTTGACGATGAGGAACTGGAGACGATCGAGCCAAAAAGTTCCCGCACTATTCACATTCTGCAACTCCTGCCGCCCCGTGCCATCGACCATCGCTGGTATGTCCGCCCGTATTTCCTCGGACCGGACGATGGCAGCGCTGACCTGTACGCCGCCTTCATTCAAGCGCTGCAAAAGGAGGGCAGGGAGGCACTGACACGCTGGGTGATGCGCAAGAAGGAATATCTCGGTTCGCTGCGCCTGGTCGCGGGATATCCGATGATGACGGTACTGCGCCACAGCCACCAGGTCGCGTCGACGGAAGACTTGCAGTTACCAGAGGGACCGAAACTGGCAGGCAAGGAAATCGATATGGCGCGACGCCTGATGGATATGCTCACGGCCGACTTCGAACCGGCGGATTACCGCGATGAGTATCGTGCCCGGGTGAAGGAGATGATCGCCGTGAAATCCAGCGGCGGAAAGGTCAGGAAAATAGCGCCGCGCAAGCGACCGAAAACCGATGATCTGCAAAGCGCGCTTGAAGCGAGTTTACGGCAGGAGAGAAAGCGTGCCTGACGACGACGATGGTGAGCGGACGAGGCAACTGCGCGGATTCTGGTCCGGCAACATAGCCTTCGGGCTGGTAAGCGTGCCGGTAAGCCTGTTCACTGCGAGCCGGGCAGGGGGCACCTCGCTGCGAATGGTTGACGACGATGGTACTCCGCTGCAGCGGCGCTACTTTTGCAGCAAAGATGAGCAGCTTCTGGAGAGCGACGAGATCGTGCGCGGCTATGAAGTGGAGAAAGATCGCTTCGTGGTGGTCGAGGATGAAGAGCTTGAAGCGATATCCCCCGATAAGTCACGCGAAATCAAGCTGGAGAACTTTGTCGCCGTC
>CAYOXI010000155.1:0-2793 GCA_964407855.1 uncultured Chromatiaceae bacterium
AATTGCGGAACACCACACTAGTACCTTGGCAGGGTGTCTCCGGGCGGCGGGTGGCTGAAGCGCTTGTACGACCACTGGTACTGCTCCAGAGCCTCGCGCGCGCAGGCCTCCACGCCCTGGTTGAGTGCGGCCACCGCTGTTCCAAGGTCCGGGTCGACGATGTCCTCGGGCGCCGCGCGTACGCGAATGTGGAAGCCGTGGCCACGGTCAAGCCGTTCGGCATAGGCGAACAGCACGGTGGCGCCGGCACGCTGCGCCAGACGCGGCAGCAACACCATGGTCAAGGCCTGCACGCCGAAGAAGGGCGCGTACGCGCCTTCGCCGCTTTTCGGCCGTTGATCCGGCAGGATACCCACCACTTGCCCCCTGGCGAGCCGACGGAACAGCTGTCTTACACCGGGTCCGTCGGCGCGGATCTGCTCGGCGCCCAGCCGGCCCCGCGCAGCGCGCAACAGCGGCTCCAGCGCTGCAATCTGCGGTACGCGATAGACCAGCGCCAGCGGAATCTTCGCGCTGATCCACAGATTGAGCATCTCCCACGAGCCAAGATGCGGCGCGGCAATGATCACGCCCTTGCCGGATGCGACGGCTGCATCCAACAGCTCCTCGCCGTCGACGGCACGCACCGCTTCCAGCACACGCCTGGCATCGCGCCCCCACAGCCAGCCGAGCTCCAGCAGCGCCTTGCCCAGTTCACGAAAGGCCTTACGATACATCCGGGCACGCGCCTGTTCGGTCCAGTCCGGGAAGCACAGCTCAAGATTGCGTCGGGTAATGCGCGCCTCGCGCGTGCGCCGCAGGCTGCCCAGAAGCAGCCCAAGGGCTGCGCCTGCGCCATGCAGCAGGCGCAGCGGCAGCAGTCCCAGCAGCCACAGGAGCGCGCGGGCGGGTTGGAGATACCAGGGCATTGGTCCATTCTAGACGGATGTTCGTACCGCGCCCCGTGCCGTGATCGCGCTGATCCAGCGCGTGCTTGAAGCGCGCGTTCGCGTTGAAGGTGAGACCGTGGGCGCGATCGGTGCCGGCCTGCTGGCGCTGGTGGCGGTCGAACCCCGCGACGGCGAAGCCCAGGTGGTACGCATGGCCGAGCGCCTGCTCGGATACCGGGTATTTGCCGATAGCGAGGGCCGCATGAACCGCTCGCTCGCCGAATGTGGCGGCGGACTTCTGCTGGTCAGCCAGTTCACCCTGGCGGCCGATACTGCGAAGGGTATGCGTCCAAGCTTTACCCGCGCGGCCGAGCCCGGGGCCGGCCAGCGGCTGTTCGCGCGGCTGGTCGATTCCTGCCGGGCCGCGCATCCGGTGGTTGAAACCGGTCGTTTCGGCGCCCATATGCAGGTAGGCCTGGTCAATGACGGACCAGTCACCTTCTGGCTCACGGCGCGCTGACACAAATCTTTTGACCGCCGCGGGCGCTGAAATACGTTAAGTGAAGAAAGGGAACGCGGTTCTCCCGAACCAGGGGAAGGCGCGTGCCCGCGATGGAACTGCGGACAGCGTTACTGGTCAAATTGTGGCCAAGGCCCCTGTCAGGGCGTATACTGACAGGTTCTTTTTACCTCCCCGAAGCATATTCCGTGGCCGAACCCCGAATGGAACAGACTCCGGAGCCGCAGTCCGAGATCAAGCTGCTCATCACCAAAGGCCGGGAGCAAGGCTTCCTGACCTATGCGGAAGTCAATGATCACCTGCCCGAAGACATCGTCGATCCTGATCAGATCGAGGATGTCATCAACATGCTCAGCGACATGGGCATCGACGTCCATGAAGAGGCTCCCGACGCCGCCAGCCTGCTGCTGACCGGTGAAGGTACCGGCGGCTCCGGCGACGACGAGTCGGCGGCCGAAGAGGCTCTGGCTGTCTTCGCCGCGACCGCCGAGGAGGCCGGTCGCACCACCGATCCAGTGCGCATGTACATGCGCGAGATGGGCGTGGTGCCGCTGCTCAACCGCGAGGGCGAAATCGAAATCGCCAAGCGCATCGAGGAAGGCCTGAATCAGGTCAACGAGGCGCTGGCCAGCTTCCCGTGGTCGATCGAACTGCTGCTGGAGGCCTACGACTCACACGCCGAAGGCAAGCGCCGCCTCAACGAAGTGATGGTCGGATTCAACGACCTGATCGAAGAAGTGCCGGCACCGGCTGCAGCTGATGACAGTGACAGTGCCGACGACAGCGACGATGACGATGACGACGGCGATGAGGACGAGGCGCCCGATACCGGACCCGATCCGGAGGAAGTGAAGCGACGCATCGAGGTGTTGCGAGCGCTGTACGGCAAATTCGACAAGGCTGCCGCCAAGCGCGACGAAGGCGACAAGAAGGCCGCCGATCGCGCCGAGAAGCTGCGTGCCGACATGGCCGAGGAATTCCTCAGCATCAAGCTCGCGCCGGTGCTGACCGAACAGATGGTTGCCAAGTTGCGCGAAGTCGCCACGTCCATCCGCGGCCATGAGCGCAACGTGCTCGATCTCTGTCACTACAAGTCGCGCATGCCGAAATCCGAGTTCATGCGTTCGTTCCCTGGTCACGAGTCGAATCCGCGCTTTGTCGACAACCTCCTGCGTCGCTGCGGGAAGGAAAAGTGGGCCAACGCCGTTCGCGACCGCAAGGACGTCATCAAGGTCGAACAGGAGCAGCTTGGCGCCATCGAGCAGGCCGCGCGACTGGTCATTGCCGAGATCAAGGAACTGAACCGGCAGATGGCCATCGGCGAGGCCAAGGCGCGCAAGGCCAAGCGCGAGATGGTCGAGGCCAACCTGCGCCTGGTGATCTCGATCGCCAAGAAGTACACCA
>CAYOXI010000156.1:0-2783 GCA_964407855.1 uncultured Chromatiaceae bacterium
GCTGCAGTCGTTACCGCCGCTGAAATCTTCAGGCTGACGTTCATTTGATAATCACTCCCACTGTAAAAGCCGTTTGTTGACTGTTCTGCTGTTGCGTGGACCGGGGCTCTTGCTGCTCCCGTCCGGAAGGGTCTTCGTTTAGCCATCCCTCCGCGCTCAAGTTAGAGAGGTCGTGTGACCCACCGGTGGCACGCAGATAAAAGTTTGTTCATCTAGAACTCCCACGTTATGTTGAAATGCCAGAATTCATCGCCGGCCTGGATGCTGTCGTCACTGCTGTCCCGCAACGGCCAGGCCCAGTCGAGGCTCGCGTTCAGGCTGCCCCACAGCGCCGCCCGCAACCCGAAGCCGGCACTCCACAAAAAGAAATCGTCGTCCTGCTCGGGTTCCGCGTCCTGGACCCGGCCCCGGCCCGCATCCATGAACGTCAGGAATCTTGCCGAGCTGAGACCGGGCACGCGCTTGCTCCAGTCCGGCGAAAAAAGCTCCAGCTGGGCCGCGTACCCGTCGTCGGCAAACTGCTGGGATTCGAGGTAGCCGCGCACGGTGGTCGCACCACCAAAACTGAACTGCTCGTTGCTGATCAGCGCGGTGTCCGAGAGTTGTCCGCTGAGCGCCACGCGCCAGCGCGCGCCGTCCGCCAGCGCCCGTTCGTGCGACACGTTAAAGCCGAGGTAGGCAAAGCTGGACTTGGCGCCCTGGCAGAAATCGGGCTGTCCCGGTTCCGGGGGCGGACAGTCCGGCCGGTAGCGGGTGCGCTTGTTGGCAAATTCGGCCGCATCATTGCCGAGGAACCGGGGGCCGAAGATGCCGCGCAGGCCGAGCTCTGTCAGGCGACCTTCCTGGACGAAAGTCAGATTCCAGCCGCCGGTGAGCGTGCCGTAGCTGATGGGTGTCTCGATGGACGGCTGGTTGCCAGTCAGCGCGATGGACTCGTCGAAGTCCTTCAGATCGATACCCAGGGTCAGGCGCTGGAAGCCACCAGCCAGATTGGGCAGCGGGCGGATCAGCCGCAGTCCGCCAATCTGGCCCTTGCCGATGACGCCCAGGGTGCCGACCGTGCTGACGGCGCTGTCGCTATCCACGAAGTATCCCGAGGCGATCCAGGCCGAGTCCGGAATGCGCGCCGTATAGGTGGCGAAGAACACGCTGACGTCGTCGGTTTCCTGCGGCGCGGTCTGGTAGCCGAGGGTGGCTGCGTGTTCCCGCTGCCACAGGTTCGCGTAAGTGAGCGTGGCCGTGGCCCGGGTGCGGGTGGTATCACGCGTGTAGCGGTTGTTGTACTCGAGGCTGCCGTGGATCGGTGGGTCGTCATCCACCTTGAGTTCGACTTCGAGCGTGCCCGGATAGCGGCCGGGCCGCAGCACCGGCGTGATGCGCCGGTCGGCGGAGGCCGCGTTCAGCGCCTGGATCTCCCGCTGCACCTGGGGCAGGTCCGGCACCGTGCCCTCGGCGAGCGACGGCGTGGCCTGGCGGATGCGGTCCGGCGAGAACCAGGTGGAGCCGGAGATGATCAGCCGGTCGACGGTACCTTCAAGCACCTCGAGCCTGACGATGCCCTGGTCCACGTCCTGCTCGGGAATGTTCACGGCCACGGCGCCAAAACCGGCATCCCGGTACAGCGCCTCGAGCGCCTGGCGGGCCTGCTCCACATCCGAGACCGCCCGGGACGGACCGAGGAAGGGATAGACGGTCTTCTCGATCTCCCGGGCGTCGAGCATCGAGTTGCCGGAAACCTGGAACTCCCAGATGTCGAAGCGCGGCTCCGGGCGGGCGTTGCTGTCCTGGGCGTAGAGCGGGACGAGCGCCAGCAGGCAATAGAGCGCCAGTGCGCCGGCGGCCCGGGATAGCATCAACATCGTTTCTCATCAGGCCGGCCGGAGCGTCTTCGTCCGGGGGACGGGGCCACGGGCCGGGATTGGAGGCGACACTAAAGCAGCGAAATAAGACAGACGCGTTACAGGAATGCGACGGTTCTTTACGCAAACGTCATACAGACGTCACACGGCTCTGGTGTGCTGCACTTCTCCAAGAGGCGACCAGATGCAGCGCATACTCATCGTCGAGGACGAGCGACCGATACGGCAGGTGCTGGCTTTCATCCTCCAGCCCGCCGGCTACGAGATCACCGAGGCCGCGGACGCCGTTTCGGCCATGGAAGAAGTGAGTCGCGCCCCGCCCCACCTGGTGCTGCTCGACCGGCAGCTGCCGGACATGGACGGCCTGCGGTTGCTCAAGCTGTGGCGAGCGGACGATGTGGTGACCAACCTGCCCGTGATCATCGTCAGTGCGCGCGTCAGCGAGGCCGACCGGGTGGCCGGGCTGCGGGCCGGTGCCGATGACTACATCAGCAAGCCGTTTTCACGGGATGAGCTGCTGGCCCGGGTGCAGTCCGTACTGCGCCGCGCAAACGCCAATGGCGTACCCGAGATCCGGGAACTCGCCGGCCTGGTGCTGGACGTGCGCAGCCTGCGGGTGATGGCCAACAACCAGCCGGTGCAGCTCGGACCCATCGAGTTCCGGATGCTGAACCTGTTCATGAGCCAGCCGGACCGGGTGCTGAGCCGGGAACAGATCGTGAGCCGGGTCTGGCGCAACAATTCCTATGTGGACCAGCGCACGGTGGACGTGCACATCCGGCGGCTGCGTTCGGCCCTGGAACCCACCGGCCACCAGCACCTGATCCAGACGGTACGGGGCGTGGGGTATCGCCTGTCGGCGCCGGCGCCAGCCCCGGCCGCCGTCGCACCCCTGACGCGGGACTATCCGCGCGAGCACGGCGA
>CAYOXI010000157.1:0-2751 GCA_964407855.1 uncultured Chromatiaceae bacterium
AGTGGATACGCCGTTACCGGAGGCGATTGTGTCGGGGAGTGAACCGTTTCTTATTATCGGCGCGATTGCGGGCGGGTAGTCACCGCATTTTATTAATCGCCCGTGATACGGGCTCCTACAGGTGGCAATAGAATCGTTGTGGCTGATCGCCCGTGGTACGGGCTCCTACAAAGTTTGGCTCGCAATAGCAGGCAGGGTCCGCCGCTGCTGCCTGGCCAGCAGGTTCTCAGTTACCAGCTGCCAGCAAATGAGCGTCCAGAACAGTGAATAGTGAACATTTACGTCCAGATCCCTGAGCAATTCGCCGTCAAAAAGTTGCCTTTCTTGTTTTGCTTTCTCGACCAGGTGACCAAGGGGCTTGTCAAGCCAGAACCTGAAAGGCACTTCGAAACCATGCTTCTTCCGGTAAATCAGGTCACGGTCGAAGTGTTCGCATGCAAGTTCGCGCAAAATCGGCTTGACGTATTCGTCGCCCAGAAACTGCTCTCGTGTAAGGGTCATCGCGGCCTGAAACACTGGTTCTGCGAGAAATGGCAGGAACACCTTCTTGCCGAATCGTGACGCTGACAAGTCGATTTCCCTGAACATATTGGCGCTGTTGCACTTCAACGCTGCGCCTTGCAACAGCCGGCGAAAGTTGACGTTGGCCCGGGTTCGAAATCTCTCGACCGCCGCATGCATGAACAGTTTGTCCGTGTCAGCATTGGCAAGCCCGCGGATAACTTCCAGTGAGGCCGGTTCATATTGTATTTGCTCATGCCTCAGGCAAATGTCCAGATAGGACGTCTCTTTCAGACGACACCATTTCCTGATTCGTTCATTGGGTAGCCGCGACAGCAACGACGCAGCAAAGGACGGTATGAGGTTCGCGAATCGCTTCCGGTACAGTAACTGTTCTGTTCTGGCAAAGTCTCGCAGTCCAAATAAAGTATCCGCACCATCGCCACAGATCACAAGTTCGTAGTCTTCCGGGATGGCTGCCAACAGTTGTTGCATGGCCAGCATATGAAAGTTGACTTGCCCTCCTTTTGCAGTTACCAGTTCACGTAGATCCTTCTCAATCCTCGCGGTATCAATATCAACGAGCAGGTGCTCGGTGCCCAAGGTAGCGGCAAAAGCCTTTGCGGTCTCAAGTTCAGGGTTATCTTGACCCGGAAACACTGAAGTAACAAGCAGACATTTCCTGAAGCAGGATTTTGACAGTGCCGCCAGCAGCGACGAGTCTACGCCGCCACTCAAAAAAATGGCGGCGTTGTCATAGTGCCGGGCAACCTCGCCGATCGCATTGGTTAATGCGGTACGGGTTTCATCGAGCTTTTCGTTGAACGGCATGCCGCGAATCCGAGTCGGCCAACGGCGTTGTGGTCCCTTTGGCAGCAGCGACACCTCGCCGTCCCGACGAAATGAAACTCTGAACTGGTGGGGTAGCTGAGAAATGCCAGCGACCAGCGACTCGGTTCCTGTTGTCCAGCGGTAGCGCAGCATCTCGCTCAGACCCAGTTCGTCCCACTTGACGTCGCATACCGGCATGGCGAGCCAACGTGATGAAATGACCAATCCGTGCCGTTCCGTTGTCTCCCAAAACAGGGTTTTAGCACCGTATCGATCGCAGAAACCCACGATATCGCCATTGGGTTGAACAATTACGGCACAGTAATTGCCGTGAATTCGAGCCAGGAATTCGTCATCCTGGTCTTCCAGCGCAGAGGCTAATCGTTCAGACGATACACCGAGCGCATAGCCGTCGATTAATGCCAGGTTATTGCGACCGGTCGTAAATGACTCTACACCACCAAGCGAAACAGTAATTCCCAGGAGACCCAGATCCGGAGCAGTGACATTGTCGATTTTGAGGCTCGCGGCAGTCGTCGGATGATAAGTGAGCATAAAGCCATTCATGTGCAAAAGTGTCCTCTGTAGTTCAGTGCCGAGCGAAAGCGCTGCGCTGGAGCCTGCAGGAGCCCGTACCTCGGGCGATATACCGACCGACGGCGTGCTCGCCGATTTATACGGTGATGGTGACCTCGATCTGGTAGTCACCAACCTGCTGGCCAGTGGATCGGGTCAGTCATCCCGTACGCGACTGTACCTCAACCAATTCATTGAGAGCGGGTCCACGGCCATCAGCTTTTCGGCCGGCATCGACATCTCGCCTGACCATCAGTTGTCGCGATCGGTCGAGACCGACGAAGAGATGGACCTGGCGATTTCACTGAACGACACCATCAACAACCCGCCGGAATTCACCAGCACCCCGGTCGAGGTCGCCGCCGAAGGCGAGGTGTACACCTACAATGTTACGGCCACCGACCTCGATATCGACACGACGGTAGCCATTACGGCGGCAGTTCAGCCGGCTTCCTGTCACTCTTTCCATTGATACCTTTCACTGCAATCAGCAGGCGCAGGAGCTGGAAACACGGCTGAGGCGGAACCGGCCGGCCCTACCACACCGAAACGACAGGCACCCTGACCGCACGCATCAGGGTGCCCGCGCTCTGTCACCGGTAGGCTTTCAGGTCAAGCGACGGTTGCGCTTCAAAACCGCGTAATTATTCTTGTTCAGGCGCAAGGCGACCTGTCTTTCCGAAATGTCTTCCGATTCCGGAAAGCCCAGAGTTTGGCGAATGTCTCGTTGTTTGTCGTTGCAGAAAACATGCGCAGCACGTAAGACCGACTGGTAGCGATGGACCGCCTGGTCCAGCGCCGGCTCGAAGCCGGTGGAAACGTCGCGGCCGTTGAGTTTTCCGA
>CAYOXI010000158.1:0-2687 GCA_964407855.1 uncultured Chromatiaceae bacterium
AGCCAGCGCAGGAAGCCGCGCGGTCCCAGCTTCCGATACTGGCTGCCCCAGGTCTTGGCCATGGCGCCCTCTCCTGTCGACTCTCGGCCTGGGGGATCTGTATCAGATCCGGTCGCCAATTTCCGGAGTGGTAGGCCCGGATTTCTTCTTCGACGCGTCCGCGCGCCCCGGCGGTCGTGCTCGAACCGCAGCGCGCCAGCGCCCCTGCCACAGCGGGATTCCCCTGCATGGATGCGGTGATGGCCCGCGTCACCCGACCGCGTCGACGGCATTCCCTTGCCGGTTGGGCTTGTGATCGCCCCCCTCCCCAGCGACGGCGCTTCGTGCGGCGGGGCGGGCGCTGCCATCCGGGCGCTCAGGTCTTCTCTTATCAAGCGAAGGAGGACTCATCGACTCCGCCTCCCGCAGGTCGCGCGGGAGGCGGAGGTCCACGAGACCGTCACACCAACACGTAGACCAGCGCGTTCGCAGCCGCGAAGCCCAGCGGGAACGCCCATCGGCACACGCTGTCGATGCGGTTGCCCAGGATGCGGCGACCGCTCCGATTCATGCGATCGATCGCCAGATTGACGACGACGCCCAGGGCCATCCCGAATAGCGTGATGGTCAGGAAACCGTCCATCAGCGTGAAGTAGGAGATCGTCGGCAGCAGGTCGTGAACGATGATCTGGTAGGCGACCACGCTCAAGATGCCGATGAACGTGATGTTGAGGCGGTCGGAGATCGAATCGTCGTGCATCCAGAACACGGACCAGGTGAGCATCACCAGCAGGGTCATCGGGATCAGGATCGAGACGACGACGAAGCCGGACCGACGCCGGACGTCGAACGTCACGACGAACTGGTGGATCGTCTCGTCGTGCCCGTCCTGCTCCGTGCGGTCGTCGCCCTCGACACGCGTTTCGACGCCGAGCAGGCTCCATCCCGCGACGATCACGTTCTGACTCGATCTTCCCGTGCGGGAGGGATCGACCTCGAGCTCGACTTCGTCGCGAGCGAAGCCGAAGACCTCGAAGCGGGCTTCGAGCCGCTGCTCGTCGAAGGGGAAGCGCTGGAGGGCCATCGGTGTCTCGATCCGCGCGGTGAACTTCTCGACGTATGTCATCGAGCCGTCCGGGTCGATCTTCAGCAGCACCGCGCCCGATTCGACGACGCGCTCGCCGTTGGCAAGGACGAGCTGTGGCCACCAGCCGTCGAAGAGCTCGGAGAACTGGAAGTCACCCTGATAGATCTTTCGGGATGGACTCGCTTCGTCGACATCGAACGCCATCCTCGGGTCGTGCCAGCGCAGACTGAGCTCGCCCTCCATCTCGACGGATTCCTCGCGCTCGTTGACGTCGCTGATATCGGTGAGATGGAATCCGACTCGCACGACGGTGGGCGAAGTCGGTGGACCGTACAGGTACGGCGGCGCCGGCTCGGCGAGCGCGGGGAATGCGAGCAGCAGGAGTCCGCCGGCGAGAGCGCCGGGGCAACGGATGCGTCTCGACATCAGCCGCGGACGATAGCTCGAACGGACGGTGCCGAAAGTCGCGGGGCTCCCTGCCCGCTCGCTCCTCAGCGCGCGCCGAGCCGGAACAGGTAGGCCTCGGTCACGTTCTCGTTGCGCGGGCGGCGGCCGTATTTGTGCTCGTAGGCGTCGCTGAAGCGGTCGAACTCTTCCTGGGCCGTGACGCGCGTCGCTGCGAGCTCGTAGATCGAATCGTCTACGCGGAGCCGCGCGCGCGGGTCCGCCTCCATGTGCTCGACCCACGCGGCGCGATTCGCGCCGGCGTGCACGTAGAGGTGCTCGCCAAGGGCGATCACCCAGATGTTCACCGAGTACGGATCTTCGGGGTTCGTCTCGAGCTGCACCGTCTTCACGGTGTCGGTGAACTCCCAGCTTTCGGGAACGGGGGCCGTCTGGCCTTCGAGCGTTTTTCCCGGCAGGAGAACCAGGGGGCGGTCACAGCCTGCGATCGGCGCAAGCAGCAGCAGGGCGAGAAGCAGGGTCGCGGCGGTCCTGGGCATGGGATCCTCCGCGCCCGACAGTACACCGATTCCTGTCTTTCGCTTCTCCGTGCCGGGAGTACAACCGAGCGAAGCGATCACTGGTCGCTGCCGGCTGACAGCGACGCAAGGACGGCGCGCGCCTCGTCGTCGTCGGGGAAGGCCTCGACCCACGAGCGCGCCCAATGCTCCGCCTCCTCGTCGCGGCCGTTGCGCAGCGACAGCGTGGTCAGCGCGATCAACACGTCGCGGTCGCCGGGCCGGAGCTGGTGGGCATCGGCGAGCCGTGCGAGAGCCGCGTCGGCGTGCCCGGCCGCGTCGAGCATGAGGGCGTGGGCATACGCGTACCATGCGCTCTCCGGATCCAGCGCGGCGGCCCGAGCGAGTTCCTCGAGCGCCTCCTCCGGGCGGCCGGTCCGTACCAGCGCGAGGCCGAGCGCATGGTGGAGCCCGGCGGCCTCGGGCGTGATCGCGAGCGCCCGGCGCAGCTGCGCCTCGGCGGCGGCCTCGTCGCCCTCGGCGCGCTCGAGATCGGCGAGGTTGACGGCGGCGGGGACGAACCACGGCGCGAGTCGCAGCGCGGTCTCGTAGTTGCGGCGCGCCGCAGCTGCGTCGCCAAGGGCGAGTTCGAGCAGCGCGAGGTTCACGTGCGACGAGGGCAGGTCGGCCTGCTTGTGCTGGATCGCTCGGTACGCCGC
>CAYOXI010000159.1:0-2685 GCA_964407855.1 uncultured Chromatiaceae bacterium
GCGCCCTCGGGTTCGAACCTACGCCAGAGGCGCTCACTCTCCTCGACGAGCGCCTGCACGGGCGTGGCCGGGAGCAACCCCCGCAGCACCCCGACTCCGCGTTCGCGGTAGCTGCACAACGCCGCGGCGCGCTGCTCCGCCGCGCGGGGATGCGCAGCGGTCCCCGCGGCGTCCGCGTTCATCTGATCTGCTCCAGCGGACGGATGCCGCCGGCGGAAGCCTCGGGCGGAGCAGGATTCTTCAGGGACGAGCGGATCTCCCGAGCGAGCCGGTCGAGATCGGCCGCCGAGCACGGATCGAAGACAGGTTCGATACCGACCGATGCCATCCGGCGCGCCATGCCGACGTGATTGCGGAACGGAGACGACAGGAACCGGATCCGCTCCCGGGGATAGTGCAACCGCGTATCGTTCAACGTGACGACGCCGCTGGCGGCGAGTGCGTCGTTGGCGATCACCAGTAGCAGGACGGTGTGGTCCACCAGCTCCGGCAGCTCGAAGAGCGCCGGATTGTTGGCGCTGACGAGATCGCCGCCGAGCTCCGCGAGGATCACGTCGGGGTTGCATTCTTGCGCGCTGCGGAAGAGCGCGGGAATCCGGGCGCGGACGTCTTCTGCGGAGCCGTGGGTCGTGATGAGCCCGGCATCCACCTGATCGAAGGTGGCGACGGCCCCGCTGCTGGCGTGGTGCAGGGAATCCATCACGCCTCCCGTACCGGTGACCTTGATCGCGGCGACTCGCTGCCCGCTCATCGTCAGCCGCGCGATCAGCTCGCCGGAAAGCACCGTCTTGCCGGCTTCGCTCGAGGTCGCCGCCACCATGACGATCGGCAGGTTCACGCGCGTGACCCGTGGGCGAACGGCGAAACGCTGGATGTTGACGATGCCGTCTGCATCGGCGAGCAACCCCGCGCAGCGGAACGGCAGCGCGGCCTCCGGCCGGTGAACCGGGCTCGACGCGGGCGCTCGCTCCAGGCATCCGACGATGCCGCTCTCGCCGGCGACCCAATCGGCACGGGTGCCTTCCTCCACCAGCAGACCCTCGGCCGGAAGCGTCGCGCACACGTGGGTCGACGAATCGCGGGGCCCGAGCACCGCGAGCACGCGGTGCGGCCCCTCGAGCCGGTGCAGGCTGCGTGCCGAGTCGAGCAGCTCGAAGCCGGCTCCGGGCGGCGGCTCCACGATGCCGAGCACGAGGTCCCCAGGCCCACCGCGGCCGGGAACGACCTGAATCTGTGTATGGTCGATTCCGCCGCGCACGTTGGCGGCAGTGCGCCAGGGTTCATACGCCGAAAGCGGTCGGCCCTTCACGGCTCGGGCTCCTGATTCCGTCGCTGGGCCATGGCCTCGTGTAGCGCGTCGCGGATCGCCGGCGTCAGCCACCGGTCCTGCCTCGCAAGTCGTCGCCGCATGTCGGTGATCACGCCTTCCGGCACTGTGCCAAGGAACGGAAGCTGCTCGATGAAGTTGGCGGCCTCGAGGACCACCAGGCAGCGGAACGTCTCGACATCGAGCGCGAGGCTCGCGTTGCTCGCGTGATCGGTCCAGAAAAAATAGGGCGGCTCGTCGTTCTCGAGCAGCAGCCGGCGCCGATCCCCGAAAGAAAAGAGAAAGGCGGGCACCTCCGCCTTGGCGCCGATCACGTCACGAACCCGCGCCCGCTCGGACCGGGCAACGGTCACCTCCGGGAAGGTCGCCGTACCATAGATGCTGTGGAACGCCCCTGCCCGGCACAGCTCCGGCGACGCGCCCCAGCGCACCAACAGATCGTGACAGCCCACCAGATGGTCGAACAGGGAACGGCCGAAGTGCCGAAGCTCCTTCACTGCAAAGCCCTGCAGTAGCGCAGCCGGGTCGGCATCGGCCGGGCGCTGGGCCTGCCGGTACGCGTCCGGTCGAGGCATCGGGGCACGTTGAAACGCGGAGCGATCCCTCGTCACGACATCCTCGCAGGGGCGATCATCCGGTGGACGGCGGGATCATACGGTGCCGCGTCCCGGAGGCAATGGAGCCCTTGCACCCTCGCCGACCGCCGGCAGGGGGCTGGGCCAGGGGGGAGGCCTCACCGCAGCGGCTCCTCGTTCGCCTCCCGGTCGTAGTAGTCGACCGTGTTCTCCGCGCGAAACATCTTTCGGAGCCGTCTCTCGCCACGATTCCCCGTCACGATGAGGACTTTCTGCGAGTCCGGATACTCGCACGCCTCGACCTCGACGATCGTCGACAACGCCGGGTAGCGCAGGGTTGTCGTTCCGGTGTTGCGGATCTGGTGTTCCACCTCGGGACCACCGGGGGGACACGCGATCACGTCGTGTGGGCGGATCGGATAGCGCTCGTCCCCGAACCGCAACTCACCCTCGCCTTCGAGGATCAGGAACATCTCCTCCTCTCCGTGGTGGTTGTGGAAGGGGCACTGCACCTTTCCGGGCGGCACGACGGTCAGGTGCTAGGTCCGACCGACGCGCCCAGCGCGACATACGCCTCCCGCCGCCCAACGGACTTGTGCTTCAGCTGCCGGGACCCGGCCTCCGAGCCCACCCCAAGGCAACCGATTGCGACGCCAGGACGTTACCACGCCGGTGTAGGACGCCAGATGGGGCCCGGTCAGTCTGCAAGCACGTGTTAGCCGGCGATTGGTACGGTCCAGACACATCCTTTACACATCAGTCCAGGGACATGGTTGACAGTTT
>CAYOXI010000160.1:0-2620 GCA_964407855.1 uncultured Chromatiaceae bacterium
TCATTACGTCGGTGATGCGACGTGACGATATCTGAGGATTGCGATCAGTGGATTGAACAATCGCAGCTCGCGCCAAACGAACACAGCATTTCAGAAAATGTTCTGAAATAAGGAATCGAACGCTTATGAATCTTTTGCAAACAACCGCACTCGCGTGCATGGGCTTCGCGCTCTCGTTTTCGGCAGCAGCCGAAGACGTGGACCGACGGCTGGATGCCGCGGCAGCGGGTACGGTATCGATCGAGAACACCGCTGGCTCGGTCAGGGTCGAAGGCTGGTCGCGATCCGAAGTACACGTCACCGGAGAACTTGGCCGCGACGTGGAGGAGCTGGTATTCGAACGTGACGGCAACGTTACCAAAGTGCACGTGGACACACGGCGCAGGAGCGGCCGGGCCATCGCAACCGATCTTGTGATCCGTGTACCGCAGGACAGCAGCGTCAGGGTGGGCGGAGTCAGCATCGATATAGAGGTCAGCGGCGTGCGTGGCGCGCAGCGCCTGTCGACGGTCAGCGGTGACGTAAAGAGTGAGGTCTTCGAGGCGGACATCGACGTCGAAACCGTCAGTGGGGATATCGACCTGCATGGCAACCGGAAAGCCTCACGTGCGCAATTGAACTCGGTCAGCGGCGATATCGATGTGCGCGACCTCGCGGGCGAAATCGAGATGAGTTCGGTCAGCGGTGACCTCATGGTTGCCGACGGTCGCTGGTCCCGTGTCAAAGCCAATACCACCTCCGGCGATATGGACTTCGAGGCCGAACTGTTACCGAACGGGCGCGTGGATGTGGAAACCATCAACGGCGACCTCGACGTTTTCTTCAAGGGCAAGCTGTCCGCGCAATTCGATATCGAAACCTTCAACGGCAACGTGAAGAACTGCTTCGGGCCGAAACCGGAGCGTACCAGCCGTTACGCGCCGGGCCGTGAGCTGAGGTTCACCGAAGGCGATGGCAGCAGCCGCGTCACCATCCGCACCCTGAACGGCGACCTGAGCCTCTGCAAGGACTGAGGGTCTCGGCCGGTGGGAGCGCGCCTGCGCGCGAATGGGGAGGGGGGCTCCTGCGGACTCTTGTAGGAGCGCGCCTGCGCGCGAATGGGAAAAGCTTTGCCGTCCCCCGCATCCACCCGCAAGCTGCCCCGAATGACGCCATATTGCGACATTCCCGCGCCAGCGCCACCCGCAGCACCGACGCATATTTGCTATGCTGCCCAGCCTCCGCAACGGGTTTTCAATAATGGGTCGAGTCCTCAAATTTCTGCTGATCGCAGTGGCCGCTATCGTCGGCATCGGTGTCGTCGCCGCGATCGCATTCGTGATGTTTTTCGATCCGAACGACTTCCGGGACAGGATCTCCGGGCAAGTCGCCAAAACGACCGGTCGCGAGTTCGTCATCGAGGGCGATCTTGCCGTCAGCCTGTTCCCCTGGCTGGCCGTTGAAATCGGCCGCAGTGAATTGGGTAATGCAGAAGGATTCGGCGCGGAGCCGTTCGCGACCTTCGACCAGGCGCGACTGAGTGTCCGGTTGCTGCCTTTGCTCCTGCGTCAGGAAGTTGCGGTCGGCACGGCAACGCTGGACGCACTGGTGCTGAATTTGCAGGTCGCAGCGGACGGCACAACCAACTGGGAAGATCTTGCCACCGCCGGTGAAGATGTGCCCGACGCCGCGACCATGCCGGAAGACGATAGCGCCGCACCGGCTGCACTCGACATCGCGAACGTGCGCGTCACCAATGCAAATATTTCCTATCGCGATGCACAGGCCGGCAGCGCCTACACGATCAGTGCGTTAACTCTCGAAACAGACCGCATCGCCATGGGCGAGCCGTTCGGGCTCGACGCGGGGTTCGACTTTACTGCCGAGCCGGGCGACCTTGGTGGTCGTCTGGATATCGACGGTACGGTAACGCTCGGCGAGTCGTTCGCCAGTCTCATGCTCGACAACCTCACTGTTGCCGGGGAGGTGCGCGGCTTGGCGGCAGAGCCCACTGAGCTGCGCCTCGGTGCGCGAAGTATCGCCGTCGACATGGATGCGGAGACGGTCAGCGTAGGTGAGATCGACCTCGATGCAATGAATCTTTCGGTTACTGCGTTGGTTGAGCCGTTTTCCTACGCCGGCGACCTTGCTGTGCAGGCCAACATTCGTGTGCTGCCGTTTTCGCTCAAGGACCTGATGCAGGCGCTGGGTTCCGAACCGCCGGTAACTGCGGATCCCGCCGCGTTAACTCGTGTTGCGTTTGCAGCAGACGCCGCCATCGGCGAAACTGCGGCGCGGCTTACGAACCTGTCACTCAATCTCGACGATACGACACTCACCGGTCAACTGAGTGTGCCCCTTACTGAAGACGGCCGTCTGGAATTCACGCTGGCTGCCGACAGCGTCGACCTCGACAGGTACATGGCGCCCGCGGATGCGGCAGCGGCGGAATCGGGTAGTACCGACGACATCGAGATTCCGGTCGATCTCATTCGTGCCCTCAAGGCGCGCGGCACCGTGACGCTGGAGCGCGCTACGCTCGCTGGCATGTTATTCGAAGATCTCGAAGTAGGTCTCGATAGTGCGGATGGACGCCTGCGCATGCATCCGATCAGCGCGAAATTATTTGAAGGCACCTACT
>CAYOXI010000161.1:0-2603 GCA_964407855.1 uncultured Chromatiaceae bacterium
CGCCCCCGAAGCTCGTGTTGCCCGCACCGGCAATCACGTAGAGGGCCGAGTTGAACGACCAGCGTTGCCCGATAAATACCTCGCCTGGGAGGACGTTCCAGCCGAGCGACAGGTTGTAGTAGCTGTACTCGCGGTCGCCATCGGGAAAGAGCGTGATGTTGTTGAGGATCTCCGCGCTGGAACGGTCCACGTCACCGGTCTGGGCATAAGCTGCCTCGAGGAAGAAGGCCTCGCTGACGTGGTAAGCAAGCCGGGCACCAATGATGCTGTTTGAGCCGAAATCCTCGACGCTGATCAGGCCGGCGAAGGCCGTGATTTCGAAGTTTTCGGTATCGATCTTCGGTTGCTTGATCTCGCGGCGCTCCACCTCGGGACTGATCACAGGTTCCGCGCCACGGCTGTCAGGCGCGTCCCCGCTGTCGCGCCCGAACAGGCCGCAGCCGGTGAGCAGGGTCACCAGCGTTGCCAGGCTGGCACCCCTCAGAAGAAGAAGGCGAATCCTGCTTTCCATTCGTCCAGTTCCTCGTTGACTTCGCGGCTCGTGAAGGTCAGGTAACTGTTGTACTCGGCACGGACCAGAATCCGCTTGGTCAGGTACATCCGCACTCCCAGGCCCACCTGGGCCACCTGATCGGTGCGGTCCTCCGCCTGGACCAGGGTTGCGCGTGGTTCGATCCGGATCGCGCCTGTCCCCAGCGACGCGAACGGCGAGATGCGCCACTCGGGAAAGGGCTGGTGGACCACATGCACGGTCGCCAGCCAGCCTGTCGAGAAATCCCCGCTGAGGTCGGCAAGCCGCAGCTCCGTCGAGAGATTGCGAGTCCAGTGATAGGCGCCATAGAGCGCAATCACCGTGGCCCCTTCCAGTTCCCCGAGACCAACACCGGCTTCCCAGCGTCGTCCGGCGTAGGTATCCAGGCCAGGGTCCTCCACCCGGGTCGGCATACCTGCGATGTCCAGGGTCTGCGCGATCTGCTCCAGCTTTACCCAGCCCTCGATGCCGTTGGGGGTGCGGACCCGAAACCAGTCGGTCCGGCGCTTGAGCACCTCGACCCGGTCGCCCCGATCCACCACGTGAAACACTGGATAGCCCCGCCCCGGACCCGTGTGGAGTTCGAGAAACGGCTCGGCCACCACGGCCTCATAGTGACTTTTCTTGCCATAAGCTGGTGTGACGAGGGCCAAGGAAACCAGCATTGCAAGAATGACGAGATGACGCATCGGGGCACCCTGGGAGAATCAGTTCAGCGGTGCCAGGAACGGGTTGTTGTAGTACTGGGCGCCGATATCCACCCACTCGGAGAGCAGCCGGAGCTCGGCCGCGGTCAGCCGTCCTTCGTGGGTTCCGCCCGCGGCGAAGCGATCGAAGAAGCGACCCGAGTTGCGGGCCCCGGCGGTGGTCATGGGCGGGGCTACCGGCACCGTCGCAAAGATCGGATCCCCGGTCACCTCATCAATGCCCACCTCAACCAGCAGATCCTGCAGTACGCCATCAACCAGCACCTGCTCGTTGTCGCCGGACAGGAGTTCCCGATAGGCCTTGAAGTGGTCGGCATTCAGGTCGGATGGCCCATCAGTCAGATCCAGCTGGCCGGCGGGGACCTGGGGCATCTGGGCCACATCAACCGGCGAGTGGCAGCTGATGCAGGTGTTGTCAGCCAGGACGGTGACCCCGTCCACGTCCAGCACAACACGGGGCTGGGACCAGAGCGGATGGATGTTGGCTTCGTAGTTGATCGTGATCCGGCAGGTGGGCGACCACTGGGCGAGGCAGTCTGCGATGGTCGGCGACTCGGTGGTCAGGTCGAGGTAGCGCCACGCGAAGCTGTCGTCCCTGGCGCGGCCGGCAGCCACGGGTTCTGTCCAGATGTCATCGAAGACGACATCGACGCTGGGCACGATCAACGCGCAGTCAGTGGCGCAGCTGATGCGGCGCTTCACCTGGGCCATGGTCTCGCCGAACTCCGCGAAGAAGGCCGGTTCGGTGTTCGGGAAGGGCAAGCCGTCCAGCGTCGCGCCCGCCCACGCAGTGTTGAATGCATCGCGGCGCCCGTGGGAAACCGGATTCTGGTTGCTGTGGCAGCCATTGCAGCTCAGCACCTCCCCCGGCCTCACCTGCAACCAGTTCTGGTGACGGGCCGTGGTACGGCGGCCATTGCCGTCAAGTACGGAAACCGCGAAAGGCACATTGGCCGGAACCTTGGCCACGACCGAGCCATCAGGCTCGACCGGCACGTAACCCAGGATCTCCCGCATGCCCTGCGCCTGGCTGACGCCAAACGCACTGTTGTCGAAGTCGAGAACGTCCTCGTCGGGCAGGGAAACCGGCTTCTCGATACGCAGGAAGCGGGCCGGACGCCCGGCAGCCGTCGTCACGGCCGGATCGGCAATCACGGGGATGTTCACCCCTGCCGTGCCGTCGATGTCGTAGACGCTCCTGATGTCCAGGATGCCCACGCCTTCGGCCAGCAGGGCCGGATCCACGCTGCCCGACTGGTCAAGGTCATAGATGAACGGCGGAAGCGCGCGTGGCTGGGCGGCGACCACGTCCGTGATGATCACGCCTTCTTCCGGCAGGAACACCGGCAACTGGGTGTTGTTGG
>CAYOXI010000162.1:0-2555 GCA_964407855.1 uncultured Chromatiaceae bacterium
GTAAGCGGTAAGTAAACCACGTAGTTGCGCAGGGATGCAGCAACGTGTTTGGCGGCGGGGAGGATATGGTCAGCTGCCGGTCGTTGTCGCCCAGGGCAGCAGGGCTTCGATATCGGCGACGGTGGTAGCGCGCGGTAGCTCCGTGAAGACCCGGCGAAGATAAGCATAGGGTTCAAGCCCGTTCGCCTTCGCCGTCTGGATCAGGGAGTAGAGATTGGCACTCGACCGAGCGCCGTGGACCGTGTCGTTGAACAACCAGTTTTTTCGCCCCGTCACGAACGGCCGGATGGCGTTCTCGCAGCGGTTGTTGTCGATCTCGAGACGGCCGTCTTCGCAGTAACGGATGAGTCCTTGCCAGTGGCGATCGAGATAGCCGAGCGCCTTGCCGAGCGGTGACCCGGGCAGGACCTTCGGCAAGAGACCGTCGAGCCAGGCGCGGCAGTCGTTCAGCACGGGCACACTCTCGGTTTGGCGTCGCGCTTGACGCTCGTCCGGCGGCCGGTCCCGCAGACGCGCTTCGATCGCATAGAGATGCCGGATGAAGGCCAGCGCCTTCAACGGCCGGCGCGCCTTGTCGGGCGGTTTGGTCGGTAATTTGTTCGGGTTCAAGCCCTGCGCCTTCAGCGCCTCGACGAAGTAGCGGCGCGCATGCGCCCAGCAATAGACCGGGACGAGGTCGTTGGCGGCCACGACGGCGTGATAGCCGGCGTAACCGTCAGTCTGCAGATAGCCGCGGAAGTCGCCGAGCAAGGCCTTGGGCACTTCGCCCGAGCGTGTCGGCGCGTAATCGTAGAGCACGACGGGCCGGTCACGTTCGCCGCTCTGCTGCACCCACAGATAGGACGTCGACTGCGCGGTTTTGCCAGGCTCCTTCAACACCTGCACCGTCGTTTCATCCATGCGCAGATAGGCGCTCTCGAGCAGCCGGTCGCGCAGCAGATTGATGAGTGGCTGGACCAACGCGCCACAGCGCACCATCCAGCTCGCCAAGGTCTGTCGAGAAGCCTCGAAGCCCAGCCGCTCGAACTGCCCGCTCTGCCGGTACAAGGGTTGTGCATCGGCGTACTTGGCCGTCGCGATGCTGGCGAGCAAGCCCGCGCTCGCCTGGCTCTTTGGGATCGGCTGCGCCGGCATCGGCGCGGTGACGACGTGCTGGTGGCAGCACGGGCAGGCATACTTCAGCCGCCGATGATGCAGTACCCGGATCTGCGCCGGGATGATGTCGAGCTGCTCGCTCGTCGCCTCACCCATCAACGTCAGCGCCGTGCCGTCGTGCGGGCATACTTTCTCCGCGTCAGGCAAGTCGTGGACGACGTCTTCACGCGGCAGGTGGGCCGGCAAGGGCCGACGATGGCCGCGTTGGCGGGTGTGCGCGGCGACCGTCGTGACGGCCGCCTCCGTGTCATCCTCGGCGGCGGCTGCGTGGTCGACCTCGGCTTCCGCTTCGTTGAACAAGCCAAGCTGCGGGCTCTCTTCCGACACCCGCTCGCTCTTCGCCCCGAAGCGTTGTGCGAGCAGCAAACGGACTTGCAGCCGCAGCCGTTCAATCTCCGCATCGCGCATCGACAACGCGTCCGCCTTCGTCATGCGCTCGTGCGTGATGATGGTCTTCAGCGACGCGATATCGTCGGGGAGCAGATCGTGAACGGGCAACGACATGGCGCTGAGATTGATCCCGTCGATCGTCTTTGTCCAGTGTTTTTTTCAAGCCCTGATCAGTGCGCACCGATCATCACGCAACCTGCGTGTAATGCAGCCGTGCGTGCGGTCGCCACTGGCGCAGATCGAAGCCATCGAGCAGCCAGTTCAACTCCTGTCCAGTCAGCGTCATAGTCTGCTCGTGGCCGCGCGGCCAGTGGAAGCGGTCACGCTCGAGACGCTTCTGCCAGAGCACGAATCCATTGCGCTCCCAGTACAACACCTTCACGCGGTCGCGACGACGGTTGGTGAACGCGAACAGGTGCTCGGACAACGGATCGAGCGCCAGGTCCTCCTGGACGCGAGCCGCGAGTCCGTTGATCTGCAATCTGAAGTCGACCGGTTCAAGGCAGAGATAGACCGATTGGAGCGTGTTCGACGGCCGCATCATGACAGCGCGGCCGCGGCCGTCAGCACCGTGCTCAACTCGCCGCCCGCGGTCTCGACGACGACGCCATTGGGAAGCGCGATACGATACAACGGCGCTGCCACCGACGCGGTGGTCACCGGTGATGCGGGTGCGTCGGTCGCGACGCGTAGGAAGCGCGTCGGTGGCAAGGGCCACTGCCCGCGCCGGCGTAACGTCGAGCGGGCCGCATACAGCGAGCTCGCCGCCAGGCCGTGCTCAGCCGCATAGGCCGACAGAGATAACCCGTGCAGGCTGCATTGCTGCAGATGCTGCGCCCAGAACAAGAGCCGTTTCGGTAGCGCGTGACGATCGCTCATCGTGATGTCCTCCTTCACTTGAAGGGCGACACCGTGCCAGACTGGTCATACGCGCGAAATTATGTGGATGATGGAGCGCTTAGTACGCCAGGAAAGCTGGCGTTGAATCGCGGGTGAAAGTCCCGCACGAG
>CAYOXI010000163.1:0-2552 GCA_964407855.1 uncultured Chromatiaceae bacterium
TAGCGCGACGGGCGCAGACCGTTGCGGTCGAGCACCGCGCCGATCATCTGGCCATCGGTGAAGGCGATCGACGCAGGGCCGTCCCAGGGCTCCATCAGGCAGGCGTGGTACTGGTAGAAGGCCCGCAGGCTGTCATCCATCCGGGCATGGTTCGACCAGGGCTCCGGGATCATCATCATCATCGCGTGGGGCAGGGAGCGTCCGGCCAGCACCAGCAGTTCGAGCACGTTGTCGAACATCGCGGAGTCGCTGCCGTTGGGATTGACGATGGGCGGGATGGCCGCCATGTCCTCGCCGAACAGTTCGGATTCGAACAGCGCCTCCCGGGCATGCATCCAGTTGATGTTGCCGCGGAGCGTGTTGATCTCGCCGTTGTGGGCCAGATAGCGGTAGGGATGCGACCGGTCCCAGCTCGGGAAGGTGTTGGTGCTGAAGCGCGAGTGCACCATCGCGAGTGCCGTCTCCATGGTCGGATCCAGCAGGTCGGGAAAGTACTCCGTGAGCTGCTCGGTGAGCAGCATGCCCTTGTAGACCAGCGTCTTGCAGGACAGGCTGCAGACGTACCAGAAATCGGCACCGTCAATGGTCGAGGTGCGGATCTCGCTGTAGGCGCGCTTGCGGATGATGTACAGCTTGCGCTCGAAGGCCAGCCCGTCAGCCGGCCCGTTGTTGAGCGCGGGGTCCCGGCCGATGAAGACCTGGCGCACGAAGGGTTCGGAAGCCCGGGCCGTTTCGCCCAGGCTCGCGTTGCGGGTGGGCACGGTCCGCCAGCCGAGCACCGCCTGGCCCTCGGACTGCACGATCTGCTCGAATTTTTCCTCGAGCTTGCGGCGCTTGCTGGCGCTGCGGGGCAGGAAGAGCAGCCCGCTGCCATATTCGCCCGGCCCGGGCAGCGCGATGCTCTCCGCCTCGGCGGCCTGCAGCAGGAAGCGGTGGGGCATCTGCAGCAGCACGCCGGCGCCGTCGCCCGTGTTCACCTCGCAGCCGCAGGCACCCCGGTGATCCAGGTTGCGCAGCACCTGGATGGCCTGGGCCAGGATGGCGTGGGACTTGCGTCCCTTGATGTCCACGACAAAGCCGACCCCGCAGGCATCATGCTCGTGGGCCGGGTCATAGAGCCCCTGCCTGGCCGGAGCCAGGTGTCGCGGGGCGGGGTTTTTCTGGGGCAGGCCAGGCCCGCCAGGCCGCTGGTGGCTGTGCATAATGTGTCCCGGGGTCGGTAACCGGGGGCTGCGACTGGCAACCCGCGGCCCGACAGTTTAAGTCCCGGCGGGACTTGAGGCCAGCGTGTACAGGAAAAGGCCCAGTGCAGGAACCCATCGCCGCGCCGCTGCAGATCCAGATCGTGTCCGACCCGGTCTGCCCCTGGTGCTATGTGGGCAAGCGCCGGCTGGAACAGGCCCTCGCGGCGCGGCCGGCCCTGCCCGTCGAGATCCGCTGGCTGCCCTTCCAGCTCAGCCCCGACCTGCCCCGGGAAGGCCGCGACCGGGAAGCGCACTACGCGGCCATTTTCGGCCCCGAACGGGCGCAGACGATCAGGGCGCAGATGCAGGCCACGGGCGCTGCCGAGGGCCTGCGCTTCGAGACCCGGCCCGGCGCCCGCTCGCCCAATACCCTGCTGGCCCACGTGTTGCTGCACCTGGCCGGCCTGCCCGACGCCCGGGCTGCCGGCGTGGATCAGAGCGCGCTGGCCGAGCAGCTCTTTGCCGCCCATCACACGCATTCCGAGGACCTCGGTGACCCCGCCGTGCTTGCGCGGCTGGCCGGCGAAGCCGGCATGGATCCGGTCGCTGTGGAGCGGCGGCTGCGGGCCGGCACCGACGAGCCCGAGGTCACCGCCATGATCGCGGCCGCGCGGGAGTCGGGGGTGAGCGGCGTGCCGTTTTTCATCTTCGGCGGGCGCTATGGCCTGTCCGGCGCCCAGCCTGTGACCACGCTGGTTGAGGTACTGGACCGGCTGCAGGCGGAGGCCGATCCCGCGTGATCCGCAACAGCGCAACGCACTGGGGCCTGGTGTCCCGGACCCTGCACTGGACCATCGCCGTGATGATCCTGGTGCAGGTGCCACTCGGCTTCTGGATGAACGAGGTCTACCGGGAGCTGATCGCCACCAACAGCCGGGATTTCTCGTCGCTGCTGCGCCTGTCCATGGCCCACCACACCAACGGCTTCCTGATCCTGATCCTGGTCACGCTGCGCCTCGGCTGGCGGGTCACCAACCCGACGCCGGACCTGCCGGCCGGGCTCGCCGCCTACCAGCGGGGCCTTGCCCGGCTCACCCACGGCTTTCTCTACGGCCTGCTGCTGGCCTTTCCGCTGTCCGGCTGGGCCACGCTGTCGGCCTACGAGGGGCAGTTTCCGATCTACTTCTTCGGGTGGGACAGCGTCCCCCGCCTGGTGCCCCAGGCCGCCGACAACTCCGGCTACATGTACTACGCGAACATCCACAAGACCTGCTGGCGCATCGGCGCGGTGGTGCTCGGCCTGCATGTGGTGGCCGCCCTGTGGCATCACCTGGTGATGAAGGACAACGTGTTGCGGAGGATGTGGCG